>NZ_JBRKIS010000027.1:0-41341 GCF_052983315.1 Sinomicrobium endophyticum
CCCTTTAGATACTATGGTAAAAACCTAATGAATTTGTCGTTATCTTGATTTTATTTTACTTTTACCATCCTACAAAGAAGACTTTTTTCCAATTGTGGATTTGAAGTCTATCTAGCGCGGAGTGTAATGCTCCGCTTTTTTTATTTTATGGACTAATTACCTCCATTGATAATCTTTATCGTATTCTTGCTCTTTTTTCCAAAGGGTATAAGCAAGAATCAATAATTTACGCATTCCTGCCACAATCCCTTTACGTTTTATTGCTGGATTTCTTTCGCAAACTCTTTCATATAAATTTCTAATCGATTCATTAACTCTTGTCGCTGTCATAGAAGGCATATATAAAGTCTGTCGTATTCTCGAATTGCCGTGTTTTGATATTCGGGATTTCCCTTTGTATTTTCCGGATTCATGTAATGTAACATCAAGTCCTGCATAGCTTATTAACTGGCGAATGTTTTGGATTAATGCAAACCCATTAGTTTCAGCGATTAAAATTACAATGGTTTCAAAACCCAAACCAGGAGCTGTCTCTACTTTCTCAATTTTTTTCTTTAATTCCTTATCCTGGTCCACCGTGTTTTTGATTTCTTTTTTGATGGTTTGAATAGCTTTTTCATAAAATTCCATTTGTTCGATCTTTAACCCTATAATGCTTTCGAGCTTCTCATGCGACTTATACATGGCGTGTAATTGGCACTTCGATCGTTGAAGCTCTTTTTTAAAGGAGAGTAACTCCCTGCAAAGGTCTCTTAACTTTTTATACATGGGAGACATGGGGTGCCAACGATCTAATACTCTTTCTATTCCATATCCGGCTATATGTTTGGAATCCATGGAGTCTGTTTTTGTCTTTATATGAAGACTTTTTATATAGTTCTTTATTTTATTGGCCAATACAACAGATACTTCCTGATCCTTTTTATAAAGGAAATAGGCTAAGTCTTCATAATAAACACCGGTTGCTTCCATGACAAACCTTATGGGGCAACTATGGCCAGGTCCCTTTGTTTTTAAAACCCATTCCAAGAACTCTTCATGTCCTTTCCTGTTATTTTTAAAAGATCGCGTCCCTTTAATTTTCACAGAACCATCTTCTAATCGGATTTTTATACATCCATGAAAATCATCCATGGAGATATCGATTCCAGCACATATTTTTCTCATAGTTATTTAAATCAATAAAGGACTTCTTCTCTTTGTCTTTCCTCGTTTTTATACGGAATACAGGCAATATGGCCAATTTCCTAGATACTATTCAGACTATAAGAAGAAAAGAAACAGGTGCAAGATCTAAAGGGCGATATACTTATAAAAGTTATCTGGGCAGGGATGCTATTACCTGTTTCTTCCTTGTATTTAAGTTTTCAAATAACCATAAATCTCATATTTTTTAAAACCTATTCTATAAAAATATTTAAGAACAAACATACGAGGCTGGGGGTAAACTGATTTTCCGAGAAACCTGGTAAAAACAATTTTTGTCATAATACTCTAATTAATTGAACCTATTTTATATTTATGGAAAGCTAAGAGAGGTTAAATTATAAACCTGCCGTTTTCCCTGTTTTATCACTTCCACGCTGTTTTTCTGCAAAAAACTCCGCTGCAAAAGCTAACCATATATCCGTTTTTGTTCAATAGGTAATAATGATGAGCTCTTATAAATGCTTATTCCGTAGTTATGTAACATGATAATTATGAAATATGTAAAATTTTAAATTTTTATTCTTGCACATTTAAAAAATATGATTACATTTGGTCAACCAATCTGGTTAACCAATCTGGTCAACCACATTACTTAATCGAAGATGCTGGATTTAAAAAAGGAAAATTTAATAGAAGCGCAGGAGGAGTTTCAAACGGATGAAGAACTTATTATCAATAAGATAAAAGATCTCATTACCTCCCGGCAACTGGAGTCCGGGGAGCGTTTGCCTTCGGAGCGTAAATTGTCGGAAAAGTTTAACGTGAGCCGTGGCCAGGTAAGGTCGGCCATACAGAAACTGGAATTTTACGGGTTGTTGAAAACCCTGCCCAAAAGCGGAACCGTGGTATCCAACCTGGGAGTTACGGCATTAAACGGAATGATGCGGGATATTCTTAAACTGCAAAGACCCGATTTTAAGTCGTTGGTGGAAACGAGGATAATGCTCGAAAAAAATGCGATATGGCTGGCAGCACAACGCAGAAGCGAAGAAGATCTGCAACATATGGAAGAGGCTTTAAAAGCATTTGAGAACAAACTTCTCACCGGGGAAAGCGCCGTGGAAGAAGATATGATGTTTCATCTGAAACTAGTGGAAGCCAGTAACAATACTGTGATGCACTCCCTGGTACTGATCATCGTCCCGGAGATAATCACCTATTTTATGAGTAACAAAATATGTAGTCATGTAGAAGCGAAAAAACTGATAAAAGAACACCAGGATATTTTTAACGCCATCAAAGAAAAGGATCCTGAAAAAGCGGAGAAAGCCATTGATATGCACTTCGCCGATCTGAAAAACTATTGCTATAGCTAAGTAATATGAAGTGCGAAATTAAAAAGGATGAGCCGCCTACTCACCCTTTTTAGATAAAACTTCTTGTGTAAGAAGAATAATAATAGTGCTGATATTAAGTACTACTACTATTTGCAAAATTAAGGAAAAGATTATTTTAACAAAAATATCTGTTTCATAATTATATGTTTTGCGGTAGTGGGGGTGTTCGATATGCGGCAAACCGAAACTATTCAAAACTAACCAAATTATGAAAACCAGATTTTATGTACTCTTCTTTTTTCTGAGTATCGTCTCCGTGCATGCCCAGGATTCCTTTACGCTTACCGGGAAAGTTATCTCCGCGGCAGACCAGTTGCCTGTTATCGGGGCCAATATTATTGTGGTCAATGTGTCAAGAGGGACTACTTCCGACTTTGACGGTAATTTTTCTATCCCGGTTTCCGAAAACGATGTAGTTAGCGTTTCCTATATAGGATATGTTACCGAAAGTATAATAATTACTAACCAGAACAACATTACCGTAAGTCTCAAAGAGGACACGGAGCAATTGGATGAGGTGGTGGTGATCGCCTACGGAACGCAAAAGAAATCGAGTTTGACCGGGTCCGTAGCCAGCCTGGAAAACAAAAACCTCGACGAACTGCCTTACAGCAGGGTAGACCAGGCATTGCAGGGAAAAATTGCAGGGGTGCAGATCCAGAACGTGTCGTCCGAAGTAGGTACCGCGCCACAGATCAATATCCGGGGTCTCAGTTCCATCAGTGCCAATACCTCTCCGCTGATTGTCGTGGACGGTTTTCCCATTGCGGATGCCCTGGAGTTTATAAACCCGAGCAGCATTAAATCCATAGAAGTATTAAAAGATGCCAGTTCTACGGCTTTGTACGGTTCCAGGGGAGCAAACGGAGTCATTCTTATCACCACCAAAAACGGGAGTTTACAGCCAAAATATGTTTTCAAAACCTTTACCGGCTTTAAAAAAGCCTATGAGCAGATAGACGTTCTCGATGCTTATGAATATACGGATATGTTGCTCAGGGAACGGCAGATGATCGAAGATTACACGGCCATGCAAAATGGTACAACACCGACGGTACTAAGGCATTCCGACCGGGAAATGGCACAACGGATCATTGCAGACAGGACCGGGGGGACGGACTGGGCGGACGAATCGCAGCGGGGAGTGGCCCATATAAAGAACTATCAGTTTGATGTATCCGGAGGAAACAGTAACACCCGTTATTATATCTCTTCCCAGTGGATCGAAGACGAAGGACTTTTAAAGGATAATTTTAACAATAGGCTGAACCTGCAGGGGAGATTGAGTACCAAACTCTCGGAAGACCTGGAGATAGGCTTTAATTTCCGTCCTTCGTATTCCAGGACGAGACGATCTACCGTTCCTTTTTCGGATTTTTCCCGGGCTTTGCAGTGGGGCCCCGTAAAACACAATGAATATACGGCCGGACTCACCGGGCAGCGACTTGGGGCCTATGCACATCCCCGTCACTTTAACAATACCTCCTATACCTATACCGATGAGAATGGGGACGAAAGGACATTTACCGTTCCGTCGCTCTGGGGTTCCAGCAATAATAATCCCATGGCCCGTATGGAAAACGAAGAACGGATGCAGTACGATTATCGTATGGTCGCCGATGGTTTTACAAATTGGAATATTACCGACGATCTCAGGTACCGCGGCTCCGTAGGGATGTATTTTCAGTACCGTGATTACGAACGGTTTCGCAAATCCATAGCGAACAGGACAGGACAGTCCCTCGGAATCAACACCACCTATATGCGCAACCGGGTAATCACCGAGCATACCCTGAACTATAAGAAAAAACTAGGGAATCACAGATTAGACGGCCTTGTGGGAACGACCTATGAATACACCGGAATTAAAAGAAGCGGAATAAGCGGCACACAATTTCCTACAGACCTTATAGAAACCATCAACGCGGCCACCGTAATTGATGCCAACGATACGTATACGAGTAAGGAAGAGATCTCCCTGGTTTCCTTCCTGGCGCGTATCAACTACGAGTATAAAGGAAAATACCTGGCTTCCGTTGCTGCACGTTATGACGGTTCGTCCCTTTTCGGACCGGAAAATAAATACGGATTTTTCCCATCTGCTTCCGTGGGATGGAATATACACAAGGAAAATTTCTGGAAAGAGAAGATCGGTTTTATCAACGAATTCAAGATAAGGTCCAGTTTTGGTATGACCGGGAATAACAACATAGAGAATTACGCTTTCGCCAACCTTCTGTATCCCGCCAATTACTCTTTCGGAGAAGGTAGCGGATCGGTAACCTCCGGCCTGGGAGAGACTTATCCTACCCTGGGTAACCGTGCAATAAGCTGGGAGCAGACCTATCAGTACGATACGGGATGGGATATCAGTTTGTTTAACAATAAACTGTCCCTCACCGGGGATTATTATTATTCCATAACAGACAAACTGTTATTACAACAAAATGTATCCTTTACCACAGGGCGTGACAATTACTGGAACAATGTCGGTAAAATACAAAACCAGGGACTGGAACTGGCCTTGTCTGCCAACCTTGCTTCCGATAGTTTTTCCTGGAACGGGAATATCAATTTTTCTACCAATAAAAACAAACTGATCTCTCTCGGAGGAGAAGAACAGTTCATCAACCAGGGAGAACGGAACGAACAGTACATTTCCCGTGTGGGAGAAGAGGCCATACAGTTCTACGGGTACAAGATGGTAGGCATATGGCAGAATGCAGAAGAACTGAATTCACTGCCCAGTTCGTCCGAAGATGCCGTGGGAGGTATCCGGGTGGCGGATATGAACGGAGACGGAGTGATCACGGCAGATGACAGGACAACACTCGGAAGCCCCTTTCCGGATTTCACCTGGGGTTTTAGTAATACGTTTACATTCAAAGGATTTGACCTGTATTTTCTTTTACAGGGGTCTCACGGCGCCAAAGTCTTCTACGGTGACGGGTATTATACCGAGCCCAGGTATCTGCACAAAAATTTTGTGGAAGGGCGATGGTTTAACGAAAATTTCGCGGCAACCAAACCCAGGGAAAAACTCGGAAGGGATTGGATACTCACCGATTATCTCATCCAGGATGCCTCATACATATCGCTTCGGGAGGTGATACTGGGATACTCTTTACCACAATCGGTAGTCAACAAGATCCGGCTGGATAAAGTAAGATTTTTTGTCTCCGGACAAAACTTACTGTACCTCATGGCCGATGATTTCTTCGGGATTAACCCGGAAGCCATTTCCACCGGCGGGGTCTACAATTCTCCGCTTATTTCAGGGTATCAGCGCGGAGCATATCCCATACAGAGACAAATAACCCTGGGACTGGATATTAATTTTTAAAATAGAGGGACATGAAAAGATACAGCATATATACAAAAGCATTAAGCCTGATAAGCCTGACCCTGATTTTCTGGTTTGTTTCCTGTGATAAAGAACTGAACCTGCAACCGATCTCCGAAATAAGCGCCGACGAATTTTATAATAATGCGGAAGATATCAACCTGGCTATCGTGGGAATATACAGTGGAATGCACGATGTTCTGGACAAAGAATGGATAATGACGGAGCTCCGTTCGGACAATACCTATATGAGCCCGCGCAACAGTGAGACTGCCAATGTACCCTTTCGCCAGGTGGATCGTTTTGTACTGACCTCCCAGAATATTCACGTGGAAGATTACTGGAGAGCCTGTTACCGGGTTATTTCCCTGGCAAACAATGTGATCAACCAGATCGATGTGGTAGAAGATCCCGAACTCGCCGG
Source organism: Sinomicrobium endophyticum (assembly GCF_052983315.1). Taxonomy (NCBI): domain Bacteria; kingdom Pseudomonadati; phylum Bacteroidota; class Flavobacteriia; order Flavobacteriales; family Flavobacteriaceae; genus Sinomicrobium; species Sinomicrobium endophyticum. Next base: position 6,314 of record NZ_JBRKIS010000027.1, read on the forward strand.
CCGATATGAAGGAGAAGCCCGCTTTTTCCGGGCGCACATGTATTTTAACCTGGTTCGTCTCTGGGGAGGGGTTTTTCTTGTAGACCGCCCTATTTCCGGGGCGGAAGCCAAAACTATGGATAGGAGTACCACGGAGGAAGTATATGATTTCCTTTTGGAAGACCTGGAATTTGCCGCCGAAAACCTGCCCGGTACCGCCGATGGTTCCGAATTGGGAAGGCTGACCAGGTGGGCAGCGAAAACCGAACTCGGTAAAGCCCTGCTCACCCGCGGAGGTACGGAAAATATAAACAGGGCAGCGACAGCACTGTCCGATGTGGTATATAACAGCCCCTTTGCTTATCTCGACGATTACGCCGGTGTTTTTGATATATCCAACGAATACAACAGTGAAATCCTCTATGCCGTAAGGTACCAGACCGGAAGTGTTGGCCTGGGGGCGCCCTTTGCCAATTATTTTGCTCCCATGCAAAGCGATGATTTCGTGGTGAGAGGAAACGGTGATGAACTCAATGTACCTTCCACCAGCCTGTCACAGACCTATGAAGCCGGCGACGAGCGAAAAACGGTTTCTATGGTCGATACGTGGATAGGTTATAACGGCATAGTAAACGAGAGCAAACACATCATCAAATACAATTCCGATTTCGCTACGGTAGACGATGCCGGGAACGACTGGCCGGTAATTCGCTTTACGGATGCCATGCTCCTGCTCGCCGAAGCCATAAACGAGGTAAGCGGGCCTACATCCGAAGCCATCGACCTGCTTAACAAGGTACATGAACGTGCCGGACTGGTAGCTTACGATAATTCGGAAGTGGGAAGCTATTTTGATTTCAAACTCGCCCTCGAAAAAGAAAGGAAACTGGAATTCGCCTTCGAAAACCAAAGATGGTTTGACCTGGTACGTACGGGAAGAGCCATTACCGTAATGAACACCCATTTTGCCACGGAAGACCAGTATAACGATCCGGACAGGCCGCAGTTCAACACCAATCCCATAGAAGAATACCAGTTGCTGCTTCCCATACCGCAATACGAAATAGACCTGAACCCGGGCATAGCCCAAAATATCGGATACTGAGATGAAGAATATATATACATGTTTGTTCTGTATACTGATTTTTCAGGGTCTGCACGCGACCAGCATCAAAGTTAGCACGGAAGAAGAACTGAATAAGGCGATAAAACAATCCGTTCCCGGAGATACCATTGTCATGGCGAACAAAACGTGGACCAATACCGAGATCCGTTTTTTCGCCGAGGGGGAACCCGGAAAACAGATCGTACTGAAAGCGGAAACCCCGGGGGAAGTCATTCTGAACGGAAAATCGAGGCTTATGATAGTCGGAAAATACCTCGTGGTAAACGGATTGTGGTTCCGGGACGGAAATACGATGGGAAAACCGGTCATATCGTTCCGGAAGAGCAAAGAAGAACCCTCTTTTTATTCCAGGGTAACCAATTGTGCCGTGACCGGTTATAACCCGGACGATCGTTCGTTGCAATACCAGTGGGTGGAGCTTTGGGGGCAGCATAACCGGGTGGATCACTGTACGTTTCAGGGAAAAACAAACCAGGGCCCCGTACTTATCGTGGGACTGAAGGATAACAAGATCAACCTGGAAAACCATCACCGGATAGATAACAATCTCTTCGGCCATCGCCCGCCCCTGGGATCTAATGGCGGGGAAACCATCCGGATAGGGACCAGCCATACCTCGTTGGAATCTTCCGGGACCGTAGTGGAAGAAAACCTCTTCGAACGTTGCAACGGGGAAGTGGAGATCATTTCCAGCAAGTCCTGTGATAATATTTACCGGAATAATCTTTTTATAGAAAGTGAAGGTGGACTGGTCCTGCGGCATGGCAACCGTTGTCTTGTGGAAGGAAATATCTTTTTCGGGAACAATAAACCCCATACCGGTGGTGTCCGTGTTATCAACGAAGGACATATCGTACAGAACAACCTGATGATGGGACTGACGGGAGATGGTTTTCGCTCGCCCCTGGTCATTATGAACGGGGTACCCGATGGCCCGCTGAACCGGTATAACCAGGTAAAGGATGCCGTAATACAGAATAACACTTTTGTCAACTGTGCACCGCTTGAACTATGTGCAGGGAGTGATGAAGAACGTACACTGACCCCGGTAAATACCGTTTTTGCCAATAACCTGTTCTACACGGAAAAGCAAGGTGATATATTTCGGGTTTTGGATGACATATCCGGGATCACATTTTCCGGAAACAAAGTTCAGGGACCGGTGAGCACTAAGGTGAAAGGGGTAGACCGCGTAGAATTGCAATGGAAAAACCTGGAGATATATCCCATTCCGGTAAGTGATTCCCTTCTGACAACAACACCTTCCGTAAGACCCGTACGAACCGACCTTACCGGAACCGTACGAACCGGGGTAAGGGCAGGAGCCGTAATTCCGGGGAACGAGAGAGTTCCGGTGGCATTGCGCATAAAACCGGGAGTGGACTGGCATGTGGAAAAGACTGCTGTACAAACAGCTTCCGAAATCCCCGGGGAATATAAAGTTATTGAAGTTGCTCCCGGAAGGAATACCCTGGAGAAAGCGGTAAAAAAGGCTACAGATCACACGGTATTGCAATTATCCGAAGGCCTCTACGAAATAGATAAAGGTATGTCCGTTACGAGTAGGCTTGTAATCAAGGGAAAAGGAAGTTCCAAAACCTCGATCCGGATCAGCAAAGATGGGAATGTCCCCAATTACTTCTTCCGGGTACAGCAAGGAAAATCCCTGACCCTGGATGGTGTGGAGATAGATGCCGGCAGGGAGAACCCCGTGAAATACGGGATCATTTCACCCGTGGAGCCGAGTTCCGAAGCATACCGGCTGAAACTTAACGATGTTTACCTTCACGGTTTTACACAGGAAACCGGGGCGGTATTCAAGGCATACAAAGGCACTTTTGCCGATACCATACGTATCACGAACAGCCGGATAGAGGACAGCCACAGGGGCCTGAACCTGAGTTATGAAAAAGAGGATAAAGGAAAGTACAATGCCGAAGTCATCGATATACAAAACACTTTGTTTAAAGACCTGGGACAGTTTGCACTCTATTATTACCGGGGCGGAAATGACGAATCTACCGTAGGAGGTCAGTTGCGTATAGATCATTCCGTGTTCTATAATGTGGATAACAATGAAAAGGGAAGGATACTGCGAACCAGGGGCATCGTGTATGTAACCATATCCAATTCTGTTTTTTCCGGAAGCCCGAAAGCGAAGCAGGCCGTGGTTTTACAGGGAAGTAAAAACAGTATAATCAATACGGTTATTTACAATTCCGGGGAGCTTAAGCTTTCGGGTGGAGCAGGTTCCACAGGTATTCTCCGGACCGATCCCAAGTGGACCGACACCAAGGTTTTTAAGCCGGGGGAAAAGTCTCCGCTGAAAAATGCGGCGACGGATAAAAGAGATATTGGATTACTTCAAACTAACTAAAACTTTTCAATACATGACAAAAATTTAATTTCGATAACCTTTCGATTTGTTACCCCAGCCCTCTAAAGGGAGCATCCCGATAAATATCGGGACGAGGAAAATCAGGCTCCCTTTAGTCCCGATAATTATCGGGAGGGGGTAAACTGATTTTCCGAGAAACCTGATGAAAACAATTTTGTCTTGTATTAAACTAAAACAGATAAAACTAACTAAAACACCGACAGTTATGAAAATAAAATCAGCAACCTTTATCGCAGCAGTTTACGCGCTTGCCGTTATGATCTGTGTTGCCGGATGCGATGCCGATACGGAGGTGGACCAGACGGTCGAAGAAATACTTTCCGCACAGCCCACCATAGTTTCGTTCAGTCCCGCTTCCGCGGATATTCAGTCCAAAGTGATTATTAAAGGGACCTATCTGAATTTTGCCAATAAGGCTTATATCGGAGATACCGAATGTAAGATCACCCAGAGAATTAACGGGGAAACCCTGGAAATAGAAGTAGCCCCGCAGGCGAAGAGCGGTATTCTGAGGATTACCACCTCTGCCGAAAAGGAAGCCTCTTCTTCAGAACAACTTTCCGTAACCTATCCGCAGCCGGAAGTTACTTCGGAATTTCCGGAAGAGGGAATGGTCAATGAAAATATTGTTGTTGAAGGAACAAACCTTCAGACCGTAACCAGGATTACCTTTGGAGGGACCGAAGCCATCATTCAGTTTAAGGAAGCCCAGGCCCTGGTGGTTTCCATTCCCAATAACGAGGGGGACGGGCAGGAGGTGAAGATGTATTACAACACCTCTTCGGGAGAAACGTCGGCAGTCCTGAGCAATGATTTTAAAATTACAATTCCCACCCCGGTAATAAACAACTGGCCGCAACTGATGAGCCGGGACAATGAGGTCTTTATCACCGGGGAAGACCTGAACCTGATCACTTCCGTTGACATAGGCGGCGAAGAAGCTGTAATAAATACTTCTTCCGCCACTGCACTGAGTTTTAATGTACCGGAAAGCGTACAGACCGGGTACAGGGATATAGAAGTTAACTACGGTACGGACAAACAGGTGATACGTGAAGCAGTGCCGTATATCAACGGGCAGTACGAAAACTATATAGAATTCGATTCTGATCCTGAAAGTGTTTTCGTCATAGACCTGAGCAAGGACCCCCTGGCTATTCAACAGCTTAACGGAAATGTGGAACAACCGCCTTTCCCCGGGGAATCCTACTATAATCTTCAAATGAATACCGGTACCGGAAGTACCGTCGCCAGGATGCGGCTGCACAACGAAACGGCAAACGATACCTGGCAGAATATACTGGATTCCGGGAATTTCGGAGATAATCCCGTATTGCACTTCTGGATAAATACCGAAGGAACATCTCCCATACTGAAACTTTATATCGGTGGCACCTCCAATGCAAACCGGAGGGAACTTTCCGGCGATAATACCAATACGGACGGAACATGGAAGCTGTTTGCCGTCAGGCTTAAGGACTTTATTCCGGACCTGACTTCCGTAGGTTCGGCTTTCGAATTCCGCCTGAACACCGGTTCCGGAGCAACTACCTTCCCGGTAATTGTCAATCTCGACTGGATTATAGTCACCGACCAGGTTCTCACGGAATTCGGAGCGGAAGATGTGACCGACCTGTTCAAACCCGCAGGATAATGATGCAAAACCAAATAAAAATCGCGATTTGAAAAATACAGTTATTCAATTTATAGGATTGTTGGGGATGATGTTCTTCGCCCTTGTCCTCAGTGCACAGTCTGACAGCAAAAACAATCCCCGGCTTCTATTGTCCGGGGACGCTGCCGGGGCGATCGGCAGGGAAACAGATAACAATCCCCTGCTGGAAAGATCATTCCGGTACGCGGAACGAAAAGCGGATGCGGCGCTCCGGCATCCGGTTGAGGTCCCTGTCCCGGCAGATCCCGGAGGTGGGTATACCCATGAAAAGCATAAAAAGAATTACACGGACATGTACAATGCCGCCCTGGTTTTTGCTATAACCAAAAAGCCGGAATATGCGGAGTTCGTCAAAAATATGCTGCTGCGGTATGCCGAACTCTATCCCGGATTGCCATTACATCCCAAACGGAAGGAAAACCACCCGGCAGGGAAATTGTTCTGGCAGGGACTCAACGAAGCGGTATGGTTGTTTTACAGCATCCAGGCCTACGACCTCGTAAAGACCGAAATAAAGACAAAAGATCGGGAAATAATAGAAAAGAAACTTTTCCGGAGTATAGCGCGCTTTATCAGTGTGGATTCTTATGACACTTTTAATAAAATACACAACCACGGTACCTGGGCGGTAGCATCGGTAGGAATGACAGGATATGTGCTGGGAGACAGGGATATGACTGAAAGAGCAGTAAAAGGGAGTAACAAAGACGGTAAAACAGGTTTCCTGAAGCAACTGGACGAATTATTCTCTCCCGACGGGTACTATTCCGAAGGCCCGTATTACCAGCGTTATGCCATACTGCCTTTTATGGTCTTTGCCGAAGCCATAGAAGAAAACCAGCCCGAACTGAAAATATTCGGATACAGGGACGGCGTATTGCATAAAGCGGTGGCTACATTATTACAACTGACCAATCAGAAGAATGAATTCTATCCCATCAACGACGCCATAAAGGACAAGACCTATTTCAGTGAAGAACTTGTTTTCGCTACCAATATAGCTTATGAAAGATATAGGGATAAAAGCCTGCTGCCCGTAATCCTTCAGTACGGAAAAGTAAGTCTTTCCAATGCGGGGTTAATCACCGCAAAGGCTGCTTCCGGGGTGGAGAATATCCCGTATGAGAGATCCTCCCGGTTTATAAAGGACGGCCCGGAAGGGGATGAAGGAGGTGTAGCCCTGCTTCGTATGCCTAATACATCCGGCACACAACTGGACGCTGTTTTTAAGTTCGCTTCGCAGGGTATGGGGCACGGTCATTTCGACAGGCTGGGGCTGCTGCTTTACGACGGACCGAATGAGGTCTTACAGGATTACGGTGCGGCCCGGTTTCTGAATGTAGAAGCCAAAGATGGCGGAAGGTATCTCAAAGAGAATAAAACCTACGCCAGACAAAGCATTGCGCACAATACGCTCATAGCCGACGAAACATCGCATTACCAGGCAAAAGTAAGCGAAGGTTCCAAAAATGTCCCGGAATTGTTGTTTTACGATCTTCAAAAGGATATACATATTGTTTCCGCAAGAGAAGATCATGCTTATAAGGATATAAAACTGATACGTACAGTCGCCATGCTTACTACGAACGAAGCACCGGAGCACCCTTTTATCATAGATGTTTTTCAGGCCGTATCGGATACCCCGCATCAGTACGATCTCAATTTTCAGTACTCCGGACAGTTAATGCGTACAAGTTTTGATTATAGCAGGGATAATAGCCTTACCGCTTTAGGTACTAAAAACGGTTACCAGCACCTGTACAAAACAGCACAGGGAAAACCGGGAAAAGGCCGGGCCGTATTTACCTGGCTCAAGGACAAAAAGTTCTATTCCATAACCACCCTTACAGATACCGATACAGAGGTGTTTTTCACGCAGACGGGTGCCAATGACCCCGATTTCAACCTGAGAAGTGAAAAAGGTTACCTCGTTCGTCAGCCTGGTGCGGGGGAACATGTGTTTGTAAGTATCATAGAACCTCACGGAAATTTCGATCCGCAACTGGAGACCGTACAGAATCCCGATTCGGGTATTGAAAAACTGGAACTGGCATACAAAGACAAAAAATATCTGGCCGTAACATTCCGGTTTAAGAAACAAGAGGAATATACCCTGGTCCTGTGCCGGGAAAAAACAGAAGATAATTCGGAACATCAATTGACAATCGGCAACAAAACCATACGCTGGAAAGGCGCATATACCATAACCAAATAAAAACAAGCTTCATGAAAAATCAAAAGATCATCAGTGATGTTTTCTTTCAGACCGACAGTAAGGAATGGGAAAATGTAGACCAAGGAGTCTCCCGCCAGTTCGTCGGATACGACACGCAGATAATGATGGTAAAAGTAAAATTCGAAACAGGTGCGGTAGGCTATGAACATCAGCATTTTCATGCCCAGACCACCTATGTGGCTTCCGGAAGGTTCCGGGTGACCATTGACGGAGAAGAAAGAGTATTATCCGAAGGAGATGGCTTTTATATTCCGCCTAATGCACTGCACGGTGCCGTATGCCTGGAAGCCGGTATGCTTATCGATGTATTCAGTCCCGTACGGGAAGACTTCCTCGATATTAACTTTTTAAAGAAATAGATTTTGAAGATCAAAGGACTACGATGGTGGATCATTGCCCTTATCGGCCTGGCTACCATTATCAATTATATAGACCGTTCCGCCCTGTCCATTATGTGGCCTGCTATGGGAAAAGACCTGGGGATGGATGATGCGGATTACGCACTCATACTCAACCTTTTTATGATAGCTTACGCCATAGGACAATCCGTATCGGGAAAGATGTTTGACAAGCTGGGCACCCGTATGAGTTATGTTATTGTCATAGCCGTATGGTCGTTATCTTCTGTGTTCCACTTTGCAGTAAGAGGAATTTATTCCCTCGGTTTTGTCCGGATGATGCTGGGTATTTCTGAAGCGGGAAACTGGCCCGGGGCTGTGAAGAGCAATGCGGAATGGTTCCCGGTGAAGGAACGTGCCGTTGCCCAGGGAATTTTCAATGCCGGAGCCTCTCTTGGATCTGTCGTGGCGCCACCGCTTATTGCCCTGCTTTATGTGGGGTACGGATGGAAAGTTACTTTTATCCTGATCGGAGCAATGGGACTGTTATGGATAATTCCCTGGCTGATCGTCAATAAAAAACTACCGGAAAAACACCCGTGGATAACCGAAGAAGAACGCGCCTATATTACAGAGGGCAGAAACATGGAGGATACCGATAAACAGAATTCCAGGCCTTTGTCCCTCAAAGAAATTCTGTCCCATAAAGAATCCTGGAGCGTGGTGGTGTCGCGTTTTTTTCTGGAGCCCATCTGGTGGCTATTCGTAGGGTGGATGCCTATATACCTGCAAAACACCTACGGTTTCGATGTAAAACAGATCGGATTGTTTGCCTGGGTGCCATACGTAGGCGCAGCTTTCGGAAGTATCGCCGGGGGATGGTATGCGGGCAGGCTGATGACCAGGAAAAAATCGGTGGATATAGGTAGGAAACGAACGATAAACATTGCCGGGGTTATTATGTTTCTCGGCTTACTGGCCACCATTTTCCTGGCCGATACGCCGATGAAGTTCGTCATCATAGTAGCGTTTGTACTGTTTGGGTTTCAGTTCGGGATCAGTAACATACAAACCCTGCCCAGTGACCTGTTCGATGGAAAATCCGTCGGCACGCTGGCAGGTTTCGGGGGGATGTCCGGTGTGCTGTCCGTGATCGTCATGAATTTTCTGATCCCGGTAATTACAAGGGAATCTTACATCCCGGCCTTTGTGATCATTGCCGTTTTTGTTCCTCTCGGAATCCTGGCAGTACACGTTTTTTGCAAAAAGATCAAACCAGTAAACATCATTAAATAATTAAAAAAATCAAAATTCGAAATGAAATTAAAAGGAAAAGTTGCGGTAGTCACCGGAGGAGCGCGGGACATAGGAAGAGCAGTCTCGGTAAAACTGGCCAAAGAAGGGGCTAAAGTAGTGGTGAATTATTTTGAGAGTGAATCGCATGCCGAGGCCACACTGGAAGAAGTCCGGAAAGTCGGCGGAGAGGCCATTGCCGTATACGGGGATATGACCAAACAACAGGATATAGACCAAATGGTAGCCAAAACCAAAGAAGCTTTTGGCCATAAGGTGGATGTTCTCGTCAATGTTGCTGGCGGACTCTTTGCCCGTAAGACCATTGAGGAGATGGATGAAGCTTTTTATGATTTATTGATGAATGTCAACCTGAAGACCGTATTCCTGGTTACCAAGGCATTCAAACCCTTGATGGAGACCGGGGCATCTGTCGTGAACTTTTCTTCACAGGCGGCCAGGGACGGAGGTGGGCCCGGTGCCAGTATGTATGCCACTTCCAAAGGAGCAGTAATGACCTATACCCGTGCCCTGGCCAAAGAATTCGGGCCGGAGGGAATCCGGGTAAATGCCTTGTGCCCCGGAATGATCGCCACCAAATTTCACGATGATTTCACCAATGTAGAGGTAAGGACCAAAGTTGCTGGGGGAACACCATTGCGGAGAGAAGGAAGAGCAGAGGAAGTAGCCGACCTGGTAACCTACCTGGCATCTGAAGAATCTTCGTTCCTGACCGGGAATAATATAGATATAAACGGAGGACTTGCCTTTAGCTAGGGATGATATGAAACCGGAGAAAAAGCATAAGATCGTAACCTTCGGGGAGATATTGATGCGCCTGTCGCCACAGGATTACAACTGTTTTGTACAGGCGCAGCAAGCCGATATTTTCTATGGGGGTACAGAAGCCAATGTTGCCGTTGCCCTTGCCCGCATGGGGTGTGAAACCTCACACGTAACGACCCTTCCCGATGACTTTACGGGAGCTTCGGCCAAAGGACATCTGAATAGGTATGGGGTAGATACTTCCTTTGTAGCCTGCAACAATGCTCCCCTGGGCATATATTTCCTGGAACAGGGTGTGGTACACCGGCCGGGAAGGATTGTATATAACCGTAGTCATTCCTCTTTTGCCAAAACGGACCCGGATGAATTCGATTGGGAAAAGATTTTGGACAATGCTTCCTGGTTTCACTGGACGGGGATCACTCCTGCCATATCTTCCGGTGCTTCCCGCGCTTTGGAAGATGCTTTGCAGGTAGCGCATAACAAAGGAATAACCGTAAGTACCGACCCGGTTTACCGGAGTAATTTATGGCAGTACGATGCCGATCCGTCCGCGACTTTACGGGAAATGGTTGCCCTGTCTGCGGTTTTTATGGGTGGGCCCGAAGAGATTAACATGTTGTTCGGTACGTATTTCGAAGAAGAAGAATTTGAAGATGCCGCAAAATTTTTGATGGTGGAATGTCCTGCTATACGAAATGTGGTGCAAAAGACCAGGAGTTCCGTCAATGCGTCACGTCACGAAATAGCTTCCAGGTGCTGGGATGGAAAAAGGTTGTATGTATCCGATCCCATTGAAATTACCCCGGTGGTCGACCGGATAGGGACCGGGGATGCCTTTGCAGCCGGGCTTATTTATGGCATGCTGCACTATAATTGGGACGAAGCACTACAATTTGCCAATGCTACATCCGCATTAAAACATACTATTCCCGGGGATGCCTGTCTGCTTTCGGCAGATGATATAACAGGTGTAATCCGCTCCGGGTTTAACGGAAGGATCATACGATGACAAAAACAAAATTTAAAAAGGAGACGGTATTACAGACATTCGGAGCATATCCTTTGATACCACTCTTTTACGAGGAAGATATCCGGATTTGTAAACAATGGATCAAAGCCTGTTATGACGGGGGTGTCCGGGCAGTAGAGTTTACCAACAGGGGAGAACGGGCCCTTGCTGTGTTTACGGAGTTGGTAGCATGGACGGGGGAGGAGTGCCCCGGACTGGTCCTGGGGATAGGAACGATAAAAGACAGGGAAACTGCGGAAAAGTTCATTGCTGCCGGGGCCGGTTTTGTGGTAGCTCCAGTTCTGGATACGGAAGTAGGAGAGTATTGCATACAAAAGGAAATAGCCTGGATTCCCGGATGCGGAACGCTCACCGAAATGTATAACGCACACAAGTACGGTGCCGATATAGTGAAGGCTTTTCCGGCCCGGGCGCTGGGAGGGGCCGGTTATATCAAAGCCGTACTGGCTCCGTGCCCTGAACTGAAGATCATGCCCAGCGGCGGGATAGATGCAGATCCCGGAACCTATCAAAAATACAGGACTGCAGGCGCTTTTTGCGTTGGTGTGGGATCTTCCCTTTTTTCCGGTGACGGAACTGTTGTGTTGAAACCGGAAGTGATCCGCAAAAGATGTCAAGAAATTCTGAAGGTGAAGATTTAAAAAAGGAGAAATATGCACCAAACTTAAAATAACCAATAAACCAATCCAATACTTTAAAAAGCAGATTTATGAGAACTAAAACACCTACGTTAAAGGCGGCTGTCCCGCTAAAAGGAACCCTGGTGATGGCAGCTTCATTATGCCTGGCATGCTCCGGGGATATGGAGGACAAATTTACCGAGGAAAACATACTTCATGTTGCAGAAGAGACGGCCACCCTTTATGCCGATATTGATTTCAGCCACTGGAAAATAACCTTACCCGTAGACCTGGATGATAATGGCAAACCGGACGAATACCAACCGTCCGACCTGATAGACTACGGTTACCGGGATATTGCAGAACTGGCTCCCTTTATGTATGATGATACTACGGATACCTCTATAGTGTTTTATACCTATCCGGCAGGGGCGACGACACCAAACAGCAGTTACCCGAGAACAGAACTGCGCGAGCAGATGACTCCCGGTAACAACTATAACAACTGGTCACTGACAGAAGGAGGGACTATGAGAGGAACTTTAAAAATAGACAGTATCTCTACCGATACCGTGAATACCAAGTACGATTATCACCGGGTTATCGTGATGCAGATCCACGGGATCATTTCACAGGAAGATATGGCCACTTATGGTTTCAGCAGTAATCACGCGCCACCTTTACTCAAAATGACCTGGATAGACGGGCACCTTTTTGCCTATAAGAAAACCCTGGTGGACGAATCCACTTCCGGTATTGATCTGTATGACGACAGCAACCAAACCTGGACAGACGTTAAGCACGATTTCGGAGAAGTGGGGCACGATACTTTTACCGTGGAAATAGAAGCTTCATACGGAGAACTGTCGGTAACCGTAGATGATGAAACCTATGTTTTTGACGATGTAAGTATGGAAAAATGGCCTTTCGAAAACTATTTTAAAGCCGGAAATTACCTGGTAACTACCGATACATCCGGTTTTGCAAAAGTTAAATATTACGATCTGGAGGTCACACATCCCTGATAAAAATCAATAATAGCAGAAAATGAGAAAATTAGTTGTTTGTTTAGCGATCATTGTATCCGCGATTTATAATGCGTCCGGGCAGAACACGGAGTATCTGCCTGTAGATTATCCGGAAAATTACACCGCAAAAATAGATGTGGTATATACAGTAGTTGATGGTTGGGAAGGCAGAATGGATATTTATTACCCTACCGATGTTAAGACCCCTGTTCCGCTGGTGATCAATATTCACGGGGGTGGATGGAATCACGGGGTTAAGGAATCCCAGCGTGGTTACGGCTCGTTTTTCAAGAATGGTTATGCCGTTGCCAATGTGGAGTATCGTCTTGTAGACGTAGCCACTGCTCCCGGCGCCATAGAAGATATTCGCTGTGCCCTGGTATATTTGCACAAACATGCGGAAGAAATAAATATCGACACGGACAACATCGTATTGATGGGCGGATCCGCCGGCGGTCACCTGGCCCTTATGGCCGGATTGCTGGCAGATGACAAAAGGTTTGATACGAATTGCAGTTACGATAAATCCCTGAAAGTTGCCGCGATCATCGACAAATACGGCGTTATGGACCTTACGCCGCTTTCCGGTTGGAAATCGGCCAGGAACTGGTTGGGAGATGGTCATAATGATGAGGAATTCGTAAAATCTGTTTCTCCCTTGTTTTATGTGGACAGGAACAGTCCGCCTGTATTCATCGTTCACGGGGATGCCGACCCGATCGTACCATACGATCAGTCCGTCGTTTTACACCAAAAACTGACGGATAACGGGGTAAAAACCCGCTTTATAACCATACCCGGAGGGCAACACGGCAAATTTACCAAAGAAGAAAAGAAAAAGGTCAGTAATGAAATGTGGGCATTTCTCCATAGTGTCATTCCCGTGGAATAAAATATATCCTGTTTCGGATAAAGAGGAATAAAGATCACCACCAACCGGACTTTTTTTAATAGCGGAAATCCCGGATGTCTCAAGGGAATGAGATAGACCGGGTTTTCCATTTTTGAGACATGTTGCCTGAAAAACATAGTTGTTATAATTCCGTTGGGAATTAAGAAATCTTAAATTATAGTTAGATAATGGATATTAATACTACAGAGGCCTATCTTTGTGGGAAAACAAAATTTAGTATAAATGATTGGATTCAGAAAAAGCTTGATCTTTACTATGTTCTTACTAACCGGTCTGGGGTTATCCGCCCAGAGTTTAAGAGTAGCCAGTTATAACCTCAGGTACGATAACCCCGGAGATTCTCTGGATAACTGGAAATACAGGGAAGAAACCATAGCCGACTTAATAAAATTTCACGATTTTGATGTCTTCGGAACACAGGAAGGCCTGAAGCACCAGTTGGAACAGTTAAAAGGAGACCTGTCCGGATATGATTTTATCGGGGTGGGACGTGATGACGGAAAAGAAGCGGGCGAACATTCTGCCATATTTTATAATACGGAAAAATTTGAACTGGAAGACAAAGGAGACTTCTGGCTTTCCGAAGATACCACCAGACCAAATAAGGGTTGGGATGCCGTATTGCCACGTATATGTTCATGGGGCAAATTTAAGGTAAAGGAAACCGGTTTTGAATTCTACTTTTTTAATGTACATTTTGACCACGTAGGGACAGAAGCACGGAAAGAAAGCGCAAAACTTATCATGCAAAAGATGAAAGAATTTGACGATACCGTCCCTGCCATTCTTACCGGGGACTTTAACGTGGACCAGAACAGTGCAAGCTACAAGGTTTTAAATGGTTCGGATAAATTGGCCGATGCCTTTGAAAAAGCGACATTACATTACGGTGCACAAGGCACTTTTAACGGTTTTAAACCGGATTCGCGTTCCGATAGCAGGATAGACCATATTTTTATAACCGATGATTTCCGGGTTGAAAAGCACGGTGTGCTGACCGATTCGTATAAAACAGATGAAAAGGAATTACAGGAACTGGTCAATACCGGCAATTATCCGAAGGAAATATCCCTGTACGCAACACAGACAAGGTTGCCTTCCGACCATTATCCGGTACTGGTAGTATTGCATTATAATGCTAATTGATTATACTTAAACAGATGACGCTGTTTGTCTCCCTGAAAACCTTGATTTTCAGACTTGTTTCTGCCAGGGTATTGCACAATTCAAATAAATGATGCAATTTTGTGCCCGCAAATGAATTATTAACCCGATAAAAAAACGAAGAGAATGCTCATGATCCGAAAATACTTCACAGCAAAACCTTCCGTACGCACGGATGTGTTTCTTCGTGGTTTTTATCTGTTATAGTCCGATCCAGAAATACAGCAGATATATGAAAAGCCCGAAGAGAAATCCTCGGGTTTTTTTGTTCCCGGTATTTTCCCGCAACCTTTAAGACTCCCGACGATTTCAGAACTATGGTTTGCCCGAGGGCAAAACAAGATACCGGTTTACGGAAAAAACCGGTTTGTTATCGAATATTTTAAAGAAGAGATAGGGAAGTAAATTATCCGGGAAAGACCTGATTAAAGCAGGAAGAACTTGTACAGGTATTGGGAAGTTTTCAGCCCCGGATCGCAAGAATGGATAAGTGATGAAAACAATGATACTGATCACCGCCGGCGACGGACCGGCGGAATGTACGAAGGTGGTGGCCCAGGTGCTGAAAAAATTCCTGGACGAAGCGCGAAATGAGGGGATAGAAGTAACCGTTATCGAAAAAGAAAACGGGGAAGAGAACGGCACTGTAGCCTCAGTACTCCTTTTTTTGGAAGGTAAAGATGTACGGCATTTTTGCAAAAGCTGGGTTGGTACGGTGCAGTGGACAGGAAAAAGTCAGTACCGGAAGCACCATAAGCGAAAAAACTGGTATATTGGTATCTTTGAAATCGAAAAAACAGACACTGAAGAAGTGTCCGAAAAGGATATAAAGTACCAGGCATGCAGGAGTTCGGGCGCCGGAGGACAACACGTAAACAAGGTGAGTTCTGCCGTAAGGGCCACACATATTCCTACCGGGATAAGTGTTCAGGCCATGGATTCCCGATCGCAGCACCGCAATAAGGAACTTGCCCGTATGCGTTTGTTCCGTAAACTGGAAGAAGAAAAACAAGAACAGTACCGGAAACAGTTTGCGCAATTAAGAGATAAAGGGTTCCGGATAGAAAGAGGCTCTCCTGTCCGGATATTTACCGGTTCGGATTTTAAAGAACAGAAGACTGATAAGAGCTATAAAAAACAAAGACAACAATTAAAAAATAAACTGAGAAATGACATCGATTCATAAATATCTGCTCCAGGCCATGGATAATTATCCGTATAACCTGGAAGACACCCTGGAGTCCCTGGACTTTGCGTTGTCTTACGATGAAAACAACACCATGGTATTGTGCCTGTATGGTCGTATGTATGCCGAACAACTGCAGCAGTATGAAGAGGCCAAAGCCTGTTTTCAGAAAGCATTGAGCATAAATGTCAATGCCGTTGAAATTTATCCGTATTACATCGAAACCCTCTTGTCAAATGAAGACTTCGGGGAAGCTGAAAAACTTATCGCTTTTGCACTTACCGTAAAAGGGATCCGCAAAATAGATATCAAATGGCGGGAAGTATTGCTTTATGAAATGAAAATGGAACTGAAAACCGCATTCGATCTGGCAAAACAATTGAAACTGTATACATTTGATTCCGGCTGGAACGGGACTATCCGTGAAACCGTAAAAAGACTGAAGCAGAAAATAAAGATTGTTTACGGGGAAGAGGATGCGGAAAAGTCGGATAAGAATACGGTTAAGAAAAAGTGAAACGACTATTCAAGATATTCCGACGTGTTATGCTCATATTAATTTCTATTGTTATCCTGTTTGTAGTCTCCGTCTTTATATATATGCAGCACCCTAAATTCGGCAAAGCTCCTTCGGGGGAACGGCTGGAACGAATAAAGCGATCATCGAATTACAGGGACGGGTCTTTTGTAAATCATACCTTTACCCCCTCATTGACCGAGGGATACTCGTTTGCAGGTATATTGTTCGACTTCCTGTTCAGGAAAAAACCGGGCCTGGTACCGGATGTCAGGATACCTTCCGTACGCACCGATCTGAAAGCATTACCGGCTGAGGACAATGTGCTGGTGTGGTTCGGGCATTCGTCGTATTTTATGCAGGTGGACGGATTGAAGATACTGGTAGACCCGGTATTCAGCGGGAATGCCTCTCCCGTGCCGGGATCGACCAAAGCCTTTAAGGGGACTGATGTTTATACGGTTTCCGACCTCCCGGAAATAGACTATCTTTTAATAACGCACGATCACTACGATCATCTCGATTACGAAACGGTGAGCGCTTTGAAAGACAAGGTGAAAAAGGTGGTCTGCGGACTCGGAGTAGGTTCACACCTGGAACATTGGGGCTATACCGCTGAAATACTGGAGGAAAAGGATTGGGACGAAACGGTGGAACTTTCATCGGGAGCTAAACTTCATATACTTACTGCAAGGCATTTTTCGGGACGTACTTTTAAAAGAAATAATACGCTATGGCTTTCCTACCTGCTCGAAACACCGAAAAGAAAGATATTCCTGGGAGGGGACAGTGGTTATGACGGACATTTTGCCGAAATAGGAGAGCAGTTTGGTACCATAGACCTTGCTATATTGGAAAACGGACAGTACAATAAGGCCTGGCATGCCATTCACTGCCTTCCCGGGGAAACCCTCAAGGCGGCAAAAGACCTGAATGCCAAAAGGCTGATGCCCGTGCATTCCTCCAAATTCGCCCTGGGAATGCATCGTTGGGAGGAACCCTTAAACGAGGTCTCGGCGGGGAATAAAGCCTATGGTTTTCCGCTCGTAACCCCATGGATAGGGGAGACGGTAAACCTGGATGACGATAGCCAGGAATTCCGCGAATGGTGGAAAGCGATCAAATAGCTTTTACGGTTTATTCCGAATAGAGACTGTTCCCCATGTTTTATCAGGCTCAGGGCCCATTTCCAGGAGGAGTTCTCCGCCCTTCAAAAGTTCTTTTGCAGGGAACCAGGGCTGGTTCAGGGGCTTACCGTTGAGTGTGGCTTTCTGAATATATTTGTTCTTATGACTGGCATTTTGCGCCCTGATGACAAATGTCTTTCCACGGCCGTAGCGTTCACCAAGATCGATGGTAATTTCGGAAAACAGGGGACTTCCCAGTTCGTAAACAGGGTCAACCCTGCTTCCGCCATCCGTCTGAAAAAGCCCTATGGAATTCATAACGAACCAGGCGCTCATCTGGCCCTGGTCTTCGTCTCCCAAATAAGCATTTTCCTTGCCATATCCGTAATAACGCTCCAGGATACGCCTGCTCCATTTCTGGGTGAGCCACGGTTTTCCGGCCTGGTTAAACAGAAAAGCAAAGTGCATGGATTGCTGGTTGCCCTGCACTACAGGATAATCCCAGTACTGGTCGTTAGGCCCGTTAAACCTCCATGTATCACTTTCCTCAAAACCCCATTCCAGCCGTTCCAGGAATTTTTCTTTACCGATCTTACTGATGAGCCCGGGAATATCCTGGGGAACAAAGAAGGTAAGCTGCCAGGCATTGCCTTCCACATAATGTTTGTTGGCCCCGCTTTTAAAAGGATCAAAATCCTGCATCCAGTTCCCTTTTGCATCTTTCAGCCTTGCAAAACCGGTTTCCGGATCAATGACGTTTTGCCACCATGTACCACGCTCGTTAAATGCGTGGTATATATCCTTTTTTCCGAGGGCTTTGGCGAACTGACCTACCGTCCAGTCATCAAAACTGTATTCCAGGGAATTGGAAAAACGCCCCTGGTCATAAGGCACATAGTGATGTTCCAGATAGGTTTTCAGGTCCCGGTTACCGGCATATCCGCCACCTACCTCCGCAGGCATGGCGGTTTGCATTTTTTGCATGGCTTCCAACGCTTTGTCCGAATCAAAATCACGGATTCCCATTTGATAGGCGCCTACGATCAGGGGTATTTCGTGTTCTGCCACCATTACGGGAATATATTCCATCCCGGCGGGGCCTTTGGCTAGCCAGCCGTTATTATCGTACATGGCCAGTTGCGATTTTACCCATTGCGAGGACCATTCCGGGGTAACCAGGTTCCAGAACTGGTTCAGGTTCCAGAAGGTATTCCAGAAAGCATCGCATCCCAGGGCAAGTTGGGCGGGATCGTCGAATCGTATGATCTCCTCGTCGGCATTTCGCCAGCGACCGTCCACATCACTGTAAATATTCCTTCCGGCGAGGCTTCGGTACATATTGGTATAAAACCTTTCGTACTCCCTTTTGTCATCACTTTGAATTTGTATTCGCGACAGCAATTCGTTCCATGCGGCCCGGTTGGCATTTACCACAGCATTAAAATCCCAATCAAAAGGAGTGGTTATTTCGGTACGGAGGTTCAGGGCTGCGTTGTCTATACTTACATACGAGATACCGGTACGTAACTGTACCTGTTTCTTTGTCCGGGTATCGAATTCGACATACATCCCGGCTTTTTCCGGATTTTCCGTTTTGAGGTCCGTGTCCTTCGCTGTAGCATTGTTAATCCAGGAACCGTAATTGGCTATCGGCCGGTCGAATTCCATAACGAAATGAACGATATATTCCTGGTTTACACCGCCGGCCCAGACATCACGGGAGACCTGGTGGCTGTATCCTTCCAGTTTGAAATCATCCACTTTTTTGATTTCGGCCTTGACTACTTCATAACCGTATTCGGCGGGAATGGTAAGGTCTATCATAATCCTGCCTTCCGGGCTGTTGTTATAGGTATATTGCTGAAAACTGCCCCTGGTGGTTGCCGTTATGGCTGTGGTAATATCGGTATCCGTCAGATGTACTTTGTAGTACCCGAGGGGGGCTTCCTCACTGGTAAGGTCAAACCTGGAGCGGTAACCGCTTTCCGGATTGCTTTCGTCCCCGATGGTGGTCTGTAATGTGCCGGTAGTAGGGAAGGTACCCAGCCCTGCCATGGTCCATTCGTGGATATGGCTGAATGTGCCGATGGACTCGAAAGTAGGGTTATATCCTGCCTGCCAGCCGGAATTCTGATTATCCGGGCTTAGCTTTACCATTCCAAACGGCATCCACGGGCCGGGAGCGATCATCCAACGGGAGTGTCCCGTACCTAAAAGTGTATTGACTGCATCGGCCGGAGTGGCCTGTTTCTGTGGGCTACGATTAACAGTCCCTTTTTGTAACAGCCGGTTCCCTGACCATATTTCGTAATCGCTTTGTACCATATTTTTCACCGAAGGCATAGGAATTTCGAGTTCGTAAGTGTCTTTGGTGATCGTCTTGGAAAAAACAGGTTTTCTATCCAGTTTAAACTCCAGTTCCGGTTCTCCTTCCAGGCGAAGGAGGCGGACCAGTAATGGCTGATAAGACTTACTGTCTTTTAAACGTTCGTAAGCGGCGGGTTTTACACTTTTGATTATTAAGGACCCCGGCTTTTGTAATTCCACGGGTTTTGTTGCAATGAGTTTCACCTGGTCAAAAGCTATCCAGCCACCTTCGGTTACGGAGAAGGATATTTCATTATTTCCTTCCCGCAGTATATCTTCGGGAATATCGATATCCAGGGATTGTTCGGAGGAAGGGGGTGTTTGTCCTTTTGTCAGAGCCATTCCCGTTCCTTTTTTCAGGATAAATGATTGCGGATTACCGTTGATAATAATTCGCAGCCTGGGAGCTCGTAGGGAATCTGTGTCCAGCAGGTCTATATGTAAAGTAAAGTTGGTATCCGCTTTTGGTTTTTGTAACTCAAATTCGGCATTCAGTACATGAGAACGTATCCCCGCGGTGTTACTCGTGCCTCCCCAGGAGTTTTCCGGTCCGGGGATCACGAACGGCCAGTCTTCTTCCGGTTTGTGGTGACCAATGACAAAAAAACGGTCTTCAAAGCCAAAATCCTTCTCCACAAACTTACGGTACTGGTCCGGGTACAGCGCAAAGCCCCGGGCGGAATTGTCCGGTTGCCCTATTTCCCATACCACATTTTGCTGCGCAAATAACAATAAAGAGTTCAGAATTAAAAAAGGAAGAATCATTTTTCTAAATGAAGATACTTGGGGTGAGGGTACAGGGCAGGAGATAGTCATTTTAAAGTAATATTATGTTGGAAAATACTTCATTTAAAAGTTCATATGTTTGAACATGTTGCAAGTTAGAAAAAATGTTGCTTTCGAAATAGTTTTTTCTTCTTTTTTCATAACCGGGATGTAAAGTATTGATGAACAGTTTACTTCAAAAAAAACGCATCCGAACATTTTCTACAAATATTCGGATGCGTTTTAATGATATCAGGAAAAACGATCAGGATTCGCAGCTACTGCAATTCACCAGGTTGTTTACCATTTCTTTGGAAACGCTCTGGCTTCTCTGGTAATAAAGTGTTTTAACCCCCAGTTTCCATGCTTCGATAAGAAGATTGTTAACTTCCTTGATAGGCACGGCAGAAGGAATATTTATGTTCAGGCTCTGGGATTGGTCTACATATTTTTGCCGGATAGATGCCTGTTGGATGATCTCCAGCTGGCTGATTTCCTTAAATGTTTTAAAGACGGCTTTTTCCCTTTCGTCCAGACCTTCCAGTTTCTGAACGCTTCCGCTGTCGAGCATAATGTTCCGCCAGGTATCTTCGTTATCGAGACCTTTTTCCTGCAACAGCTTTTTCAGGTATTTGTTTTTGCGGATGAAATTCCCTTTGGAAAGTCCCGCTTTATAATAGTTACTGCTAAAAGGCTCTATTCCGGGAGAGGTCTGTCCGAGAATGGCGGAAGAAGACGTTGTAGGCGCAATGGCCAGGGTAGTGGTGTTCCTCCGTCCGTATCCCTTGAGTACTTCCGGTTCGCCGTATATCCTTGCTAATTCTTCAGTGGCCTTGTCTGCTTTGTCCCTGATATGCTTGAAGATCTCCGTAGTCTTCATTTTGGCTTCCATGCCTTCAAACGGGATCATGCTCTTTTGCAGGTAGGAATGCCAACCGAGTACTCCGAGCCCAAGGGCCCTGTGCCGTTTTGCAAAACGGTTTGCCGAAGCCAGGTAATAATTTCCTTCCGTTTTTACTATAAATTCCTGGAGTACGGCATCCAGGAAGAATATTGCGAGTTTTACCGCTTCGGTATTCTTCCATTCGTCATACAGTTCCAGGTTCATGGAAGACAGGCAGCAGATAAAAGATTCGTCCTGGGAGGAAGGCAGCATGATCTCGGAGCAGAGGTTGCTGGCGTTGATCCGCATATCGTGGTCTTTGTATACCTGTGGCTTGTTACGGTTTACGTTATCGCTGAAAAAGATATATGGCAAACCTTTTTGCTGTCTGCTCTCCAGTACTTTGGCCCAGGTTTTTCTCTTGTCCATGTCCCCGTCTATCATTTCCTGCATCCAGTAATCGGGCACACAAACGCCGAAGAACAGGTTCTGGATGGGGTTTCCTATATCCTTTATCTTCAGGAATTCTTCTACATCCGGATGGTCTATATCCAGGTAAGTGGCAAAGGCACCGCGGCGTACACCTCCCTGGGAAATCGTATCCATTGCCGTATCGAACAGTTTCATAAAGCTAACGGCACCACTGCTTTTTCCGTTGTCGGTAACCGCACTTCCCCGGGCACGGAGCGAACCGAAATAACCGGAAGTACCTCCCCCGATCTTGGTTTGCATGATAACCTCGCCGAGTTTATGGGTTATTCCTTCTATATGGTCGGGTATATGTACGTTAAAACATGAAATAGGCAATCCTCTTTCCGTACCCATGTTGGCCCATATGGGAGAGCTGAGGCTCATCCAGCCGCGTTCTATCATTTCCTGGAAAGATTCTTTTAATTCCGGTTTATACAGTCTTTTGGCCGCGGCGGTAGTGATCCGGTCAATAGCGCCCTCAACCGTTTCTCCTTTCAGTAAATATCCCCGGTTGAGTATTTGTTCACTTTCTTCGTTTTTCCACCAAAGCTTTTCTCTCAGCGTAATATCGTTCTCACTGGTCAGCGGTAATTCTTTTGTGATCATGCGTACATTCGTTATAGTGTTTAAAATAAATCGTCTGCAGTAATGCTTTTGTCGTGTTTGGTATAATCTACCGGTCTCTTGGCAAAGAAGTCGTCCAGGCTGTTGGCAAAAACTTCTTCTTCGAACCAGCGCATGGGAGCATATTCCGCAGCCGTGATATTGTATATTCTGCCCAACCCTATCTTTTCCATACTGTCGTCAATACGGAATTTCATAAAGTTGATCAGGTCTTCCTTTCGGATGGTTTCCAATTCACCGTCCTCAAAGATCCAGTCGAGTATTTTTCCTTCGATATCCAGGGAGTGTTTTACGGTAGCCCTGATATGCGAAACGGTTTCCTCATCAAAGAAATCCGGGTATTCTTCCCGGATCTTGTTTACGATATAGATCCCTGCATTAGCATGTATCTGCTCGTCAACAGATGTCCAGGCAATAATATTGCTGACGTTTTTCATCAGTCCCTTAAAACGGGGAAAGGAGAGGATTATGGCAAACTGGCTGAAGAGCGATACATTTTCTATAAGGATAGAAAACAGGATTAGGGATACCACATATTGTTTATCGTCCTGCGAATTGGCATTTTTCAACGCCCCGGAAAGATATTCCACGCGGTCACGGATCACCGGGACTTCCAGCAGGTTCCGGAATTCGTTGTTATACCCCAGTACTTCCAGCAAGCGGGAATAGGCTTCGGAATGCCGGAATTCACATTCGGCAAAGGTACTTCCCAGTCCGTTGAACTCGGGTTTGGGGAAATGCAGATAGATATTTCCCCAAAACGTTTTCACGGCAACTTCTATCTGGGCAATAGCCAGCAAACTGTTTTTTATCGCGGTTCTTTCCGCCTGGTTCAGGTACGAATGAAAGTCCTGCGTGTCCGCAGTAAAATCTACTTCACTATGTACCCAGAAAGACTTGTTAATAGCCTCGGTAAATTTTAACACATCGGGGTATTCAAACGGTTTATAGTTCACTCTTCTGTCAAAAATTCCCATAATACTCGTGTTTAGTATTTCTTAGATTTAAGTAATAAGTTTGAAATCAGATTCCTGGAAAAACAAAGGAGAATTCCTTTATCTTTTTCTATGAGAGAACTAAATTAAGTCAAGATCAGGCTGGTTTCTCTTAAAGTACGAAAAAGATTTGAAAAGGTTATTAACACTTAGTTAATGTTCTGTTATTTAAGTTTTTATATCTTTATGCATTTTGCCTTTTTCGTTGTTTAAATAACGGAATAATAGCCGTATATATCATGTTTTCAATATACAAACCGGGGGTACTTATCCAACCCTTTTTAATAAATGCGATGTAGTTGCATTTATTAAAAACGTTTATCTTTGTAATAAAGAAGAAGAGAATGAACGCCAATATCATTTGCGCAAAAAATTAATATATGAAAAACAGGAATCAGTTTGAAGTTATTGTTATCGGGGGAAGTTATGCCGGTCTGTCGGCAGCGATGGCCCTGGGGAGATCACTGCGTAAAACTCTTATTATAGACAGCGGTAAACCATGTAACAGGCAGACACCTTATTCACATAATTTTATAACCCTGGACGGAATACCTCCTGCTGTTATCGCGAAAAAGGCGAAAGATCAGGTTATGCAATACGATACGGTTACTTATCAGGAAGGGCTGGTAACACAGGTAGAAAAGGAGGACACCGGATTTATAGTGAAACTGGACAACGGGGAGTTTCACAGTGCCAAAAAAATACTTTTTAGCACCGGTGTCCGCGATATTATGCCTCCCATTCCGGGGTTTAAGGAGTGCTGGGGCATTACTGTGATCCATTGCCCTTATTGTCACGGTTATGAAGTACGGAATGCCAGAACGGGAATACTGGCTCATGGAGAAAAGGCGTTTGATTTTAGTAAAATGATCCGGCACTGGACGGATGATCTTACCCTGTTTACCAATGGTGAAGCCGGGTTGACACAGGAACAAAGAGAACTGTTGAAAAAACTGGATGTCGAGGTCGTGGAAAAGAAGATCTCCGGGTTGACACACGACAACGGTACGTTAAAACATGTTGATTTTACAGACGGGACTGATTTTGTGCTGGATGCCTTATATCACCATGCGGATTACGAACAGCATTGCAAAGCCCCGGAACAGTTGGGATGCCAGTTAACCGAACAGGGCCATATTGAAGTGGATTTCTTCGGAAAGACTACGATAGATGGTGTTTTTGCTGCAGGAGATAACACCACTCCCATGCGGGCGGTTTCCGTGGCTGTGGCGGGCGGGACAAAGGCAGGCGCCTTTATAAATAAGGAACTTATAGACGAGGCATATAAATAAACCATTCCTGGACTACAAGTCCGGAGGCTAGGAAGCGGTAATCCTGCCCGTCCGGCGGGGAAATTACCATAGTTATCAGGTTACTGGGTTATTTAGTCAACACGCAATAACTGAGTCACTCAGTAACCTAATAACCACAGGATAGCTCCTAAAGTCTCTGCAATAAATTGCAGGCCTGCCGAAGGCAGGCAGGGTTTTAAACCTAAAACTGAGACCAATAAGCAGGTCGGAAATATGCTCCCGACGCTACCTTGCTTTCCGGATACCGGTACTAGGGTGACGGGGCCATGTTTTCGGAAAGTATAAATGCAAGCCTTTCTTCGGATTGTACCGGTTCTGCCTTTTTTCTCAGGGGATTACCAATATACAACTCGTAGACAGGCTTTCCTTTTTCGGGGAAAAGCACCCGTTCTACGGAAAGTATTTCCCGGGGAATATTGGCTCCGAACCATAGTGAGTCCGCTTTCTGTTTCCAGGTGACTTCGAAAAGGATGCTGCCTTTCCGGTATTGTTTATCCCTGTTTGCCCCGGCGTAAACATATGCGGTTTGGTTACCGTATAAAGTAGACATGGTACCTTTAGCCGGGTTGATGGATGAGGTAATGGCTTTTTCCGCCAGCGGATTTTCCGGTAGCCGGTCTTCTGTGCTTACAGAGGCGTCGGTATTGATATTGGAAGGAGGGAAGCTGCAACCGGTCAGCCAGGTTATGCTTAGCAGGAATATCAATTTTGATGTTTTCATCATTCTAAAATTTATTTGGGTTTTGTAAAGATTGCCGGGTTTAGCGGGGTGGTAAATACGTAGTCGCTGTTTTTTACCGGTCTGTGGCAGGTAATACATTCCTCTGCGAAATTTTTGTTCTCACCATAAGGAGCCAGGTTATCGCCACGCCATCTAGCCCAGCCCCAGCCTTTCGTATCCCTGTATTTCCGGGAGTCTTTGATCATAAACTCCACCTGGATGAAGTCCCCGGTGCGCACAACACCATCTTTTACCGGTTGTTGTTTCCAGGCGGTTTTGGCAAAAATGCTCCCATCCGGCCAGGGGTTTGTATGCCCGGAGCGTATGGCTTCTACAGCTATGTCATTAGCGTAAATGATGCGCATACTGCCATTGTCAAAACGGTCGGTTGTACTGATTACTTTCCAGTCCCTGTACCCCGGAACATAGTTTATACCATTCGGTGACGGGGCTATACCCGTATCTTTTTTCCCCGGAGGAAGCATTTCCGAGGGTTTGTTTTCCATTGTTTTCGTTTCCCTTTCGGCATATTTTCTGGGGGTGAGTGAATTTATGTAGGTTTTTAACGTACGTATATCTTCAGTGGTCAATTCGGCATCCCGATGTAGCAGCGTGTAGGAGGGAAGCGGCATTTCACCGGCAAGGACCTTGTTCAGTGCATAATATAACTTAGCGTTCTGTTGTGGGGTAGGCAGGCTGTCCCATTTCGAAAAGTCGAGGGCTTCCCGTCCTTCCCGTATATGAGAAGCTACCAGGTAATTAGCCGGGGTGATCCGGTCGAACCAGCTGAGGTCCGGTTGGGAAGAGTGGCAGTCATAGCAGGAATTCCGCAAGATGTTTTCTACGTGGTCCGGTACATTGGTCAGCAGTTTGGAGCGGGAGTGACTTTTCTCCCCGGAAATATTTTCCGGATCAGGCCCGAAAAACTGGGCGACCGTAAAGCATGCCAGTAAAATGAGAAGTACAAAACCGAATTTTTTCATAGTTCCTTATGTTTATTTGAAGAACAAAATTATGTAGGGAAGATCACAGGGCAGCGTACAAAACCATGAGAGGGGAATTATTGTCCCCGAAGCCGAATATTGGAGCCTTAACAAAACAGTGTTTTTTACCGGACTCCGGGAGAACTTCCAAAAATAAAAGACCGTTCTTTCGGAACAGCCTTTTATGATTTCACGGAGCGGGGAGGGGAATGATAAATCTATTGCAATGTAGCTTTGATCACGGCAGCAGCCTGAAGGATTGCAGTCTGTACCGCAGGAACATCGGCAATAGGGTTAAGCAGGCCATAGTCGTGTATAAGTCCGTTATATCTCGTTAAGGTTACGGGAACACCGGCTTCATTGAGTTTCCTGGCATAAGCCTCGCCTTCGTCTCTCAGTACATCGTTCTCGGCAGTTTGTACCAGTGCAGGAGGTAATCCTTTCAGTTCATTGAGACCGGCCTGCAAAGGAGATGCGTAGATCTCTTTGCGTTTTTTGGTGTCGGGCAGGTAATTGTCCCAGAACCATTTCATCATATTTTTTGTAAGGAACCTTCCTTCGGCATAGAGGTTGTAGGACGCGGTTTCAAAATTGGCATCGGTCACCGGCCACAGGAGTACCTGTAATTTGATTTTCGGCCCGTTGTTATTTTTTGCCATCAGGGCAGTAACGGCAGCCATATTTCCACCAACACTGTTTCCTGCTACGGCCATATTTTGACCATCCACACCTATTTCCTTTCCGTTTTCAGCTACCCATTGAGTTGCAGCGTAAATTTCGTTAATAGCTGTAGGATATTGTGCTTCCGGAGAAGGCGTATAGTCCGGGAAGACTGCAACGGCGCCGCTGTTTACCACCAGGTCGCGAACCAACCGGCGGTGTGTGGGATAGTCTCCCAGCACCCATCCGCCACCGTGGACAAAAATAAACACCGGTGCATCTTTCTTAACTCCCTTGGGTTTGGTAATGTGAATATTTACTTTATACCCGTTTTGCGAGATTACACGCTCGGATTCTTCTATACCGGAATAATCTACAGATACGGATTTTTGTGCACCGACCAGTACCTGACGTGCATCTTCTGCACTAAGGGTCTCCAGGGGCTTTCCGTCTCCCGAGTTTAATGCTTCCAGAAAAGAACGTACTTCAGTGAAAATTTCGGGGTCTTTTTGTCCTTCATAAGGACGTTTTTCCTGTGCCATGGCTGCTGTTGTTAAGGTTAAAGTAAGTAAGATAAGGCTTTGTTTGATCTTAATGAACGTTTTCATCATTTTTGTTTTTAGTGATTAAGAAATTAGTTGCGCTTGTAATTCAATCTCAAAATTAAAGGCCTGGCCTACGGGGCAGGTTTCTTCGGCTTTTCTGGCGATGTCCTGAAAAGTATCGTTGCCAATACCCGGAACTTTGGCCTGAAGTTGAAGTAAGGATTTTGTAATTTTTCCGTTGTCGAGGGTTACGGTAGAAGAAGTGCTCAGTTCTTCCACTTCATATCCTGCTTCAGTGAGATCCAGGCTCAGTTTCATGGTGAAACATCCTGCATGGGCAGCGGCGAGAAGTTCTTCGGGATTGGTACCTTTACCTTCGGCAAAACGGCTGTTAAATGAATACTGGGTTTTGTCCAGGACAGTACTGCCGGTGGTGAGATGTCCTTTTCCTTCTTTGATGCTACCGTTCCATACGGCTTGTGCTTTACGTTTCATAGTTTGTTTCATTAATAGTTAAACATTCTTTTAATTTGATGAAACAAAGGTATGTTCGCAGAGCGCCTCAAAAAATACACAAATGGCTATTATTAGTGTACTTTTTTCCCTTGCATGGTATTTATTTAGGAAAAGAAGAAGTTTTAACCGTTTTCCATAGCTGTGGAGCGATGTATCGGGAAGAATTTAATCTTTTCAGCAGCGTGGAGTTTTGGGTAAATTTGTATAATTTTCGTTTCTGCAGGTAATCCGGATACGTTTACCTGAATAACAAATACCGGTGTTTGAATGAAAAAAACGCGTTTATATGTTTTCATTTTTTTGGGAATAAGTGTTGTCGTCCTGCTGGCGGGCTTTGTTTCGCTACAATATTTTTATCGATCGGCGGAGAGAAGCCTGTGGGACACTCAGCTGCAATCCGGGCAAAGGGAAACCAGGGAAATAGCGGTGCTCCTGGAACAGCAATTGCGGGCGGGATTACCGGAAGAACAGGTAATACGTAATCTGCAACAAAGTATTCTGAATACCGATATCAGGAGTGAGTTTATCTGTATGTACAATACGCAAGGCATAGAATTGTGCCACCCCGATCCTGCTTTGGTGGGACAAAAGATAGGCGAAAACAATTCCCGTTTCTATCTATCTGAAAGTGAAAAGGAAATTGCCTTCAGTGAAGTATTGCGATCGGGAGAACAGTATGAGGGCATACGATCGTTTTCCGACCCTGCCCGTTCTTCGGAGATCGTCAGTATATATCCGGTAGGCGGAACGGACTGGATGGTGGCATTTCACGCGAATATTTCTGTTTTGCAAACCCAGTTGTCCGGTTTGTATAACCGCTTCATGCTGGGAGCTTTCCTGGGGGCGCTTGCTGTTATTTTGTGTTGTTTCGGGATAGTGCGGTGGATATACAGAAAATATGAGAAAGCCACGGAGGCGGAAAAAAAAGAACTTACCGAAAAGGTGAACCAACTGACCGCCTTCAATGAAAGTCTCAGGGCTTCGAGAGAAAAATCAAAAGAACAGTCCGTTACTGCATTGATAGAAGAAGAAACGGCATCCCGGAAGCGGATAGTGACGTACCATAAGGACGAAATGGTGGCCATACAAGTAGAAGAGATCGCTTTCTTTAACCTGGTAAACGGTATGACCTATATACATACTTTTTTCGGACAGAAATTTCAGAGCAATAACAGCCTGGACGAATTGATAAAACAAGTAGGGCCGGATAGTTTTTATCGTGCCAACAGGCAGTTTCTTATTAATGTACAGGCGATAAAAAACATATGGGTGTATGGAAAAAACCAATTACGGCTTACTGTAGAGCCGGATACAGGTGAAGCTGTAGTGATAAGTAAAAATAAGGTGGCAGAGTTCAAACAATGGCTGGACAGGTAGGAAGAATTGGTTGCAGGTTACAAGTTACAGGTTCCGGTTATAATTTTCTGTTATTACAGGCGTAGTGCAACCTATAACCTGCAACCTCTCCTCAATATCGCAATTTGTCAGAATATCGCCAAAAATCTTACGTATAAATACCTATTCTTAAAAAAAACACCTGTTTTTGAGACTTATTGTCTAATTTTTTTGTAATTTTTCACACCATTATATGGCAGTTCACACCCAATTTATTTTTCTTTGATATATAAAATCCAACCAACAACATGAAACACCTTTACTTTTTTAAGTACTCTGATACCCCATCTTCGTCAGCAGTTTACACAAAACAGAACATTGGGTACAAACCTGTTAAATTTCATAATCCGAAAAACACGTATTAACCTCCCTAAGGGGGGAGTATACCCTTGTGTCTGTAACACCATTGGTCCTTACGATTATAAGTACTGTTTTTTTAGCAGGTTATCTTTCATTACCGTGGTTTGTTACGCCCCGTACCTATCCTGATCCGGGATAATTTGTCAAATCCGGGAACGTAAACAACAAGGGAAAAAACGCCACTACAAAAACAACATACAGAAAACCAATAATAAACTTTAAAAACAAATCACAATGGACGAATTTATCGGTACAATTAAATTATTCGCAGGAAACTTTGCACCCAAAGACTGGGCTTTCTGCAACGGACAATTACTTGCTATTGCACAAAATCAGGCCCTGTTCAGCATACTGGGAACTACCTACGGAGGCGACGGGCGGACCACCTTTGCCTTACCGGACCTGAGAGGCAGAGTGCCTGTGCATGCAGGCGCGAGCCAGGGGCCGGGTGTGAAAGATATACGGCTTGGTGAAGCAGGAGGCACAAATAACAATACCCTGTTAATAACCAATATACCACGTCATAACCACTCTGTTATGGCGAGTAATCAGCCCGGGACATCCGGAGACCCTACCAACAACTATCCTGCCAATACCGGTGCTACCGACAAGGAATATACCGAGAATGCCAACACGGCCATGAACCCGCAAATGACAGGTGCCACAGGAGGAGGACAGCCGGTAAACAATATGCAGCCCTATCTGGGATTGAATTATATCATTGCCCTGTACGGGATTTATCCACCCCACAATTAATACAGGTTCCGTCAGACGCTAACAGATCACTTATGAAAAAATTTTTACTGTATTCTTTCTTATTCGGCTTAAGCTCGTTTTCACAGGTGTTTGGTCAGAATATTACCTATCACGGATGCCTGAATGCGGGCTTTAGTTCCGAATATACCCTGAATGCCAGTGGAAATATCACGGACGATGGTATTAACCGGACGATATATAAAAGCGACCCTAATCAGGGAGATTTCGGAGAACTTATTATTATCAAATGGAATGCAGCATCAGACAGGTGGGAGATCTATTTCAATGCCGTAGACGGAGACGATGGACCGAATAACGAACTGTTATATTCCAGTACCGTTGCCACCCATCCCAATCCGCCCAATATAGCCATTGGCAACTGGACAAACCAGGATGGCTATAATTGCGATCCATTGGATGCTGTACATGGCGAATTAAGCGGTGCTGTAGAAGACACGGCGCCCAACTTTCCGCCGGTGATTACCACTTCCGGGGGTACGACAGTTTTTCAGGAAGGTGATGATCCTGTAGTTATAGACGGTGGATTAACACTCTCGGATGCAGATCACGCCACATTAGCTGGTGCAACCGTAAGTATAACAGCTAACCTTAGTTCGGGAGAAGATATCCTTAGCTTCAGCAATACCGGTTCTGGCATGGGCAATATTTCTGCCGGCTATAACACAGCTTCGGGCGTGTTGACACTCACGTCTGCCGGAGCCACAGCTACGCTGGCGCAATGGCAGTCCGCACTGCGTGCCGTTACCTATAATAACACTTCGTCAAATCCGGATACCGCAAACCGAACAGTAAGTTTTGTGATAAATGACGGAACAGCCAACAGCAGCCCGGCGACAAAAGTTGCCGAGGTGCTGGCAGTCAACAATGATCCTACCATATCCGGATTGCCCACAAATGTCTCTGTACTGGAAGATGCTACAGAAGACGAATTCGATATTTCTTCTGCCACAATAAGCGATGTCGATGCCGGATCAGGAGCCCTTACATTAACCCTGGATGCAACAGGAGGAAAATTCGATGTAGCCTCAGGAACCGGAATTACACTTACCGGCCATCTTACCGGTCACCTGACACTTACCGGTAATTTAACAGACTTAAACCATTATATCAGTATTCCCAGTAACATGTATTTTATACCCGATCCGGATAGCAATGGTAATGACGCTGCCGTAGTGCAAATATCCATTAATGATAACGGAAACACCGGAGCAGGAGGAGGGAATAATGTTTTTCTCGGCACGGTCAATATAGATATCACTGCCGTAAACGATGCACCCGTTGTAGTGGCGCCATCAACCATTGCGGTCAATGAAGATACACCCACAGCGCTCACCGGTATCAGCTTCAGTGACGTAGATGCAGGCAATGCCGATGTCACGGCCACACTTTCCGTAGACAGCGGTACGTTTTCCGCTACATCCGGCGGAGGCGTAACCGTTACCGGATCCGGAACAGGAGGCATGATACTTTTGGGGTCTATTGCAGACCTCAATACGTTCATCGCCTCGGGAGGGGTCAGTTTCACTACGGCACCCGATGCCACAGCAAATGTAACCCTCACCGTGGTTATTAATGACGGCGGTAACACCGGGTTGGGCGGGGCCAAACAAGATATTACAACAGTTACGCTGATGGTAACAGCCGTAAACGATGCACCGGTAAATACCGTGCCGGGCAGTCAAACGGTCGATCAGGACCATGCACTGATATTCAGCACCGGTAACGGTAATGCCATATCCGTTGCAGATGCCGACGCCGGCAACGGCACGATAAGAGTAACATTGGTGGCGGTCAATGGCCTTATCACCTTGTCCGGGAGCACCGGGCTGTCATTTATCGAGGGTAGTGACACCGCCAGCGCTACTACGATCTTCGAGGGTACTATAGCTGCTATCAATTCAGCCTTCGACGGAATGTTCTTCATGCCCTCCGGAGGCTTTAGCGGGGCGGCCAGCCTGCAGATCATAACCAATGACCTGGGATTGACCGGGTCCGGCGGTGCGCAGGAAGACGACGATATTATTGCCATTACCGTAAACTCCGTAAACCCGGTAATTTCCGGG
This sequence comes from Sinomicrobium endophyticum, assembly GCF_052983315.1. Taxonomy (NCBI): domain Bacteria; kingdom Pseudomonadati; phylum Bacteroidota; class Flavobacteriia; order Flavobacteriales; family Flavobacteriaceae; genus Sinomicrobium; species Sinomicrobium endophyticum. The sequence goes on from NZ_JBRKIS010000027.1 coordinate 39,171, forward strand.
GTGCAGGCCAACAACCCGGATGGGACATATAAAATCGGCGATGTGATCACAGTAACGGTGGCGTTCGACCAGGCCGTCACTGTCCATACCGCCGGGGGTACACCGGGCTTGCTGCTGGAAACCGGAAGTGTAGACCGGCAGGCCATATACGTTTCCGGTTCCGGTTCCAATACACTGACATTCCATTATACCGTTCAGGCAGGAGATATAAGCCCCGACCTGGATTACACATCCACAGCAGCGCTGGCGTTGAATGGCGCTACCATACAGAATGCTTCCGGTGATGATGCGGTACTGACACTACCCGCTGTTGGCGGCGCCAACTCCATAGCCGGGCAACACGATATTGCGATTGACGGAGTGGCCCCGGCAGTAACATCCGTTCATGTACCCGCCAATGGTTATTATCAACACAACGATGTATTAACATTTACGTTGAATTTAAACGAAAATGTAATCGTGAATACCGGTAGCGGTATCCCTTATCTGGAACTTACCATAGGTGCCGTAATCCATCAGGCAGCCTATGTTTCGGGTAGCGGTACCCAGGCCCTGACGTTTACCTATACCGTACAGCCCGATGACAAGGATCTTGATGGTATCGCCCTGGGGAGCACACTGGTATTAAACGGTGGTAGTATAAACGATGCCGCCGGAAATAATGCGGAACCCACCCTGAACAATATAGCGCCAACCAACAATATATTTGTATACAGTACGGTACCTTCCGTTATCCTTTCGGGAACACCCGGTACAAACACTCCTTTTACATTGACAATAACGTTCAGTGAGGCAGTTACCGGTTTTATCGTTGCGGATATCAGCGCAGGTAATGCCATGTTGAGCAACTTACAGACAGCAGATAATACAGTGTATACCGCACTGGTTACACCCACGGTTGACGGGGAGGTAAGCCTCCAGGTGCCGGCCGATGTAGCGGTAAACATTGCAGGAAACGGCAATACGGCATCCAATGTTTTCCGTTATGATTACGATACAACAGCTCCTGTAGTTCCGGAAGGACTGGAAGCCGTACCCGGAGATAGTGAAGTAATACTGAACTGGACAGCCAACCCGGAGAGCGACCTGGCGCATTATAAAATCTATGGCGGCACAACAGCCGATCCGACTACCTTACTCGAAACAGTCAATACTCCGCTAACCACCTATACACATGGCGGACTGACTAACGGTACGAGGTATTATTACCGGATATCGGCGGTGGATAATGCCGGAAATGAAAGCGAAGAGACTGCCGGTGTAAATGCCCTGCCAAAGGGCAACCAGGCCATTAGCTTTGATGCTTTAACCGATCAGACCTATGGCGACGCACCTTTCGCCTTAACCGCTACAGCCTCTTCCGGCTTAACAGTCAGTTATACGAGCAGCGACCCTTCGGTGGCATCCGTTTCGGGTGATATACTAACTGTACACCAGGTGGGAACAGTAGAAATAACCGCAAGCCAGGCAGGTAATGATATGTATAATGCGGCCACAACCGTAGCCCGGTCCCTTATTATTCATCCCAAAGCCATTACAATAACCGCCGGGGACCAGACTAAGGTCTACGGGGAGGATGACCCTGAATGGACATACACCTATAGTCCGGAGTTAGTTTCGGGTGACAATTTTAGCGGGACATTGGAACGTGTGCCGGGTGAGGACATCGGCGTTTATGCTATAGAACAGGGCACACTGGCCCTGAATCTGAACTATGAGCTGACTTTTGAAGGTGCCAATCTGACCATCACCCCGGCCGTTATAACAGGTATTACCTTTAACGACGGTAGTTTCGTATACGACGGCACCGCCCGGTCACTGTCTTTGGAAGGAACCCTCCCGGAAGGCACATCGGTAAGTTATGGCAACAACAGTCGTACAGACGTTGGTACACAAGAAGTAACCGCTACGCTTACCGGCACCAATTACGAAACGCTGGAACTGACCGCCAATCTGACGATCACCCCGGCCGTTATAACAGGTATTACCTTTAACGACGGTAGTTTCGTGTACAACGGCACTGCCCGGTCACTGTCTTTGGAAGGAACCCTCCCGGAAGGCACATCGGTAAGTTATGTCAACAACAGCCGAACGGATGTTGGTACACAGGAAGTAACCGCTACGCTTACCGGCACCAATTACGAAACGCTGGAACTGACCGCCAATCTGAC
>NZ_JBRKIS010000028.1:0-71485 GCF_052983315.1 Sinomicrobium endophyticum
ATGGAGATCGTTTCATTGATATCGTCGGTTCCGCTGGTATTCGGCAAGGTTACTGTACCGGTTGTTACCTCGGCAGTCCAGTTGGTTATCGTCGTGCCGGCGGGAGCTGTGTCCACAACATTCACCTGCTCGGCATCGCTCGGACCATTGTTAGTCACAGTGATCGTGTATTCCACGGACTCACCAGGGACAAATTCTGTTTGTCCGGCATTGCTTGTCACTTTTACCGTAACGATATCAGCCTGTGGGTTAGGTTCCAATGGTGGGGTTTCACAATCCGGGCAATCCGGGTCAGGGTCTTCCGTCGGGCTGGTTACCTGCACCGCATTCACCAGGTCATCCGTAAAGTCCGGTGGGATCTGTACCGTAACTGTGTAGGTCACAGTTGCACCGTTCGGAAATGTACTTATCGTTTCATTGATATCGTCGGTTCCGTTGGTATTCGGCAAGGTCACTGTGCCGGTTGTTACCTCGGCAGTCCAATTGGTTATCATCGTACCGGCAGGGGCTGTGTCCACGACATTCACCTGCTGTGCATCACTCGGACCGTTGTTGGTCACGGTGATGGTGTATTCTACAGACTCACCGGGGACAAATTCCGTTTGTCCGGCATTGCTTGTCACTTTTACCGTAACGATATCAGCCTGTGGGTTAGGTTCCAATGGTGGGGTTTCACAATCCGGACAATCCGGATCGGGGTCTTCTGTCGGGCTGGTTACCTGCACTGCATTGACTAATTCTTCCACGCTATGGGGGAATGTTTGAACAGTAATGTTATACCTCACTTCGGCGCCGGCAGGCAGTAAATCAATAATTTCATCAATACTACCCGTTCCCGATGTATTCGGTAAGGTTACGGTACCGGCTACGACTTCCGCTGTCCAACCGGCAATTTCGGCCCCGGCAGGATCTACATCTACAATATTTACCTGTTCTGCATCGCTCGGGCCATTGTTAGTAACGGTTATGGTATATTCCACGGTCTCACCCGGTACATATTCTGTCTGCCCGGCATCACTTGTTACTTTTACAGTTACAATATCTGCCTGAGAAACGTAATTCAATACCACATCATCAAAAGCACTACATGTGCCATTGGTTACCGTCCAGCGCAATGTCACCGAAGTATTCGGATCGAGCGCAACGGTTGCGCCCGAATCGTTTATATCTGAAATTGCCTCGGCCAATGTGCCGTCGACAACACTCCATTCACCTGTTCCTGCAGCAGGGACTATGGCATCCAGTGTAAATATATTGCTGTTATACTGGGTTTGTTCTTCTCCTGCGTTTGCCACAGGTGTTTCGTAAATCGTCAGCTCAAAACTTTGTTCATCCGGGCAAGTCGGGGTAAATTCCGGGAGATACTGGTAATCGACTGAAAAATTCTCGATCGTCCAGTCCTTGATAAAATCGTCTCCATGGTAGGTTTCCACGATAATCACCACGCTGATATTTCCTCCTGTCAGGTCTTCTATTGACACTGCAGTAGTGAAATCAATATCAACCGGATCGTTCACCGGGGTCCACAGCAACTGCTGTGACCTTGCTATGATCTCATTGGTGGCGTTATTGACCATAGCGACTTCGCCTGAATATGCTCTCCCCGTATCCGGACCGGTATTGGTAATACGTACCCTCGGATTGACCCGTATCGAGGAACCGAAACAGCCGGGTTCACCCGCAAATACAACATCTGCGGCTATAGTCTTATAGGTTTGGTTGTTTATTATAGGGTCACTGGTATCATAGCTTATCGTCGTTGAGTTGCTGTTCCAGACCGCCGAATCATAATCGTCCGTCAAATAAACGGTCGGTCCACCCCACATTGCCTCCAGACCGGATTGTGTCACTTTGGTACTGCTCACTGCGGAAAGGACCCCGGAACAATTAAATTCTCCTTCTATTTCATCATAAACATATAGCGTGGTTGTTCCGATCGTATTGATAGTATCGCCCGGTTCCAGCCGCGTACCTCCACCATTGGGTTCGGTAAAATAAGCTTCATTGCCGGAAAGATCAAGTCCTTCAATTTCAGGCAGGATATATTCTTCACACGCCTCCTGGTCTTCCATCGGATCGAGGTGTGGTGCCTGCTGGATCATAAGGGTCACAGCCGTCCGGTTCAGGCTAGGGCAGGTACTGTTATTCGCTTCGGCATAGTACGTCACCACACCGATGGTGTTCAGTGACGGATCGGCCACCAGATTTCCACCAACGGGTGCATCGTACCATACAATTGTTTCTCCTGCTTCCACAGACGCTGTGGCTGTCAGGGTCTGTACCGGGTTTTCCGCACAAACGACCTGGTCTCCCCCACTTATCGGTGCCGCCGGGACAAGAGGTGCTTCTTCGATGGTGACGGTCACCGGGTCACTGTCGCATCCCGCATCCCTGATTACCACCACATAATCGCCCGGCTCCAACTCACTGAAAGTGTTGAGTCCCGAGAAATTTACTCCTCCGTCTATAGAATACAGTGCATTCTCATATCTCGGTATATGAATAGTACCGGTAGGTGATTCACAATCCGGTTGTGTGACCGTTGGTATCGGAGCACCAGGTGCATCATCAACCACCGCCTCCGTTTCCAGGCTTATACAGCCGGTTATGGTATTTCTTACTGTTACCATATACGTGCCCGGTGCTACGGATTCGAAGACTGCGGCAGATTGGTAATCCGATCCATCGATTGAGTATTCGAATTCGGCACCCAGCGGATAGGTTACTTCAATGCTTCCCTCACCGTCTATACAAACCGGTTGCCCGATACTCACTTCCGGGGCATCGATCAAAATGGCTTCCACCGGCATGATGGTACTACAACCCGTAGCCGGGTCTTCTCCGCGAATGTAATATGTACCCGTTACCGAAACGGATTCCGGACCACTCAATGCCATCGTGCCCTCCGCATCCTCGAAATAGCTGTATATCAAACCAGCTGTGCTTCCGGCAGTTACCGCAGCATCTGTAAGGTCTACTGTTCCGGGTAAACACTCCGGTTCGGGATCGGTGATCACCAGTTCGGGCAGATCGTTGATCATCAGTTCAAAACTTTGCTCATCGGAACAGGCCCGTGTGCTTTCCGGCTGGAACTGGTATCCTGCACTGAAACCGGACAACTGCCAATTCTTATAAGTCCCCTGGAAGGTTTCTACGGCAACTATAATAGCAATGTTACCTGCGAGCACATCTGCTGCGGGAACCACTCCTGTTACAGTTGGTGTCATAGTCGCACCGGCAGGGAAATTAGCGGTCAACTGGGTCTGATACAGTATTTGATCGGTGCTTTTATTGATAATTGCCAGTCTCCCGGAATATCCTGCGCCGTTCCCTGGTCCTTGATTGGTAATGGCAACCTGTGCGTTTATACTAACCTCGGTCCCGAAACAGGCCGTTGTATCGTCAATCGACACATCGCCGACAACCCCCAGGTAAATCTGGTCACCAACAGGCGCCCCCGGGCTATTGTAAAGTATCTGCTGGTTTGCGGTACCCTGCCAGAAACCGGGATTGGTTGCCCCTGGGTATTGGTGATGGGTACCATCTTCGAATAAATTGTCAATGACATAAGCTGTATTGGAGGAGACCGTCAAATTCCCTTCGCAGTTATTCACCGCTTCCAGCTCATCATATACATAAAGTGTCGTGATGCCAATATCTTCGATAACATCCCCCGGAAGGTATTTTGTCCCCCCTCCGTTTGGTTCCGTATAGTAGGCTTCATTTCCGGTAAGATTACTTCCCGTGATCTCGGGGAGTTCATAGGACACACATTCTTCCACATCCTCAATCTCATCTAGTAGTGGCGTAGGCAGAATATTCAGTGTCACCGGTGTCCTGTTCTGGCTGATACACGTACCGTCATCTGCTGCTGCATAGTAGGTAACGGTACCAACGGTTTCCAAACTCGGGTCTGTTACCACATTTCCTCCCGCAGGAGCATCATACCAGATCAACTGAACACCATCCGGTACGGTAGCCGTTGCAGTTATCTTCTGAACAGGATCTATTGCGCATTCCTGGATATTGCCACCACTGGCCGGTGCCGGAAGTTCACATTCGTTCAGGCAAAACAAGGTGGGGTCGTTATGTTCGGGTGTCGTGGGATCATCACTAACCACCGTAGTGCCTCCTTGTGTGATGGTCGCCTGGTTGGAATAGCAGCTACCATATGAAGCGTTATCCGCAACTCTGACGGAAACCCGGAATGTCAATGGTTCCCCCGTGGCGGCCGACGGTTGTACAGTGACTCCACTGATGGTCAATGTCTGTCCTGAGAAACTCACCGTACCTCCGCCCGGTCCGGCCGGTTCCACGGAACCTTCCACCCAGGTTAAATCCGGGGAAGCCAGTACATCTTCAAAATCATACGTCATCGGCAACATCTGGCTGTTGTAGATACTGAATTCAAACTCCACTTCATCCCCCGGTACTAATCCTTCGGCAGGCATAATCACCTGTTTTTCCAGACGTGTGGGGAAACAGGCCGTAGCGTCGAAAGTGGGATAAGGATCCACGGCACTGACGTTAACAAAAACATTATTCGCCGGGTTATACCGGTAGAGTCTATTTGGTGTGGTACCGTTGGCATAAAAATAGATCCTTCCCTGTACATCGTTCCAGGCGCCTCCCGCAGCAAGATTAGCAGGAATAGTTCCGGAACTGGGATTGATAATAGCCTGGTTTCCATTATTGGGATTAATACGGATGAGCCGTCCACCTGAAAGCCCATATAAAAAACCGTTATATGGTGAAAACGCCAGATCAACCATGTTCCCAATATCCAGGCTTAGCCTTACGGTCGTGTACGTCATGGTTATCAGATCAACCGTTGCCAAAAAGGCGGTATTGTTATTGGTAAGTACAAGTGTATAGAGTTTGTGATCGAGTCCTACTACTCCAGCTGCATGATTAACCCGTCCGCCATTGGCATTGACATTGGCGTTAGCGGTCCATGTCGGCAATCCGGGTACCTGTCCCGGTGTGGGTTGCGGTACGCCAAGCCGGGTCACCGTACCTTCGGCATCGATCCGCACTACGTCAGCCAGATTAAGCGAAGGCGGATCTCCCTGTGCAAAACCGTATATTAAATTATCTTCGAAATTATAGCCAATACCGTTGTAACGATCATCAATAGTAGGTATAATCGTCGCGTGGACAATGGTGGGATTGTTTGCTTCCACAACATACAGTGAGGACGGAACGGTACCGCTCGGTGAACTTATCAAATAGGCTGACCCGTCGCATTCAAACGGTACAGGACAATTACTTGCCAGGGTAGTGCCGGCTGAAAGGGGGGTAGAACAACCACTTGCCAAAACAGCATTAACGGTAAATTCCCCCACCTGACCAGCAGTAGGTTGATAGCTTGTGTCATTAGCCTCCGGAATTAATACACCATCCATATACCATTGATAGCTTACCCAATCCGGATCAGGATTGGTTACTTCCAACACAGCATTCGGAATACAGGTAGCGAGTGGATCCTGGAAGCCGATTACCGGAAGGTTCCCCGTTGTTTCGTGAACCGTCAGCTGCACACTTTCTTCCACGGTACAATCCCCGCCGCCAATCCGAAGTGTGTAAGTACCACTGTCCGCTTCAGTAACATTCTCTAAAGTAAGGACTTCTTCATTTGAAACTATAGAGTCATTCGAATCGAGCCAGGTGTAAGCTGTAATCGGGTCTGAAGAAACAATTTGTGGTGTAAAGCTGACCGATTGCCCAACACAAACTTCTTTTTCCGCTTCGGCAAAGTTAAGTACCGTGCCTACGTAGCTGGAAAAATATCCGAATCGTGCGCCACCGCCGTTGCTATGAAATGCTCCCATATGAAATCTGACATCAGGAGAACTGTTTGACACGTCAACCACATCACCGGCAGCAACTAATGTATTCGGTACTTCTACACGCGCATAATACCAGCTGGTTCCCGGTATTTGTTGAAATGCAGAAGAAGCTAGTAAGGTCGCATTCCCGTTTACCGTAAATCCAGTGTTTGTCGGAGACACAATGTTCACAAAAAACTCAGTAGGATTTACTCTTACTACTTTTACAACATTAGAACCGTTACATCCTAGCTGTGCAGGTAAAAGACTTATCCCCTGTTCGTCGAAAACACCAGAAAGTTGCAGTGCCGTTACTTTTTTACTGCTCTGTACGTGAAATGTGTCGGCGGCATTGGTTCGTAAAGTATAAGTTTCAGCAGCGTTTAAGGTAGCCGCTACGGCTCCATTGATCGTAAGTTGTGTGCCATCTTCTACGGCCGTGAAATAAACAACGTCGCTAGTCGTGCGGTATCCGCGCACAATCAAGTATTCTGTACCGAGATTCTTTATAGGCACAATTTGCTCGGCACAAAGATCGGCTGCTACACCGTAACGTGTCAATTCCGAAAAAATCGTAACCGCGACTAATTTATCTGCATTTACTATACTGCCTGAAGTGCCCGGATCGTTCCCCGGCATCTCTGCAAAATAGATTTCTCCCCGTTGGAGCGTTACAGTAAAAGGTACTCCCGCCTCGTGTCCGGTCACAGCTATTTTAGGAGTAATAGTAACTGTAGTATTATCTTCTGTCGCCAACACCAAAAAGCCTTGTTTTCCCTGCAAGGGTGTTTCTTGTTGCATAGGTACCAGAAACTCCGTACCAAGTGCCTGGCTTCCTTTTAATGGCACTAAATCGGGACTTGCCGACTGGGCTCCCGGTTCATAATATATCGAGATCCGTTCATTCGTCTCTATGCGGATGCCTGTTGGCGAAACGGTATTTCCACCATCGTTTGTCAGTTGAGCAACCTCATCATCCGTCAGCAGAATACTTCCCGTACTATTTGGTCCTACTGTTACAGTTTTGGGTAAGAAGCCGGCAATGAGTGGCGCACTAACCGTTACGGTAGCTGCTTGATCAAAGGTGGAGATTCGAAACGCTGATCCTGCCCGATATCTGACATCAGTAGTAGGCAACGCTAGCCAATACTCCGTGTCAAATGTAATAGTTGTCTGCGCTTGGGCTGTTTTAACTCCAAAAACGGTCAGTAACAGCATTGGAATAAGAAAGATTCGCGCGAAGAAACATTTCGTTTTCGCCATATGGAATAACCGAACAGCCATATAGTTGGTAATGTTTTTATACATGCTTTTCACAGTTTACGATTAGAATATTAGGATGCCGGTTGTTTCCAGGGACACAGGAAAGGGGACATCACTAAACGCCATTAAAAGAACCAGGGAGGAAAACAGTTTCCTCTTTTTCATATCGGATATGACAGAACTCATCAATACATGATATTTTTATTATTTATTAACCAAATTAAATATCTTACAAACCGGGATTTACTCTTTGGAAAGTGCAAATCCGGATACGATTTTCATTGGAACTTCGGAAATGAATAATGATCTTCCCGGGTGTTTTCTCTTTTAGCAGACAAGGTGAGATTTGGCACCTGAAACCGGGAAAATATCGAAGCGTTTAAATTCCGTTTTAAGAAGAGGTAATTTTACTGCCATAACTTTACATTTTAAGTTGATTAATTGCACAGGTTCGTCCATTTGGGGCATATGGGCTTTACACAATACCTTACCGGTATGTTGTCTTTCTTCCTGATTCACCGTTTATAGCATCCGGAATTTATAAGGAAAAATCCTTTTGGATGAGGTAGGGAAATACGAAGGAAAGAACTTTCATAGCAATTTTACCATATTAAATTTGTTGGGGTTATAGTTATATATAGCTTCCCTTGTAGAATTAAAACTACAGATTTAACTTACAAAACAGAAATTATTAAAATGGATATAACGAGACATTAAAAAACTGATAATCAAAAGTGTAAATAGGTTATAAAAAAGATTTTTCTAAGTCCATGCATGTAAGATTTCATTCCGTTTATAGGCTTTTCGACGGCTTATTTAAGTGTCGCGCAGACATCTCCATTTTAAAAATGACTAATTTTATCTCATTGAAAGTGATTTTTAATAGTATTAAGTATTCCAGAGACCCCTTATGGAAAAATATTTTACCAGATTGCTGGTAGTGTTACCTTTTGTCCTTTTTTCAATCGCTACTGCTAAATCGTTTCAGTACCAGGATTATATTTTCACATGGTACACAGACAATGAAGGACTTCCCCAGAACAGTATCAAGGATATTTTTTTTGATGTCCATGGTTATTTATGGCTTTCCACGGAAAACGGGCTATCCCGGTTTGACGGGTCTCATTTCAAAACCTTCAATGACGTCAATGTACCTGGTATCACATCGAACCGTATGCTTTTTTTCTATGGTCCTTCGCTTTCGGATAGTGTATTCATTTCCAACACACATAACCAGACATTTCTGATCCATAACCGTATTGTTCAGCACATTACTCCCTCCGATTCTTTATATAACCGCGCCAAAAGCTATATTGCCATGAACCGGTTCCGGTTCGGAAATATACCCGACAGCAATCACTTCATGGATCAAGGGAAAAGCACTATTCTGCAACAAAACGGGAATAAATATTATCGTATAGATAATAATAAGATATCCGAATACAGCAGCCGGCAAAATATACAGTATACATACTGCCATCCACTGAAACATCCGAACCAGGCTTTTATGTATAACGATCAGTTATATATCCTTACCGGCGGGAATAAGCTTGTACGGTGTGCAGAAGGACATTGCCACACCTTACCTCATAAACCGGAGACAGGGGAAAAACCACTTGTTTACACCAATGATATATCAAACCAGGTTTTTCTCTATAGCCAGGACACACACAATTTATTTTACGTCGAAAAGATATCGGATACCCTGGTTACAAAGCATATATTATCCGGTTTTAACCTGCAAAAAGAAACTATAAAATCCATATATTTCGATGCACAGAATGATATTTTATACCTAGGTAGCCTGGCCCGGGGGTTGTGCATCGTTAAAAAACGTTATTTCCGGAACATTTCTACCGGTTACGGAGACATTGACGATGTTGAATACGCCGTAACCAGATTCAATGATTCCGTTATTCTGGCCGGTTCCGGGGCATTGATCCGGAATGGACGGGTCACCGGGTATAACAAACAGATAACCCGAGCCAATAAATATTTTATCTGTACGGACAGGAATAAGAACTTATGGATGAAAAGAGGGCCGGTGCTGTACCGGTTTAAAAAAGAGGATCAATATCGCACCTGCGATCAATGGCCTTTTGACAGACGGATCACCTCGCTTTGCCTGGATAAGGATCAAAAACTCTGGATAAGTACCTCTTCGGAATCCACTCTACACAGTGACCTCTTTTGCCTGGACGTGCTTTCCGGCTCTCCGGAACCATTGAAAAAAGCGAGATTTCCTTTCAAGATCACCTGTCTGGAGAAACATGAAGACTCTACCCTTTTCCTTGGGACCGAAATGGGTCTGTACCGGTATCATCCCGAAAAGGAACAGGCAAAAACTGAAAAGATCGAAGCTGCCGGAATTGCAAATATCCGGGAAATACAAACTATCGGCAGTGACATTTGGATTACCACATACAATAAAGGTTATTTTTTATATCGCAATAACGAAATAATTTCCTTTCCGTTAGATCATAACAAGGCTCTTGCCACATCGCACACCGTAATCGACGACAAAAACGGATTCCTCTGGATTACGACAAATAAAGGGCTTATTCAGGTATCCAGGCAAAGTATCGAACAGTATATCCAAGATAAAACGGTAATGCCTTATTATCATTTTTATGATAAAAGTTCCGGGTTTACCAGCAATGAATTTAACGGGGGAGGATTCCCAAACAGTGCCATGCTTCCCAATGGCGATATATACATCCCTTCCCTGGCCGGCATGGTTTGTTTCAATTCCCGGAAAATCACCCCCATTCTTCCCAACGATCACTTATATATAGACGAACTGGAAGTTGACGATCAGAGTTTCCAGGTAAGGGATACCTTTAACCTCGATCAGGATTTTAAGAGGATCACATTTTTTACTTCGAGCCCTCATTACGGAAATCAGGCTAATAATCAGGTAGAAGTGAAACTGGAAGCTAACGGGTCAAAAGAAGAGAACTGGACACACCTTGGCAGAGATATGTCCATTTCTTATACGAATCTGAGCCCGGGAGAATACGTTTTCACTGCGCGCAAAAAATCGGGGTTCCATTCCGGATATACGTATAAACAACTTACCTTCTACATCCCGTTTCCTTTTTACCGGACGCATTGGTTCAAAGTAAGTGCCGTCCTCTTTTTACTCCTGTCCGTTCATTTAGGGGTAAAACTACGGTTGCAGTACATTAAAAGCAAAAATGTGCTTCTCCATGATAAAATCAACGAACATACACAGCAGCTGAACAATACTATAACCGCATTGAGAAAAACCGAAAACAATCTCAGTAAACAAAACGAGAGTCAAAAGAAATTGATCGCCACTCTCACTCACGATATAAAAAATCCTTTGGGCTATATTGCTTATGTCAGCCATGAAGCCTATCAACAGTTCAACGGAAAGGACCGGATTATGAAAGATCATCTGAAATCCATCTATACCTCTTCCCGTCAACTGTCCGAATTAATCACCAATTTACTGGATTACACCAAAATATATGACAATTCGGCGAATAATAAACCCAGGATCTTCAATATACATCATCTGACAGAACAGAAAATAGCACTTTTCATGAACCTGGCGGAATCACAACGGACGAAAATAGTAAATTCCATTCCTCCCTTTCTGAATATTATGCTGAACAAGGAGTTTATTTCTATTGTCATTCATAACCTGATGGACAATGCCGTAAAAAACACCTCCAATGGTACCATTACGATAGGATGTATCATCAAAGATCAGCAGATCGTAATTTCCGTCAGAGACACGGGAAAAGGAATGGCGCCCGAAGTTCTGGATTATTACCGGTCTTATCCGTTAAATATTGACAATGAAAACTATAAAAAGAAGTATAAAGGAATGGGGATAAAAATAATATCGGAACTGCTAATTATTATGCAGGGTATCCTGGAAGTTGACAGCAGGCCAGGTAAAGGCACCCATATTAAAATGGTATTTAATCAGCAATCTTTATAACGATTTTTCATACGTATTGAACAGCGAAATCAGGGAAGCCACATTATTGACCCGAAGCTTTTCAAAAACCCTGTATTTATAGGTACTTACTGTCGTAGGACTTAAATTCAGGCTATCCGCTATTTCTATATTACCCTCCCCTCTTATCAGCAACCGCGCTACTTCCATCTCCCTGTTGGACAACACATCCAATTTATTAAACGGAGTTTTGTTCAGAATAGAATCCGTAATCTGGTCCCTTATAGTACTACTGATATACTTTTTGTTTTTTATAATAGTACGTATGGCAGTATGTAACTCCTCCTCCGAGCTTAATTTATTCAGATATCCGTCGGCTCCGGCATGTATATACCGGAGTGCAAATTTATTTTCGTTTAATCCGGAAAAAATCAGCACCTTGGTTTTCGGGGCCTTAACCTTTACATATCCCAACAATTCCAGACTACTTCCTTTTGGAAAATGTACGTCCAGAATCAATAAATCAAAAAATTCATTGTTGACAAAGTTAAACGCTTTAGAAATGGTTTCTGCCTGAAAAATAGATATATTACTTAATATCTTATTCAGAATTATGAATACACCCTGCCTTACTACAAAGTGATCATCAACAAGTAAAACTTTCATTCTTTTGGAGGTAGGTTTATCGGGTGAAACAAAACATATTAAAAAAACATGCTATCAAACAAAGTATCGCTTATTGAGATATTAACCAAACCAAATTTACTTAAAATTCTCTAATTGTACACTCATTATGTATTCACAATCGCGAATATAGATATAAAACAATTTTTTCCATTTATTCGAATTAAACCACCCGGATCCGAAATCCATAAGGTTCCGGCAGACTTTTCTTTCCATTTTCTCATGCCTGCCGATCCAATTCCCGGGATGGTCGCAAGAAATAGGCATAAAAAACAGTTTTAAAATCTTATAGGCTTTTACCACCATATTGATTTTATACGAAACCACGCTTATACAAATCATATCATTCTTCCTCAAATTATTTCAAAAACCTGTCATTACGGATAAATAAAGTGAAGTTGAACTTTATTGAAGAAAAATTGAAACAATTATCCTGCTGGTTTTCAAAATAAAACATCCTACTTTGAACAACAGATAATATAATAATATTTGACCAGTATTTTGTTTGAATTGATAAAATTTATATTGAAATTTTATCAAATAACAATCGTAAAAAACCGATCATTTTCGATAAGCATGAAAAAGGTTGTACCGGATAACTCCGGTCATATCATATGTTTCGGATAATCACACTAAAATTAAAAACAATACGTAATGGAAAACCGGAAATTGTATTGTGGTCCTGACGCTGAAGAAACTCATGAAAAGAAAAGTCTGCCGGGAATATCAAAGAGCCGATCGAATACAGGTGCCCCCCTCCGGTCCGAAACACTTGTCCCGGTGAAAGGTATCTTTACAAGTACCTTCCGGAAACCACTTAAACGGAAAGACAAAATTCCTGACCAACGTGGATTATGACATGATGAAAGGTCATTTTTTTTCTACCGTAACGCAACCGATTGCGGAAATAATGAACATTGAAGGCGTCCCCGTTTATACCAATTAAACCACCAAAACCCAATAAAAATGAAAATGAAATGTTTTTACCTGTTTAGCGCAACGGCATTGCTATTGAATGCCTGTGACCATTACCTCAATGGCGGCACACCCAAAGAGGAGGAAGAAATAGTTACCCGGCAGATCTACCTCGCCGATCCCACCATTTTTGAAAGCAACGGCATCTATTATCTGTACGGAACCAAAAATGACCCGGATATCGGGGGCGAAGGTTTCCTGGTTTACACCTCAGACGACCTTATCCACTGGGAAGGTCCTGCAGGGGCCACGGACGGTTTTGCCTTGAAAAAAGGAGATGCCTTTGGCAACGGGGGTTTTTGGGCACCCCAGATCTTCCATCACAATTCTCAATACTACATGGCTTATACGGCCGACGAGCATATTGCCATAGCTACGGCAGACAGTCCCCTGGGCCCTTTTACCAATAACGGCACAGCTATAGATGCCCCCGTGAAACAGATAGATCCCTTCATTTTCTTTGATGATGACAAGGCATACATGTATCACGTACGGCTACAGAACGGCAACAGGATTTTCGTAGCAGAAATGACCGAAGATCTCACAGCCATAAAACCCGAAACCCTCCGGGAATGCATCTATGCGGAGGAAGAGTGGGAAAATACCGAAAACGCCGGGTGGTCCGTAGCCGAAGGCCCTACCGTGTTAAAGAAAGACAGCCTGTACTATTTACTGTACTCCGCCAACGACTTCCGTAACCCGGACTACGCGGTAGGTTACGCCGTAAGCGATTCGCCTTTAGGGCCCTGGGAAAAATCCGAAAACAATCCGATAATCTCTTCCCTCAATACCGGGGAACCCGGATCGGGGCACGGAGATATCGTAAAAGACGGAAACGGGAATACATTTTATGTACTTCATACGCATGCCTCTGCTCAGGCAGTACATCCCCGGAAAACGGCCCTTGTAAAACTTAATTTCCAGGACGGACAGTTCGTGATGGTTCCGGAGAGTTTCCAATGGATACAAAGTATTGTCGAAAACTAATGTCCCATAGCTTCCGTATTCCGGAGCAGTTCGGATAAGCCCTGGCCAAAACCGGCAAAAGACAACTGTTTTGGATGGTTCAACACATACGTATCCAACCTTTATAAAACTCGAAACACACCAAACATCTGCAATTTACATGATAATCAGATAGTTACGTCACACACAAAAACCAACCCTGCCGATAATACCTACCGGGCAGCCGGAAATCCCGGAATCCGCCCTCCTGGTACAATCACGATGGCAAAAGTATGCATCCGTACGATAGCGAAGTAACCGCTTTGCAACCTCATTGTATGGAAGACCAGTAACATTAAATGAAAACTACATGAAAAAAACACCAAAGGGTAATCTTTTGTCATTATACAAAGATTTACCCAAAAATACAGTACTTCTCATACTGTTCTGTATGATTGTAAATTATACTTATAGTAAAGATCCGGGGACCGGGAACAAAACTATAAAATCTCACCGTCCACAAAACGAAATCATCACCGGAACGGTTGTGGATGCCGAAGGGCTCCCCCTCATAGGAGTTAATGTCCTGGAAAAAGGAGTGCGTAACGGTACGACCACCGATTTTGACGGAAACTTCAGCCTGAGAGTAAATCAACTGCCGGTTACATTAGTATTCAGTTATGTCGGTTTTACATCGGTAGAAAAGAAAATTACCAATGATCAATCGCTATTCATTACGTTGAAAGAAAATACGGATAAGCTCGATGAAGTCGTGGTCACCGCTTTCGGGAACAAGCAACGTAAAAACGACCTTATCGGTTCGGTTACCTCCATCACCGCCGAAGAGCTTCGTATGCCCATGAGCAATCTCACCGGGGCCATACAAGGACGGGTTGCCGGTGTTATCTCTTTTCAGCGTAGCGGTGAACCCGGTCTGGACAATGCCGACTTTTTTATTCGTGGTGTAGGTACCTTCGGGGTAAACCAGAAACCCCTGATCCTGGTAGATAACATGGAGGTATCTGCCGATGACATGGCGCGAATTCCTGTAGATGACATCGCCAGCTTTTCGATCCTTAGGGACGCCACCGCATCTGCTGTTTACGGTTCCCGGGGTGCTAACGGGGTTATCCTGGTCACTACCAAACTGGGTAAAAAAGGGCGTCCCCGTATCACTTTCCGGGCAGAACAGCGAATATCCATGCCCACCAGAACCCCGGAAATAGCAGACCCGGTAACTTTTATGAAGATGCATAACGAAGCCATTCTTACCCGGGACCCGCTCGCTCAAACCCTTTATTCCGATGAAAAGATCGCTATGACGGCAGCCGGAGCCGATCCTATCCGTTATCCGGCAGTAGACTGGCTCAATGAAGTAACCAAACCCAGCACCCATACACAAAACTACAATATCAGTGTCTCGGGAGGCGGGGATGTCGCCAGCTACCTTGTGAGCGGAAACCTCACGCAGGATAACGGGCTTATCCGGGTTAATCCCATCAATAACTTTAATAACAACGTAGACTTTAAAGTATACAACCTGCGGAGTAATATCAACGTGAATGTTACCGAAACCACTCAGCTTATGGTACGTGCCATTGCCAATTTCCGGAACTACAGCGGTCCTCCCCAGGGCGGAAGTTCATCGTTCCGGAACGCATTGCGTGCCAACCCGGGGCTGTTTCAGCCGGTTTACCGGCCCGGGCCGCAACAAGCATATATCAGTCACCCCTTATTCGGGAATTTTGATGATGGAAGCGGGAACCTTTACCTGAACCCTTATGCCGAGATTGTAAGGGGATATTCCGAGTGGTCCCAGAGCAACATGCAGGTACAGGTAGAACTCCGGCAGGATCTTTCTCCATGGGTCGAAGGATTCAGCTACCGCGGATTGGTCAATGCTTCGCGCAGTGCGTATATGGAATACCGGAGACAATACAATCCCTTCTATTATATGCCGGGATCGATCGATCCCTCCACCGGGATTTATTCATTTCTGAACCTCAACCCTCTCAACGGTACGGAATACTTGGATTATAGTGATAACGGAAGAGGACAGGAATCCATTTTCTATATGGAAAACGCTATAAACTACAACCGCACGTTCCATGAGAAACACAAGGTTAGCGGGATGCTGATCAATACCCTCAGAAACCGGATAGACCTTCCCCGGGATCGCGATTCGGAAGGATCGGTAATAAGCACGCTGCCCTACCGGAATGCCAGTTTCTCCGGGAATTTCACATATGCTTTTGACGACAGGTATCATGCAAAATTCACCTTCGGATACAACGGCTCCGAGGTGTTTGCCAAAAATCACCGTTGGGGATTCTTCCCTTCGGCAGGTGTGGCATGGACCATTCATAATGAACTATTTATGAAGAAGTTAAATCCCCTGATCAGTACGGCACGGCTGCGGTTAACCCACGGACTGGTAGGTAATGATAATATCAGTAATACCCGTTTCTTTTACCTGTCCCAGGTAAATTTAAGCGATAACGACAGGCGGTTCAATTTCGGCATCTCTCCCGGAACCGGTGAAAACTATGAAAGGAACGGTGTCTCTATCGGTCGTTATGCCAACCCTTATGTACGCTGGGAAGTATCCCGGCAAACCAACCTGGGTATCGACCTCGGGTTCTTTAACGGGAAACTGACCTTCACCGGGGATTTCTTCAGGCAGGTACGAAAAGATATCGTTCAGGAACGTGCGGCACTTCCTTCCACCATGGGGCTCTCGGCAGAGGTACTCGCCAATATCGGTAAATACAAGAGTTACGGTTTTGACGGAGAACTGGTGTACAATCACAGTATCAATGAGAACCTGTGGCTCCAGGGGCGGGGAACCTTTACGTTTTCCAAGGGAGAATATGTCTATTACGAAGAACCCACCTACGACCATGATTACCTGAGTCTCATCGGTCTCAATGTCAACCAGCGCCGTGGATATATCGCAGAACGTTTGTTTATTGATGATCATGAAGTATTTAACAGTCCCGAACAGTCTTTTGCAGGCAACGTTATGGGAGGAGACATCAAGTACCTGGATGTTAACGGGGACGGCGTTATAAATTCCAATGATATTGTCCCTATCGGTTATCCCACCGTACCGGAAATCAATTACGGTTTCGGATTGACCTCCGGGTTCAAAAACATGGAATTCTCCTTCTTCTTTACAGGCGCGGCACGGACCTCTCTCTTTATCAACCCCACAACAGGAGATATAAACAACAGCGGTTCTGCTCCTTTCGGAAGTACGAGTGCACCAAACGCCGTACTACAGGCCTGGGCAAACAGCCATTGGTCCGAAGATAACCGTGACATTTATGCCCTTTGGCCACGGCTCAGCCAGACCCCTCTCGAAAACAACACCCAGACCAGTACTCACTGGATGCGCAATGCCGCGTTCCTCCGGTTAAAACAGGCAGAAATCGCTTATACCCTGAACCGGGATTTTACCCAAAGGTACAAGATCGACAGGTTCAGAATCTATATAAGCGGAACCAATCTGTTCAACATCAGCGCATTTAAGCTATGGGATCCCGAGATGGGTGG
Organism: Sinomicrobium endophyticum; assembly: GCF_052983315.1. NCBI lineage: Bacteria > Pseudomonadati > Bacteroidota > Flavobacteriia > Flavobacteriales > Flavobacteriaceae > Sinomicrobium > Sinomicrobium endophyticum. Next base: position 17,182 of record NZ_JBRKIS010000028.1, read on the forward strand.
TGCCGGATTACGCTACCCTATACAGCGGGTTTTCAATCTTGGAATACTCATGTCTCTCTAAACTAACCGGATGTCTATAAACAAATTATGAAAACAAAACCATTTAAAGTGAAAAGGATTATAAACATACTACTATTGGCCGGGGTCCTGGTATTTCCGGGGTGCGACAAATACATGGATATCGTTCCCGACAATATAGCCGAACTCGACCAGGCATTTTCCATGCGGTCCATGGCAGAGCGCTTTTTATTCACCTGCTACAGCTGGATTCCCCGCGGAAATAACCTCGGTGAAAATCCTGCACTACTGGCAGGTGACGAAATGTGGTTGAATTCCACGGGAAACTTCAACCAGAACGATTTCCCTAACTGGTATATCGCCATGAGCGGGCAAAACACCAATAGCCCCCTGCTCAACTACTGGGACGGTAATAACAAAGGAATGGAATTGTGGCGGGGGATCCGCGAATGTAACATCTTCCTGGAAAACATCTATGGTGTACAGGATATGGACGAACGCGAAAAAGACCGATGGGCAGCCGAGGTCCGTTTCCTGAAGGCTTATTTTCACTATTACCTGCTGCGTATATACGGCCCCATCCCTATTGTAGATGAAAACATCCCTACATACGAAGATCCCGACAATGTATTTTATGAACGGCAACCCTTAGACGAGGTCTTTGCCTACATCGTAAACACCATAGATGAAGCCATACCCGATCTTATGGAAGATGTCATGCAACCCGTAACCGAAACGGGGCGGGTAACACAGGTTGTGGCCAAAGCGATGAAGGCGGATATCCTCGTTACTGCCGCAAGCCCCTTGTTTAACGGGAATTCCGACTATGCCGGCTATGTGAATTCCGAAGGGCAGCCATTATTCAACCCCTCCCCCGATCCCGGGAAATGGAGGCTCGCCGCCGATGCCTGCCTCGAGGCCATTCAGGCTGCCGAAGGTGCGGGAAAATCACTGTATAAGTGGGTTCCTCCTTCCAACATGATAACACAACCCCAGCAAAGTACCATCAACCAGATGAGTATACGGCAGGCTATTACGGAGCGCCAGAACAATTCGGAGTCCATCTGGGTGAACAATCGCAGTTCAGCCATGCAGGACCAGCAAGCCAAGGGATTTATGCCACGGAGTGTCGATCCAGAACGCATAAGCAACAATGCTACAGGCGGTTACATGGCACCTACACTGAATATGGCCATGAAATTCTATACCAAAAACGGGGTGCCCATCGAGGAGGACTATACCTGGGATTACGAAGGACGTTTTGAACTTCGTGAAGTGCCTTTGGGTGAATCTCCTTATCAATACGATCTTATCCCGGGCTATACCACCGTGGGACTACACTTCGACCGGGAAGACCGGTTTTATGGTTCGCTTTCTTTTGACGGCGGACGCTATTATATGAGTAACCACACTGATGACCTGCTCGCTTATTCCATCAATTCCCGCCCCGGAGGAAACACTGCGGCTACCAACTCCCCTACCCAGTATTCCGGTACAGGTTATACCCCTAAAAAGCTGGTTAGTTATTACAATGTTATCGGCGATCAGGGCAGCTTTACTGTCTATGCCTACCCGTTCACCATAATGCGTCTCGGTAACCTCTACCTGTTGTGCGCCGAAGCTCTTAATGAAGTAAACGGTCCGTCCGAAGAGGTTTTCCGGTATCTCGATGCCATCCGGGAACGAAGCGGACTCCGGGGCGTGAGGGAATCGTGGTCCGATTACTCCATATATCCGAATAAACCCGACAGTCAGGAAGGCTTACGGGAGATCATCCGCCGGGAACGCACCATCGAACTCGCCTTCGAATCACAGCGTTTCTGGGATCTGAGACGATGGAAAACGGCGCAAACAGAACTGAACACCCCGATTTACGGGTGGGATCTCCTGCAATCTACACCACAAACGTATTACCGCCGTGTGGTCTTGTACTCCAGAACCTTTTCCTTACGGGATTATTTCTGGCCCATCAGCATTAACGAGCTGCGAAGGAACGACAAGCTGTTACAGGCTCCTCTATGGTAATAACATTTAATGTACGGATTATTTAACACCATAAAACACCGTTATGAACTACATACAAAAACTAAAATTCCTGGCAGGCTGGAGCTGTATATGTCTCCTGCTTTCGGGTTGCCAGGACGACCTTGAACCTTCCCCTTCGAGAAAAGGAGAAAAGCCCGGTTCCATCACCTCCTATGAAGTGCAAAGCATTGCCGGGGGCGCTATCATCACCTATGAACTTCCCAACAGCCAGGACCTTCGTTACGTAAAAGCCGTATATGCCCTGGGAGACGGGAGTGTACGCGAAAACAGGGCATCTATTTACAAAAATACGATCACTGTCGATGGTTTTGCTACTGCCGGAGATTATAAAGTGGACCTGGTTGCCGTAGGTGTAGGTGAAATCGAATCGGCTCCTACCTCTGTTCCTATCATCACGCTGACTCCTCCATACTTGAAAACGCTGGAAACACTAGCCAAAGAAGGAAATCTCGCCGCCACTTTCGGAGGTATACAATTACGTTTCGAAAATGAAACGGAAGCACCCCTTGTTCTTCATGTCCTGGCCAAAGACAGCCTGGATAAATGGGCATCGGCCAAGGATTTTTATACCAGGCTCCCGGCCGGAACTTTCAATGTGCGTGGCTTTCCGGCAGAAGAACGGGAATTCGGGATTTTTGTTACGGACCGGTGGAATAATCATTCCGACACCTTATCCGGAGTGTTTCTGCCCATTTTCGAAGAGATGATGGATAAATCCTTGTTCAGAGCCTATAATTTACCTACCGATACCTATGAGCCACACCGGGGCTTTCACTCCACTCCAGTCTTGTGGGATGGAAATGACTGGGTTTCCAGCACCATTTTCCACACCGCACCCGGTACGGGAATTCCGCAACATTTCACCTTCGATATGGGGGTCGCTGCCACTCTGAGCCGTTTTTTAATGTACTCGAGGTTAGACCATGAATACCGCTTTAACCATCCCAAAGTTTTTGAACTGTGGGGTTCCAATGCCCCGAATCCAGACGGTAGCTGGGAGTCCTGGAGGTTGGTAGGTACCTATACTTCCGTAAAACCCTCAGGATCCCCTCCCGGCGAGTATACGGCAGACGACATCGCTTACGCCCGTGCGGGAGAAGAATTTGATGTCGAAATCCAGGAAGAACCCTACCGCTACTGGCGCTGGAAAACACTGGATACCTGGGGCGGTAACTCTGATGTCGCCCTCGGTGAACTTACATTTTTCGGTACTGTAAACTAATCTGAACAGTATGTAAAGTGTTTTTTATCAAAACATTAATCGATACAAAAATGAAATTCCACAATATAATTATAAAAATGGTTTTACCGGGACTCATCATCTTATTGATAGCCCGGTGCACACCTATCGATCATCATTACAGCGAATACCTGGAGAATGCCGAAAAGGTATATCCGGGAAGGGTCGATTCTATACAATTTATGCCGGGCCATAACAGGGCTGCCATCCGATCATTGATCAGTACGGATGCCAGGGTAGTAAAAATAAAGGTATCCTGGGGAACAGACAGTAGTTTCGAAACCGATATTACTCCTGAAGATATTGCCGGTTATAAACAGGTAACCATTCCGGAGATTCCAGAAGGTATCTACACCTTTGATATCCGTACCCTGGACAACGAGGAAAACCAATCCGTTCGTGCCGAGATATTCGGCCGGGTATATGGTGAACAATACAGTGCCACCCTCAATAACCGGATCATCGATAATATCAGAAAAGACGGGGAAGACCTGGTGATTAACTGGTTTCCCGAATCGGTTGACACCACCCTGGTGGGTACTGTTGTCACCTATCGGACAAGTGAGGGAAATTCCGAAGATGTATTCACGGAGATGCTGAACCAGACCATTCTTCCGCAGTTCGAATCGGGTTCTGCATTCAGTTTCCAAACACTTTTTAAGCCGGAAAGTATGGCTATCGATACGTTTTATGCGGAAGTCAGGACCATCGATCCGGTAGATTATATCGCCCCCGAACGAACACTTTACTCCAGGGAAGACTGGTCTATTGCAGGGGTTAGCGCCGAGGAGACAAGAGGAGATCGCTTAGCAGTCAAGGTACTTGATGGCGATGTCGGAACCTTCTGGATCGCCAACTGGTCCGGCGACAGCGGCCCCATCCCAACCTATCCCGATCACTGGCTTACCGTCGATATGGGAGAGGTTCGGGACATCGATGGTTTCTTCTTTGCCCAGAAAAACGGCGACCGCAAGATCCGGGAAATGGAAATCCATATCAGCAACGATAACGAATCCTGGGAAAACCTGGGATTATTCGGGTTAGCCGATATCAACAGGGAATACCAATACCTGGACCTGGAAGCGCGAAAGACATTCCGCTACTTTAAGATCGTACCCACGGTCGGCCACGATTCGCAGCAACAACCGGGACTGGCAGAAGCAGGAGCTTATTATTATTAACACTTTCGAAATAACCGCCTAAAAAATGATTTATGTATAGAAAAGCATTGATATTACTATTCTTCTCCTTTCAGTTTTCACCTGCCCAGAAAGGCATGTTGAATGACTTTCCGGAAGGATACGCTCCCGAAGAAGTGGGAAAGCTCATTGCCTACAGGTTTGTGTATGCCAAACACGCACTGCATGCCGGAAAATGGATCAGTTACCCGGAAACATTTTACTGGGGCGGAACACTGCGTTTTGCCGAACTGACAAACGATAAGTTACTTATCAAATTCATGCAGAACAGGTTCGAACCCTTGTTTACCACAGAGAAAGCATTGCTACCCATCAAAAATCATGTAGACCTGAATATGTTTGGCAGTCTGCCTTTAACACTTTACCGGATCACCGAAGACAATCGCTACAAGGAACTCGGAACCCCCTATGCAGATACACAATGGGAAGTTCCCGAAGATGCAAAACCCGAAGAAATAGCCTGGGCCGAAAAAGGATACACCTGGCAAACACGCCTGTGGATTGACGATATGTATATGATTACTATTGTACAGACCAATGCCTATAAAGTAACGGGCGATAAGAAGTACATCGATCGTGCAGCTCAGGAAATGGTTATGTATCTCGACAAACTTCAACGTCCTAACGGGCTTTTCTACCATGCTCCAGATGTCCCTTACTACTGGGCGCGGGGCAATGGCTGGATGGCAGCAGGGGTTACGGAATTGCTCCGCTACCTTCCCGAAGACCACAAAGACCGTCCGCGAATTATGGAAGGATACCGGAAAATGATGAAAAGCCTAAAGGATTTCCAGACTCCCGAAGGCATGTGGAACCAACTTATCGATGAGCCTGATTACTGGGCAGAGACCTCAGGATCGGCCATGTTTGCATACGCCTTCATAACAGGGGTCAAACAGGGGTGGCTGGATACCGGAACTTATGCCCCTGCAGCCCGGAAAGCATGGATGGCCCTGGTACCTTATGTCAATACACAAGGTGCAGTATCTGAAGTTTGCGTCGGTACCAATAAAAAAAATGACAAGCAGTACTACTATGACCGTCCGCGCCGAACAGGTGATTATCACGGCCAGGCGCCTTACCTGTGGTGTGTCACTGCCCTGCTGGAAAATAATTTAACCTTAAATCAATAATAACATGAAACGATCAATCTTTTATGCATGTGTACTCAGTAGTGCATTCCTGTTTAATGCATGTGACAAGTTACCGGGATGGTCCGAAGAGCCGGAGACTCCGGTGGACCTTACCGGATTAGAAGCAGACAGTACATTTACCAATCCTGTATTACCGGGGGGACCAGATCCCTGGGTTGTTCAGAAAAACGGTAAGTATTATTACACCTATACCCAGGGTAGTAAACTCGTGATCCTTGAGACCGAAAACATGTCGGAACTCGCATCATCCACCCGGTACGAAGTCTGGACGCCCCCTTCCGGGACACCTTATTCCAAAAACCTGTGGGCACCTGAACTCCATGAGATTGATGGCAAATGGTATTTTTACTTCGCTGCGGACAACGGGCAAAACGCCAATCACCGGATGTACGTCCTCGAAAATACATCGGCAAGCCCGGTAGAGGGTAACTGGGTGATGAAAGGAAAAGTTGCCGATGCGACAGATCAATGGGCTATTGACGGTACGGTCCTGGAACGCAACGGTCAGCTCTACATGCTGTGGTCCGGAGGTAATGCCGGGGCGCCGCCACAGGAGATATACATCGCGGAAATGAGCGACCCCTGGACCATATCCGGTGACAAAGTCGTCATTTCCTCCCCTACCTACAACTGGGAAAAGAACGGAAACCCGATTAACGAAGGTCCGCAGGTACTCATCAACCCCAACGGGCAGGTGTTTATCGTGTATTCCGGTAGCGGTTATTGGGTAGATACCTACTGCCTGGGACTGCTGACACTCAGCGAAAACGGCGATCCCATGAATCCGGCAGACTGGACGAAGACCCCCGAGCCTGTTTTATCCATGAAAGCGGAGAGCAATGCCTACGGTCCGGGACACAACGGTTTCTTCACATCTCCTGACGGCACGGAAGACTGGATCATCTACCACGCCCGGAGCCAGGCCGGAGGCGGCGGCAGGAATCCACGTATTCAGCGTTTCACCTGGAATACCGATGGTACACCCTATTTCGGAGATCCCGTACCTATAAACACACCGATAAGCAGACCATCCGGCGAGGTATTGCGGTACAGACACCTCAAAGACAACTGGTCTATCGCCGGATTTAGTTCCGAAGAAGTGAACAACAGCCGGCTGGCCATCCGCCTGATCGATGATGAAGCTTCCACGTATTGGATCACCCGGTATTCTTCTGACCCTACCAACTATCCCGATCACTGGATCACTGTAGACATGGGAGAAGTTTCTACGGTAGACGGCTTTATCATTGCACAGAAAAACGGTGACCGGAAAGTGAAGGAACTGGAAATCCTGGTCGGCAATGACAACGAAAACTGGGAAAGCCTCGGATTCTTCGAATTAAACAATATTAACCTTATGGATCAGTACCTGGATTTACCGCAGCAAAAGCAGTTCCGGTATTTCAAGATCGTGCCCCGGGAAGGATACGACAGTCAGCCACAACCGGGACTTGCGGAAGTAGGGACCTTCCGAATGGCCCCTTAATATTGAGAATTTCTGAATTTATAACCAACCTGACCACCGTAGTAAGAGCATGTTTAAAAAGGATTGATTGTAGCGAACCTGCCTGCCGGCAGGCAGGAAATAATGATTTTTGTTCCATATGAAGGCTTTTTTGATCCCGATGATTATCGGGAGCATAGCCGTAGAGCTATGGGGCGAGAAAAAGACAGGACCGAACGTTAAGAAAACAACCAGTGGCTGTTTTTAGTGGAGGGGCCAGGTGGCGCGTCGGCAACAAAAAGGGCATTTTTTTAGCCAATTGAATTCTTTTTAAACATGCTCTAAATAGAACCAATAATTATTTAAACGTAAAAATGACATGAAAAAAGAAAAAGATGGTGATTTTTTGCGATGGCTTAAAGAGGTGCCTAAGAACGGGATCCTGGTAACACTATTCTGCCTTATTGCAAACCAGGTGCTCGGTAAAGATCCGGACGCAAAGAGTCCGCCTGCAAACACCGGACTCCAGCAAGAAGTGACGATAACCGGAACGATTTTAGACCAGGACGGGATTCCGCTGATCGGGGTTAATGTCCTGGAAAAAAATGCCCGTAACGGTACGTCCACAGATTTTGACGGTAATTTCAGTCTCACTGTTAGCAAAGTGCCTACTGTACTTGTATTTAGCTACGTAGGCTTTGCTACGGTAGAGAAAGAAGTCACCGATAACCAGCCACTGTCCGTCACTATGGAAGAAGATATGGGTAAACTGGACGAAGTGGTGGTTATCGGTTACGGAACACAGAAGAAAAAAGACCTTACCGGTGCGGTTTCGAGGGCTAACCTGGAAGATTTCAGGGAGGCCCCCGTAACCAATATGGGACAACTTTTGCAGGGAAATGTTCCCGGACTAAACGTAGGCCAGGTCAACAGTGCCGGATCTACTCCTTCGATCTCCATTCGTGGGAGATCTACCATAAACGGTAAAAGCGAAGTACTTATCATCCTTGACGGAATACAGTACAACGGCTCTTTGGAATCCATAAATCCCAATGATATCTCATCGATAGATGTGCTTAAAGATGCCAGCTCAACGGCAGTTTACGGGGCCCAGGCTACCAACGGTGTCATTTTGATTACCACCAAAGACGGGGGCAGGAACCGGAACCCGAGAATCACCATATCGGCCTCCTATACCACCATGGAACCTACCACCAACCTCAGGCCACTTAAAAGACAAGATTACCTGGACAGGTTGAAAACCTTATATTATGAGGATGCTTACCTCGGTCCGGATTTTACACAACCCAATCCCGCTTTCAACTATGCCGATTATATAGACCCTACCATGCTCGACAATGAGGGCAGGCTGGTCGACACCAATTTTGACTGGTGGGATGCCGGGACCAATACCGGTTTTATCAATGAACAAAGAATAAGTGTCACCGGCGGATCGGAAAAGACCAGTTATCTCATATCCCTGGAACATACCGATCAGGAAGGTTTTATTATCGGTGATAAATTCCAGCGTAAGGGAGCACGGATCAACCTCAACACACAAGCTACCGACTGGTGGAAAGTAGGGGTACAATCCTTTGCATCCTTTGTTAAAAAAGACGGTGCAGAACCCAAAATGAGCGATCTCATACGGTCCTCTCCCTTGTTATCACCTTATGATGATCAAGGAAACCTGGTTCCAAGTCCTTTCAATTCACTGGATCTGAACCCCTTCCTTGCATCGGATATCGACGATATGGAAAGACATGATTACTTCTTTGCCAATTTCTTTTCAGAAATTCAGTTTCCCTTTCTCGAAGGACTTTCGTATCGAGTAAATTTCGGTAACAATTACCGGATCAACAGGTATTACAGGGCAAGTGAATACGCTGCAGGATTTATCGGTGAAGCTTATAAAAACCAGGATTTCTACTACGATTATACTCTGGACAATATTATCAACTACAAAAAGACATTCGGAAAACACAACTTTGATGCCACATTTGTCTATGGTGCCATTGAACGTAAATTTGAAAAAACAACAGCTCGTGCCACAGGCTTTTCCCGTATGGATCTCGGGTTTAACGGTCTGGACCAGGGGGCAAACCAGTTTACCAATTCCGAAGCTTGGAGTGAGGCCCTAAGTTATCAGATGGCCCGGGTCAACTATAAATTCGATGAGCGTTATCTGATTACAGGAACCATACGACGGGATGGTTTCTCAGGCTTTTCCGAAAACAATAAATTCAGTTACTTTCCTTCCGTGGCCGTAGCCTGGAATATTGACAACGAATCTTTCTTTAACGAAGACTGGGTAGACAACCTGAAACTAAGAATAGGCTACGGTATCAGTGGGAACCAGACCGACAGGTATAAATCGCTCGCAAGGGTCCTGCTCCGCCCTGCCTACGTGTTTGGTGATGGCGGTTCTACCGAATTCGGGCAACAACTCAATTCCCTGGCAAACAACAACCTGAGATGGGAGAAAACAGCCGGGGTGAACATAGGGGTTGACTTCGCTATTCTGAACAGCAGAATACAAGGAACAGCGGAATTCTATCATTCCATCACCAACGATCTTTTGTTTGATGTCGCTATTCCGGATATCACCGGATTCGAAACCATCAGTACAAATATCGGAAAAATTGAAAACCATGGGTTTGAACTGACCCTTTCTACACACAATATCAAAAGTGACAGCTTCAACTGGCATTCTACCTTTAACTTTTCCACCAATTCCAATAAGATCAAAGAACTGATCGGGCGTGATGCAGACGGTGACGGCATCGAAGATGATCTTATTTCGAGTAATCTCTTCATCGGTAAATCCCTGGGTGCCATTTACGGATATGAAACCGACGGACTATACCAAATAGGCGATGAGATTCCCGATGGTTATTTTCCCGGAACCCGTCGTATCATAGATCAGAATGGCGATGGAACAATTACCCCTGCAGATGACCGCGTTATCCTCGGAAGAACAGAACCTGCTTACAGGTTTAGCGTCCTGAATACCTTTAAATACAAAGGATTGAGTCTTCGGGTTTTTATCAACTCTATTCAGGGAGGTAAAAACGGGTATATGGATTCCAGCACCAATTCCATTTTTGTCAATGGTAATGCCGTGAGGTATAACTGGCTTAACGATATTGACTATTGGTCTCCGGCCAATCCCGGGGGGGACAGTCCCGTCTTCAGGAGTTCTCCTACCATTAACCCCCAGGTCTTCCGGTCCCGCAGTTTTGTCAGGCTCCAGGATGTCAGCCTCAGCTACCAGTTCGACAAAAATGTCATAGAAAAACTGGGGATGGACGAACTGCAAATATTCGTCAGCGGCAAAAACCTGGCTACCTGGACCAATTGGAAAGGCTGGGATCCCGAACCCAACGAAGAAAGAGACCGCAGACTGAGTATAGAGGGAAGACCCGTACTCAAAAGTTATTCCCTCGGACTTAACATCACATTTTAAATTCAAGAGACATGAAAAAAATAACATTATATACCCTCTTCGTACTTTTGACTTTCGGCTCGTGTCAGAAAGATTTCCTGGACGAAAAACCACTTGATTTTCTAAGCTCTACCAATGCTTATCGGAATTATGATGGCCTGAATGCTACCATAAATAACCTGTACTGGTTTACAAGACGGGTGTTTTTTAACCGGGACGAATCGAGGCCTTTCGATTTCCTGTATGGTACCGACATCATTTTCGACGGGGAACAGAGTACCAATCGCCATTCCAATATGATCGCTGCCTATGACCCTACTTCCGGTATTCCAGCTACACACTGGGATAACCTCTATACGATGGTCGTAGAATCCAATCTCGTTATCAGTCGTGCCCCCGATGCAGACCTCACAGAAGAAGAATATATTGATGTGATGGCGCAGGCACATTTTTTCCGTGCCTGCGCCTACCGTACCCTCGTCTATCTTTTTGGCGGAGTTCCGCTTGTCCTGGAAGAGATTTCCACACCCCGTACCGATTTCGTCAGGGCCTCAAAGGAAGAAGTCCTCAACCAGGTTATCGAAGATCTGCATTATGCGGCGGAAAACCTTCCGCCCATTAACGATGTTAAAGACGGGAAACTGAGCGATCTTGCAGCACAACACTTGCTCGCGGAGGTGTACCTTGCCGCAGGGCGTCCGCAGGACGCAGTAGATGCCGCAACGGTTGTTATCGACGACGCGGCTACGGGATTGATGAAAAACCGTTTCGGGTCGCGTTCCGGCGAGCCGGGTGACGTGTACTGGGACCTGTTCCGAAAGAATAACCAGAACAGGGCCTCCGGTAATACCGAAGGAATATGGGTTATCCAATTTGAAACCGATGTCATCGGAGGAGGTTCCGTATCGGGCGGAAAAAACGGTTCCTTTGCCCTCGAAAGACACCATGTCCCTTTTCTACGCGACACTAAGGTTAATGGTGTTAATTTATTTATCTGGCCGGTCAGCGGACTTACCGGAGGAAGAGGTATAGGCTGGGGTATCTCTACTAAATACTTTAGCGATGATATCTGGGAAAGTGATTTCGACAACGACATGCGTAATTCCGAATATAACTTTATCAGGGAGTTTTTGGTGACCAATCCCAATTCCCCTTTGTATGGTGATACCATTTCCACCCAGAATCCACCGGAAGGACTTGTAGTTCCGAGCAGACCTTTTTATGCATATCAGTCCAAGGCCACAACACCTTTTAACCACCCGGACGGATTGTATGCGGACAAGGACACCTACCTGCTGAACAACTCTGCAGGAGCTACCTATACCGATCAATACATGTTCAGACTGGCCGAAACCTATTTGCTACGTGCCGAAGCTTACCTGGATCTCGGCAATACCACCAACGCCGCCGAAGATATCAACGAGGTACGGTCCAGGGCAAATGCCAATCCGGTATCTCCCGGAAATGTGGACATAGATTATATCCTGGACGAAAGAATGCGCGAACTCGGTGTGGAAGAAAAAAGAAGACTTACACTGATGCGATTAGGTCTTTTGTACGACAGGGTAAAAATGCACAACCCCTATTATGCCGATGAAATCTTACCGAAATATAATCTGTGGCCCATCCCTGCAGAAGAGATAGAAAGGAACATCGACGCGGAATTAGAACAAAATCCGGGATATAATTAATAATTTCCCATAAAATGAACTATAAAAATGACAACATGATCAGGAGAAACAGATTAATATGGACATTACTGCCGACATTTCTGCTTTGCATAAAGACACTCGCCTTTCAGTCCGGCGCGAATCCGCCTCCTAATGTCTTGTTTATCTTTGTAGATGATCTTCGTACCGACCTGGGATGTTATGGCAATGAGGCCATAAAAACGCCCAATATAGACAAACTCGCATCACAGGGAAGCGTTTTTAAAAAACATTATGTACAGGTCCCCACTTGTGGTGCATCCAGGTGTTCCATGCTCACGGGTATGGTTCCCAAAACAGAAGACCACCTGAGTAATGAAGCGATAAGGATATATATTTCCGGAGAACCTGAAAAAGAGGCCCCGGAAACCTTTATACATCAATTGAGGCGTAACGGATATTTTACCGTTGGTATTGGCAAGATAAGCCATTATATCGACGGTTTATACGGTTATGCCAAAAACCCGGAAGGAGCAAAACCCGAACTCCCTTACAGTTGGGACAGAAATTTGTTTGATCCGGGCAAATGGGGTGATGGTTGGGATGCCTTCTTTGCTTATGCCAATGGTAGTAGCAGGATTACCATGAAAAAACAGGTGAAACCCTATGAAATGGCAGATGTTCCGGACGAGGGCTATCCGGATGGCCTTTCGGCAAAACTGGCCCTGGAGCAATTGGACTCCCTTGCGGAAAGAGGAAAACCCTTCTTCCTGGCCGTGGGCTTTTTTAAACCGCATTTACCGTTTAACGCTCCTAAAAAATATTGGGATATGTATAACAGGGATAAAATTCCGCCCACACCGTCTCCTATGATCCCGGACAACGTTAACCTGGCAAGCCTGCATGACAACACAGAGTTTAACAGGTATCTCCTGGGTGAAGAAAAACCTACACCGCAAAAACCTGCATCCCCGGAATATGCACAAAAGATCAGGCACGCATATTATGCCGCTGTGAGTTACACAGATGCGCAAATTGGTAAATTGCTCCATAAGCTGGAAAGCCGGGGTCTGGACAAAAATACTATCGTAATACTTTGGGGTGATCACGGGTGGCAATTGGGAGACCACGGAATATGGGGAAAACATACCTTATTTGAAAAAGCACTGAAGAGTCCTTTGATCATAAAGGCTCCCGCTATTAAAAATCAAAACAAGGAAATTGATAAAATAGTAAGCACCACAGATATCTATCCCACATTAATGGATCTGTGTAATATTAAAATGCCATATGAAACTTCCGGAAGGAGTATGACCGCCCTTATCCGGGGTAATACCGGTAAGTGGCAGGAGACATCCTATGGCTATTTTAATAAGGGGATTACAGTAAGGGTGCCGCGTTACCGGTATACAAAATACTACAGGGACGAGAAGCCGGTAATAGAGTTATATGATCATAAAAAAGACGCTGACGAAAATTACAATATAGCATCAAATCACCCTGATATTATTAAAAAATTAGATAAAATTTTAGAAAAAGGAAATACAGGGCTATATTTAAATCAAAATTAAATGAAATTTTCAAACAGAATCAATTTAATCCCCGCATTGTGTTTTGCATTGTTAGCCATTGTGGGCTGTGCAGATAAAAAAAAGAATGATGCCCTTCAGAACCGCAACATGAAAAACGATACCTCCGTTTCCCAGACCAAAAACCAACTTACCGGGGCGGAAAAAGAAAATGGCTGGGAGCTGCTCTGGGACGGGAAAACCACTGAAGGCTGGCGGGGAGCCAAAAAGGACAAGTTCCCCGAAAAGGGATGGAAAATAGAAGACGGCACTCTTATTGTCCTGGCTTCGGACGGGAAAGAATCTGCCGCCGGAGGGGATATTGTGACCCTGAAAAACTATGGGGATTTTGAGTTGAAAGTCGATTTCAAGATCACTAAAGGCGCTAATAGCGGCATTAAATATTATGTAGATGCCGATCTGAACAAAGGAAAAGGTTCCGCCATAGGACTGGAATACCAGATTCTGGACGATGACAACCATCCCGATGCTAAACTGGGCAATCACAAAGGGAGCAGGACCATAGCTTCCTTATACGATCTGATCAAAGCAGACCAGGACAAACCCGTTCACCCTATCGGAGAATGGAATACTGCCCATATTATTTCAAAAGACCGGCATGTGGAACACTGGTTGAACGGGGTTAAAGTACTGGAATACGAGAGGGGCAGCAAAGAATTCAGGAAACTGGTTTCGGAAAGCAAGTATAAAATATGGTCCGACTTCGGAGAGCTGGAAAGAGGGCAGATATTATTGCAGGATCACGGTAACAAAGTATATTTCAAAAATATAAAAATCAAACCTTTAAATTGACAATAAACATGACATCAAGAAGAAGTTTTATATCCAAAACATTACTGGGCAGTGCTGCTGTGGCTATGAGTAACCCGCTTATGGGCATGTCTGCAGCCAGTTATCGAAGAATTATCGGGGCCAACGACAGGCTGAATGTAGCCATAGCCGGATTGGGCAGAAGGGTCGGGGCATATTATGAGCCTATTGCCAGAAAAGAGTCTAACGTGCGTTTGCTTTACCTGTGCGATGTGATGAAAAGCCAGCGGGAAAAGGCATTAAAAAATGTTTCGGAACACCTGGATTACCAGCCCGGGCTGGAAAATGACATCCGGAAAGTCCTGGATGATAAAAAAGTGGACTTGTTAGTCAACGCCACCCCGGACCACTGGCATACCCCTGGTTCGGTTATGGCCATGAAAGCAGGCAAGCACGTATACGTAGAAAAGCCCTGCAGCCATAATATGAATGAAAACGAAATCCTGGTCCAGGCGGCAAAAAAGTATGACAAAGTAGTACAAATGGGAAATCAGCAAAGGTCTTCCCGGCATACCGGCAAAATCATTACAGACATCCGCAACGGGATTATAGGCACGCCATACAAGGCTGTGGCATTTTATACCAACGCCCGGGGGGAAGTGCCCATACAAAAAACAGCTCCGGTGCCTGAAGGGCTGGATTGGGATTTATGGCAAGGCCCTGCAACCCGACGGGATTATACGGATAATACATGGGATTACAACTGGCACTGGTACGGGTGGAATTATGGTACGGCAGAGGCCGGTAACAATGCAACACACGAGCTGGATGTAGCCCGTTGGGCCCTCGGGGTAGACTATCCTAATTATGCCGAAACCGAAGGAGAAAAAAGGCAGTTTGTGAATGACGGCTGGGAAATGTACGACACCATGCTGGCCACCTTCAAATTCAAAGATAATAAGATTATTCAATGGGACGGAAAAAGCCGGAACGGCTATGATACGTACGGAGCCGGCAGAGGTACTATTATTTACGGAAGTGAAGGCTCGGTATTTATGGACAGAACAACCTATAAGTTATTCGACCGTACGGGTAAATTAGTGGACAGCTTTGACAGCAATAGCGACGAAGCAGGGACTGCTTTGGGCGGAGGAGGTGCTTTGACCACTGCTCATATGATCAACTTCTTTAACACTATACGCGGAAAAGATAAATTAACGGCGCCGATTGACGATGCGAGTATAAGTATGGCTATGGTGCATTATACCAATATTGCCTATCGCGTGGGAAAAGGGTTTTCCATCAATGAAAAAACCGGGAGAATTAACGACCCCGAAGCCATGCGATTATGGAGGAGAACCTATGCCCCCGGATGGGAAGTAAAGCTTTAAAAAAATCCTGCTGCAATAGCTTCATTTGTCTGGTCCCGAATAATATATATCGATTATTTGGGACCAGACATTTAAAGATCAAATCCTTTTGGGATATGCTTTAAGCAGACACTGATAATTTACAGCCTAAATTATTTCACAATATAAAAAAACAACAGAGTTTCCTGGTTGGAAACTCTGTTGTTCATTACTAATCCTGATAAAGGTTAATCTCAAAAGTCTCGTAGTAACGAACGGTTTCGTTTCATAAACACCCCTGCCGGAATAACATCACTTTCCTGTGCATAGACCTCCTTATGAACCTGAAAACCAAGTATGGGGGCGTAAAGCTTAGAGGATCGCCGGGTACTTGCCAAAAGAAAAGGAATATCAAAACCTCGTTCTTCAAAATGATTTAATGTCCATTTGGAAAGAAGGCTTCCATACCCCTGCCCCTGTACTTCCGGCAAGACTCCCATATAATCAGGCAGCATACTTTTTTTACGCTGCTCCGGATCTAATGGAATATCTCCTGCCTCATAGAGCCATTGGTATCGTTTTACTCCCTCCGGTTCAAGTATGTCATACCATTGCTTTTTGTATTTCGTAGGAGGCTCCAGGGCGTATCCAAGTGGATATTCAGCTAAAAGGCTTCGATCGTATAATGGTTTTGCTATTGAATCATAATAAAGTTTTGTATAATTTTTGGAACCTTCCCTATTTTGCACTACTTACAAAATGATACAACAATACGCTTACATTATAACTCCTATGGATATATTTACTATTTTGTGACTTGATGTCACAAAATAGTAATTTTTCACGAGGCAAGCCTCGAGGCATGTATCCTAAAAAGATTCCAGTTAATGGAATACTATTCCAAACTGGACGCCAAAAAGGAGCAACTACAAAAGGTGCTCCTTAAAATGACCGACGTATCCCAGAAGTACAGCGCGCCGTTCTCCGATGAGGACAAGGAAGAATATCCCTACCAGATGGTACTGAAAGGTAAAGGAGCCTACAATACCGTAGAGGAAATCTTCAGGATCTCCAAACCGGAAACCGTCACCAACTTTACCAACTACCTCCTCAGTGAAGTCTCCGGGGGTACTGGATGTACTGGAAACTGAAATCCTGAAGTAATCCAAGAAAATCCAGGTGTAGGTAAGGAAAAGCGAGCAATTCCCCTTTTTTTACTTCTTTTATGGAAAATCTCCTCTAAGAAATGGTAATGAAAAGCAATGTTATTGATGATACTAAAATCTAAACTAACAGTCAAGAAAACAAAATCTTAGACAGTATGAGAATTATACCATGAGATAGTGTTTAACCAACACTGACCTCCCTTATTTATATAGTATAGGGATACCTCGGAAAACTATATATGCGGGAAGCCTCCCTCTATGGTTTGTTTTTAGCAAAATTGTTAATCCCTTCTTTAAACCAGGCTTCATATTCGTCGATCTCCGGGGTATATCCTACAGGATTGTTTAGGCTTTTTCCCTGATGATCCACCAGGACATAATACGGTTGCGCATTAGCTTTATACTTGGTGATCTGAAAATCACTCCATTTATTTCCAATGGTTTTAATTTGTTTTCCAGTGGTCTCAGATACGTACTGCTCATTTTTAGGTAATTTGCGTTTGTCGTCAACATACAGGGAAATAAGCACGATTTCGTTGTTCAGGATGTTTAATATTTCATCTTCGCTCCATACGCGCTCTTCCATTTTTCTGCAATTCACGCAGGCGTGACCGGTAAAATCGATCATCACGGGTTTATTTACATTCCGGGCATAAGCCATTCCTTTCTCATAATCCAGGAAGGCTACAACATCGTGAGGTCCGTAGTGTGCCCCGTCAGGTAAACCAGCATGGGAAGCCCCGATTCCTCCACTTTTAGTGTTACCCACTCCATAGGGGGATTCACTGTAATGCATCGGTGGCGGGAAACCGCTGATGAGTTTTAAGGGTGCTCCCCAAAGACCAGGGATCAGATAGATGGTAAACGAGAAAACCAACAGCCCTAATCCTAAACGACCTACTGAAATGTGTTTTAGAGGTGTATCATGAGGCAGGTTGATCTTCCCGAATAAGTAGAATGACAATACACTAAAAATGGCAATCCAGATGGCTATAAATATCTCACGCTCCAACCAATGCAATTGTAAAACCAGGTCCGCATTCGACAGGAACTTAAATGCCAGGGCCAATTCCAGAAATCCTAAAACCACTTTTACCGAATTGAGCCATCCTCCCGATCGTGGCAGGGAATTTAGCCATCCAGGGAACATGGCAAACAGCATGAATGGCAACGCTAAGGCCAATGAAAAACCCAGCATCCCTATAATCGGTGCCACTCCTCCTTTACTGGCCGCCTCCACCAATAAGGTTCCGACAATGGGACCTGTACAGGAAAAGGAAACAACGGCCAGAGCCAGGGCCATGAATAATATTCCTATGATCCCTCCCTTATTAGCCTTACTGTCTACCTTATTAATCCAGGAATACGGCAGTACGATCTCAAAGGCCCCTAGAAAAGAGGCTGCAAATATCACCAACAATAAAAAAAAGATGACGTTAAACCAAACATTGGTAGATAACGCATTTAAAGAATCTGCTCCGAAGACGGCGGTCACTAATGATCCCAGAAATACATAGATTACAACAATGGATATACCATAAAAAATGGCATTTTTAATTCCTGAAGCCCGGTTTTTACTCTGTTTGGTAAAAAAACTAACCGTCATAGGGATCATCGGAAAGACACATGGTGTTAATAAAGCGGCAAAACCAGACAGAAAAGCTAAAAGGAAAATAGACCACAAACCTCTTCTGGTTTCCTTAGTATCCACCTGAGTCTTAATATCTTTGCCGATTCGGGATGCAGATGCAGCCTTTGAAGGTTGATCTACCAGAGATTCCGTAGCATTTTGACCTGTTGTTAAATCAAAAACTAATTCCACTTCGGTGGGTGGTAAGCAATGGGCTTCATCACATACCATAAATTCTACCAACCCATTAATGATGGATATTTCTTTTTCAAGATTAACTCGCTGTTCGAATGTGGCCTTGTTCTCAAAGAATTTAATTTCCATTTCAAAAACAGGGTCATTGATCTTATGTCCTTCTTCTTCCAGGGTATTACCTATAATAGTAAAATGACCCTCACTATCGTCGTAAATAAAGGTTGTAGGTATCGGTCCGTTCGCAGGAACAGTCTGTGAATATAAATGCCAGCCCTGGTCAATAGTGGCTGTCGAAATCAGATTGTACTCCGTGTCCGAAATTTTTTCGATGGAAGTGGACCATGTAACAGGCTCAAAGATTTGAGCATGCCCCGAAAATGAAACTATCAGGAGGACCAAGGCTATATGAAGCTTCTTCATTTTCTTAATGTTTTTTACGGAATCATAAACGTTAATTCCTGTATTGTAGGGGGCAAGCACCTGATATCATCACAAACCATAAATTCCACATTTCCTTTTACATTAAAAGGCTTATTCGACATGACCTTAATTTTTTGCTTAAATACGGCTTTTGTTTCAAAATAGGTTATCTGCATTTCAAAAACAGGATCATGTACTGTATGTCCTGCTGCTTCACTGGTATTGCCCTTTTTAAGGTAGTTATTGCTCCCTTTAAATGAAAACCTTGTAGGTATAGGACCGTCTTCCGGAACCTCTTGTGAATATAAATGCCAACCATTTTCGATAGAGGCTGTCGCAATCAATTCGTATTCGGTATCCGAATTTTTATGGACCGAAGTAGACCATTGTACAGGTTCAAGAATTTGTGAAAACGTATTTAAACTGGATACCAATATTAACACTGCTACAATATTCTTCATGTTTTATGATTTTTTAAGAAGATGACCAATAAGGACAGGGTATTATCCATCCCTAGCGTAATAATAGCATGCAAGATAAGGGAATTGAAAAACATATGGATGGAAATTTTCAAAAGATATACATAGAGAAATATGGAAAATCCCATAGGGATAGGTGTTAAACAACCTCTACGAAAGTATGCATTACTGATGAATTAAATAAGGTTTTTACTTGCTTTATATACATATATTCAACATGCATAAGTAGGTATATTATCATTATAAATAGGATAAATACACGAATTTCTATTCTATTAAGATTAGAGTAATTTTATAGTTATCACCAATGGTATAAATTCTAAAACCCTAGATTTGCATCTTAATACATAAAAAGAAGTTTTTGCGTAAAAAAAGTAAATTTGAGGATAAATTGATTGTAGCATTCCATCCTGATAAGGTTTGCTCTGGGACTTCCATTTTTCACTATATATTCAAATCGTTTCAATTTTCGTCACATCATCCCAAAACCTTTATTTTTCATTTAAATGATAAAAAAATGATACGTTTTGTTGATATAATGAGATATTTTGTATTGAATTTTTAGGTAAAATATATCTAATATTGTCTCTAATCATTTGATATACCTCATAAAAGTTGTTAAAATTTCCCACGAGTATTTTTATTTTATGGTGTAGTGATTAGAAGAAAAAACCAATGAATACAGATAAATTTTTGTATTAATACTATGCATAATTGATTTGTGTGTTAGAGATGGCTATACAATAATTTTACCGCCCTTTTTCTTATAAATGTGTAAACCTTATGTTTAATGTGTTATGGATAATTGTATTCAGATAACAAAAAGATTGTTACAACTTTTAAAAGTAAATTATACTTCAAAATATGTGGAGGACAGTATTCTTTCACATTCCGATTATCCGAGTTTATTATCCGTATCAGATACTCTTGATAAGTATGATATAGAGCACCTTGCATTAAAAACCAATGGCAAGCGGCTTGAAGCATTACCCAAGCCTTGTGTGGTGCAGATTACACAGCAAGGATCTCACCAGTTTTATGTTGTAGAAAGTATAGATGAAAAGGAGATCACATATTATGATGAAAATAATAAGCTCCGAAAGGATTGGTATGACCGTTTTTTAACTGGGTGGACCGGGGTATGTTTAGCTGTGCAGACCAGTGAGACCACCCAAGAGCCTGGTATAGAGGACAAGTTAAAGGAAAAAAGGATTAAAAACCTGTTGTTTGTTCTTTTCTCTATTGCCTTAATTAGTTGGTTTGTCGCGGATGGCATTATGCCTGACCATAATACTTTTCAAATTGTCGTGCCCGGCGTGTATGTGTTGCTGAAACTCCTGGGAGTGTCGGTATCTGTAATACTGCTGTGGTACGGGATAGATAAATACAACCCTACATTGCAGCATCTCTGCTCGGGTGGTACAAAAATCAGTTGTGATGTGGTGATGAATTCCCGGTATTCTAAAATTTTGGGTACTGATATAGATCTGAACATAATGGCTTTTGCCTATTTTTTCGCATCATTAATGCTGATGTTGATTACTGCGTGGTCTTCATCTTCCCTAGGGGTTTTAAGTATTTTGAGTTTTATGACTGCTCCTGTGATTCTTTTCTCGGTGTATGCCCAGGCCTTTGTCCTGAAAAAATGGTGTAAATTTTGTCTTATGATAAGCGGTATACTCGCTGTGGAAATAGGTGTTGCGCTCTTTGGGGAGTTTTACGCTAACAATATATCATTGAGGGATGTATCTGTTTTTTTGGTGTTTTTTAGCACTTCCCTATTGGGTTGGAAATTTTTAAAACCGTTTTTAGAAAGAGACAAGGAAATTAATTTCTATAAGAGAAGTCTCAAAAAAATAAAAAACAACCAAGTCGTATTGCAAAGCCTGTTGTCAAAATCCAGGAAGATTACCAATGATACCGATAACCTGGGCATACTTTTAAAAAATAGTGCTCCCAAATATCAAATTATCAAGGTCTGTAATCCCTATTGTGGCCCCTGTGCAAAAGCACACCCTGTGCTGGACAAATTATATAAGGAGGGAAGCATAGACCTGCAAATTATTTTTACGGCCCGGGCAGATAACAACGATCGAAAGGCTAAACCAGTGAGCCATTTTCTGGCCATTGAGAGTAAAGGGGATATAGAAGTGGTAACAACTTCCCTCGATAGATGGTACACTGCCGAACAAAAGGATTATGAAGCTTTTGCCCGCCAATACCCCATGAATGGAGAGCTTGAGCAACAATGGGATAGGATAAGACAAATGAGTGATTGGTGTAAGGCAGAAAAAATAACCCATACACCAACTATTTTCATTAATGGCTACGAATTGCCCAAAGAATATAATGTGGCAGACCTGCAGGAGGTTCTGGGGCGGTAAAATAACCGCCGTTATTCAGCTATAGCGTCTTGATTCCTGGTTTTTTTATATGGGGAACACGAATGAATATAAGTCTAAATTTAAAAATAGTATGTCATGAAAAAATTAAACTTGAGCAAATGGCCTCTGCAAACCGACGAGGTACTTCAAAGAAACGAATTGAAAATGATCCTTGGCGGAAATAATGGAGGTTACGGAGGCTATGGAGAAGATGGAGCCGGATGTAACGCCGATGATGGGTGTGATTCAGGCTGTTCTGAGTATAGTGCACAGCACCAGGCCTATATATGTACACACTGTTGTATAGCCTAACTGTGTGATATGGATAACAATGGCCCCAAGATTATCAGGAGAATTCTTTTCTTGGTTTTCATATGTAATATCTACAGGCTTTCTTCTCAGGTAACCGAGGTGAATATTGAAGGCAGGTTGGTAGAAAATGTGAAAGACCATGATTCCATATTTTTTTTCACTCCTTCTGCCATAGACAAAAAATATTACGAGGTGACGCGTATCTCGTCTGTGGTAAAGGATAAAAAATTTCATCTTGTTTCAGAGCTAAGCTACCCCCATATGTTCGTCACAAGATTGAAAAGCGAAGAAAACATACTGTCTTCACGGGGCGGCGATTATTTTATTGATCCTTCTACCAATATCATCACTATAGATACCCTGGGGAGTTGTAGTGAGGTAGAAGGAAAAACCCATCACGAATACCGCACAAAATTTGTCCCTTTTTTTTACGATGATAAGGATAAGAGCCATTGTGCCACAACAGTATTACCATCGTTTCGTCATAGGAACGGGGATGAATTCGACCGGAAATTGTCAGCTTATGTAAAACTGAACCCCGATTCTTTTGTAGCACTGTGGTTTTTGATTGAGCGGTTTGAAAAACAGGGATATACCGAGTCGTATCAAAAAGTACTACAGTCTTTCTCCGATACGATGAAGGAAAGCCACCTATGGAAAATGGTTAACGGGGAAATGGCTTCAAGCAGGATAAAGAGAGGAAAAAAATTCCCGGAATTAGTTTTACAAACCTCACAACTAAAGCAGGAAGTACTCCGCCTGCCTAAGGCGAAGTATGCCTTTATCGATTATTGGTTCAGTACCTGTAAACCCTGTTTAAAAAAAATCCCGGAAATCAAGAGATTGTTTGACACTTATCATACGCTGGGATTTGAAGTTATTAGCATTGCTACAGATAAAACAGCTTATGTGGAAAACTGGCAACAGGTTATAGAGGAACAACAATTGAACTGGAGTCACTACCTGGATGAGAATGGATCTAATGCCAAAAGAGATAAGATTCGAAGTTTCCCTACCACTTTTCTTCTTGATGACCAGGGTAGAGTAATCCAAAAGAATATTCCATTGGACCAATTGAAAGAACTGTTAATAAGGGAATTGAAACACTGAAAAGTTTCCTTAAAGGAGATGGGCAGATACCCCGGGTGTCCTTAGATTTTCCAGGGTGATTATTAACCAATACATCATGATTATGAATAAAATAGCTTTAAAAAAACTGGAGTTGAAAACAGATGAAATCCTCGAAAGACATCATCTCAAAACCGTATTCGGAGGATATGATGGAGGGTATGGAGGGTATGATGGAGCGTGTATAGATTATTGCGAAAGCGATAATGATTGCTCCCAGGCCCTGGATGAATATTGTGCCACCATACAATTCCCCGATGGTTGCCGGGCAAAAAGATGCATTCGCAGATTTACTTAATCAATGTTTAACCACTTATAAAACACCAAATTATGAAAAAATTGGATTTACAGCAATTAAAGACGGAAGAGGTACTTCGAAAAGAAGAACTAAAAATGATTTTTGGCGGGTACGGAGGAGGATATGGAGGATATGGAGACTGCTTAGATGACTGTTCTACAAATTCAGATTGTCCTGATGGGCTTGAATGCATGTGCCTTACACCGGAGGCCTGTAAAGATATCAATTCCCCGGTATCCAGGTGTGTGGCGCCTGCTTGATGGTCAGGATGAACTCTTTGGTTTTTAAGTTATAGTCCCAATACCGGACTGCCCGGCATTGGGGCTATATATTACAACAGGGCGTTATATAAAAGGTGAAAAACATTATCCGGTACATTTTATATGTAACCATAAAGATACCGGTTATATGGATTTGACGTATAATAAGATCTTCTATGAGTCATATTAAATTAAGTTTTTGATCTTTAATAGTTGCTTAAAAATTAAAACATTTCTAAAAAAGGCATCGTTCTTCCGGTAAATTTTATCATAATGTATGATCAAAAAATACATGTACTCTACTTGATCCTGTTAATCCTTATTTCGTCCTGCGAAAGAAAAAAGGGAAGTACAGTCTCGGTGGGCAACAATGAGGTACTTGAAATTCCACTGGACCCCTCTATATCCGGGAACTTCCGTTTTGATCCGATAAGATACACGGATTTCCCGGTATATACCCTGAAAAAGTCCTATCCCGAACTTTATAAAAAACGCATGTCCGGTTTTAAGGGAATTCCGGAACTGGACAGCCTGATGCTGGTCTCGGCCTCTATGCAAATGACACCACACTATTATGAGCTCTATCAATACGGATATTTTAATAAAGGAGAATTTCTTAAAAGGGCCAGGCACCATGTAGCAGATACAATCTTATATGGTCAAGGCATAAAATACCAGTTCAATGCCATTTCCGGATTTATAAAAAACAAACAGGTGGTTGTCGTAGATGCCAACAATAATGGTGATTTCAGTGACGATAAAATTTTGGAGTTTGACCGGGATTTCAGGAATATGCCTCCCCAAGGCAAAAACGAGGGACAACAAAATGACATAGATTTTTATTACCAGGTTTGTTATGACGGCAAGGTGTATGATATGAACAGGAAGATCCGCGTTCATCCCCAAACCAGACATCCCTATAGCTATCTAATGGAAAGAAACCTGGACCCTGAGACGAACAATTACACCTTGATGGCCCGTTTAAGGGATTTCAGAAAAGGAGATATTCAGATGAGCGGTACTCAGTTTACAGTAGCTGTTCAGGGGAAAAATAACGAAGTGGCCAATATCATCATCAGACCGGATTCTATGACGTATGATAAGGAGGATTTGTCTTTTCAGACCAACTTCGAATACGCCATTAACGACACGGCAAAATTCGGAGAAGCATTCTACGAGATTGATAGGTTAGAGATGGATTTATCCAGGTTGTATCTAAAGAGATCTGTGATAAATAGGGAAGATTTTTCCAGTTACCGGATGGGATATAAAATGGGAGATTATAAGCTGACGGATCTGGAGCATAAAAGGGTATGGCTTTCTGATATGGTGAAGGGCCGGAAAAAATATATCCTATTGGATTTTTGGGGTACATGGTGTATACCGTGTAAGGAACTCCTTCCGAATATCAAAAAATTACATCACAGTTACCAGGACAGGGTCAACTTTGTAAGTATCGCTCTTGATGATGATATCAATAAAGTCAGGGAATTTACCGATCAAAATGGAATGAACTGGTCTCATGCTTTTGTAGACAGGAATAACAGGAAAGGGTCTGTAATCCCCGCGTTAAGAGTTACCAGTTATCCCACCTTTATATTGCTGGATAACCAGTTTAACATTATATATCGCGGAGGAACAGACGCGTTTGAGAAGATAGAAAGGATTATAGCTAAAAACGGAACCGAATGAGCCTGATATAACTCTGGTAAATGGAAATGAATGATATACCTTCTATAAAGGTAGACACAAACCTTGAGTGTCTATAAATGTTCGAGGTCATACTAATTTTAAATTTTTTATTATGAAAAAATTAAGTTTAACGAATCTAAATTTTGAAGCAGAAGAAATGCTCGAAAGGAATCAGTTGAAGAGCTACTTTGGGGGATATGATGGCGGATACTCCGGTGGATATTCCTGTGGTGTTACCGTTTACTGTAATGATGGTTATGCAATAAGTATTCCTAAGGGTCAAGAGTACAATCCAAAGAACATTTGTTCAAGTCATCAGGGCCTATCTCATCAAGCGACCGAGGGATGTTAATTTTTGATTCTATTGTTAATGTTTTTGGAGGAACATATTCTCATTAAATATGTTCCTCTTGTATACATCTTTGGGTATACGTAAAACCAGGCAACATCCAATATTATGAAATGGCGCTAAGCACACAAAAACTAATTTTTTAATAACAATTGATCTAATACAGGTAACCCAATAGTGACTGAATTCCCTTTTTACAAACAACCCGACTCCAAAGATTGTGGACCTACGTGTTTACGGATTATTGCCAAATACTATGGTAAACTCATATCCCTGAAAGAAATACGGGAATTATCCGAAACGACGCGCGCAGGAAGTAATTTGTTAAAACTCAGTGACGCTGCCGAGGCTATTGGTTTTAAAACCATAGGGGCCAAACTTAATTTTAATAAACTTAAGCAAGCACCACTTCCTCTTATCGTGCATTGGAATAAAAACCACTTCGTGGTTGTTTATAAAATTAAAAATGATATTGTTTATGTTTCAGACCCAGCCTATGGCCTGATTACGTATGCTAAAAAT
Organism: Sinomicrobium endophyticum; assembly: GCF_052983315.1. Classification (NCBI taxonomy): domain Bacteria; kingdom Pseudomonadati; phylum Bacteroidota; class Flavobacteriia; order Flavobacteriales; family Flavobacteriaceae; genus Sinomicrobium; species Sinomicrobium endophyticum. The sequence goes on from NZ_JBRKIS010000028.1 coordinate 43,900, forward strand.
GATTTTATATCCCGTTGGGTCGGTAATAATGCCACGGAAAACACCAAGGAGGGCATTACGTTATTACTTGATATTACCCCGCAATTCAAAAAAACAAAATGGGAGGATACCGACAAGAAGTCTTTGAAATTTTTATTCCAGTACCTGTTCAAATACAAAAAGCTTCTTTTGCAACTATGTATCGGCCTGTTGGTAGGGAGTATGTTGCAACTGATCTTTCCTTTTCTTACCCAAAGTATTGTAGATGTAGGGATACAAAACCAGGATATCGGCTTCATTTATATTATTTTACTTGCCCAGGTCATGTTGTTCCTCGGACGTACCAGCGTCGATGTTTTTAGGAGTTGGATATTACTGCACTTAAGCACACGGATCAATATTTCCCTGGTTTCGGATTTCTTTATAAAACTGATGGATTTGCCGATTGCCTATTTTGATACCCGGATGACCGGGGATATCATGCAGCGTATCAACGACCATAAACGTATTGAACGACTATTGACAGGATCTACCCTGAGTACACTGTTCTCCTTTGTAAACCTGTTTGTATTTGCTGCTGTGCTTATCTATTACAGTCCTTCCATTTTCTTCATTTTTATGGGAGGAAGCCTGATTTATATACTGTGGATACTCTATTTTCTAAAGCGAAGAAAGGAACTGGATTATAAACGTTTTTCGCAGTTAAGCCAGGAACAAAGTACCGTCATTGAACTAATTAATGGCATGCAGGAAATAAAGATGCATAATGCGGAAAAACAGAAGCGGTGGCGCTGGGAGTTTGTACAGGCCCGTTTATTCAATGTATCGATCCAAAGCCTGGTCTTGGAGCAGACACAGGGAGTGGGCTCTTCTTTTATCCACGAGCTGAAAAATATTTTTATCACATTTACGTCGGCAGTCCTGGTGATAGAAGGGAATATCACCTTGGGGATGATGTTGTCCATACAGTATATCATAGGTCAGTTAAATAGCCCCATTATCCAGATGGTCAGCTTTATAAGGGCATACCAAGATGCAAAAATAAGCATGGAGCGATTGAGTGAAATTCATGATAAGGATAATGAAGAAAACAAGGAGAAACAATTTATAACCAAAGTTTTTCCAAATGGAGACCTGGAGATACGTCAGGTTTATTTTCGATATATAGGCAGTGATGAGTATGTGTTGAAAAATATGGACTTAGATATTCCGGCCCATAAGATTACCGCTATTGTGGGAGCCAGCGGAAGTGGTAAAACCACCCTGATGAAACTGCTCCTGAAATTTTATGAACCCGGAAAGGGTGAGATAAATTATGGGACACATGGCCTGAGTAATATATCCCATAAATCGTGGAGGGATCGTTGTGGTGTAGTGATGCAGGAAGGTTATATATTCAATGATACGATTGCCTATAATATAGCCATTGGAGTGGATAGCATTGACCAGGAACGATTGATAAATGCCACTAAAATAGCCAATATCTATGACTTTATCCGATCGCTCCCGTTGGGGTTTAACACTAAAATAGGAAATGAAGGCATTGGGGTAAGTACCGGACAAAAACAACGGTTATTTATTGCAAGGGCCATATACAAAAATCCTGATTTATTGTTTTTTGATGAAGCCACATCAGCCCTGGATGCCAAAAACGAAAGAATTATTATGGAGAACCTCAAGACGTTTTTTAAAGGTAAGACGGTTGTGGTTATTGCCCATAGGCTAAGCACGGTTAGAAATGCAGATCAGATCGTGGTTATCGATGAGGGTAAGATTAAGGAAATAGGTTCACACACCGAGTTAATTGATAGTAAAGGAACCTATTACAGCCTGGTAAAAAACCAGTTGGAATTGGAAAAAATTAATGCAGATTCAGATGCCTGAAAATTCAGAAGAAAATAGACTTAACCTAAGATCGGAAGAGGTTCAGGAAATTTTGACTAAGCCCCCGGTCTGGATCGTACGATGGGGTATTACCCTGGTATTCGGGTTTACCTGCCTGATCATTTTTTTATCCTATATTATCGAATATCCGGACTACCTCTCGGCAAAGATTATCGTGACTACCCGCCAACCGACCGAAAAGGTAATAGCCCGTTATCCGGGGCAGATTGAAAAAATATTTATTAAAAACAGGGATACTGTACATATTGGACAACAATTGGCGATTATTAAGAATACGGCAAACTATGAACATGTGTTCCGGCTGAAAGCCATATTGGATACCCTGCATTTTAAGTTAAATGATTTTTCATTTCCCATAGACTCTGTTTCTAATTTTATACTGGGAGATATTGAACCCGCTTATATAGAATTTGAAAAAAGTTATGTAGAGTATTTTTTATTACAGGGCCTAGAACCTTATGACAATCAACTTACGGGAAACAGGGAAGCGCTCAAGGAAGTGAAAAAACGGTTGGAAAACCAAATAGCTCAGAAAGGACTCCTGGAACAAAAGGCAGTATTGGCGAAATCTGAATTTAATCGATATACAGGCCTGTACGATAAGGGAGTAATATCCAGTCAGGAATTTGAAACCAAGGAAATAGAGTATATCCAAATGCAAGAGCATATCAATAATATGGCCATATCGATATCGCAGATGAGAGAAGCCATTGCTACGGCGAACCAGACCTTAAAAGACACGTATATTAATAAACAGGAAGATGATACTAGATTCCTGAAAAATTTGATTCAATCCTATAATTCCTTAAAGAGAGCTGTTCGGGACTGGGAATATAATTACGTACTGTCCTCTTCCATCAATGGGGTTATTAGCTTTCAGAATTTTTGGGGCGTAAACCAGAATGTGAATAATGGAGACATTGTTTTTTCCATACTTCCCGAAGACAAATCCGTATTGGTAGGAAAAATGACCCTGGCCTCACAGAATGCCGGAAAGGTCAATATAGACCAGAAAGTATTGGTCAAACTGGACAACTATCCTTACCAACAGTATGGTATGCTGGTAGGTAAAGTGAAAAATATTTCCATATCCCTGGACGACCAGGGAAACTATATTGTATACACTGAATTACCTGATGGAACCTTAACTTCTTATCATCAAGAAATCGAATTTAATCAGGAACTGATAGGGAGCGCGGAAATTATAACCGAGGATCTTAGTGTAGCCGAACGATTATTTTACAAAATGAGAGGAGTGTTTCAAAGATAAATAACCTTGTTTAGGACTGCTGTAGATGACACCAAGCCGTTTTGTTTTTAAAAAAAATAGAGATTAACCAGGTTTTATGCCGATAAATACCAATTAAACAATGAAAATATCATTCTGTACCGTTTGTATGAATCGTCTGGAATATCTAAAACAAACTTTACCCCAAAACATAAAGGATAACCTTTCGTACCCGGATGTGGAATTTGTTGTACTAAATTATAATTCCACCGATGGCCTGGATACCTGGATAAATAATGAAATGAGGGGCTACCTTGAGGATAAAACACTTATCTATGCGGAAACTAGGAAACCCTGCTATTTTCGCCGAAGTCATGCCAAAAATATTGCGGCAAAAATGGCCACCGGGGATATCATCTGTAATGTTGACGCCGACAATTACTTGGGGGAAGGTTTTGCCGCCTATGTAAACGATCATTTTTCAAAGAAACCCAATAGTTTTTTAAGTGTAAATAAAAACGCTTTCTCCAAGGATTGTTACGGTAGAATTTGTGTGCCGAAGAAACATTTTACTACTATTACAGGGTATGATGAGAGTATGGTAGGTTATGGTTTTGAAGATTTCGACCTGGTGAATCGGCTCGAAATATTGGGGCTTGAGGCTTCTCATATCGGGAGCGATACCTTTTTGAAGGTAATCCGGCATGATAATGAATCGCGTTTGAAAAATGAAGAATATCTGAATGAAATTAATGCCGTGTATATCCGACATATTAATCATTTCAGTTCAGAGTTATTATTCTTGTTCAGGAACGGAACATGTTCCTTTGGAACCATGACCATAAACAGGCTTAAGAATTCGGAGTCTGTGGACAATATATTTGCAGAAAACAGAAAATTCGATTATGCCTACGAATTGAAAGAATTTTCCTGGAGGTATGGTACCTGGAAAGCAGCACAAGATTACCTGATTACGAACATGGATAATAGGAAACTAAAGTTTATCATTTCAGATCGTGATTTGGTCATAGCAAAAGGTAATGAAATGATATATAACAAATGCACCAAATACCGTATTACCGAAGAATTAATAATGTTTTACTCCCAGATAGAAAACAGGAGTAAAATGATAACCAATAAGAACACCAGGAAAATTGTAGTCAATAATGCCTTTGGAGAAATATGAGTATGTGACCCCAAGTTTTTTATGTTGTTATGCCTGAGATGAATTGATATGAACTTAGCTAAAAACAGTGCCGTAAGCCTATCGGTCTTTTACCCACGAATCGGTTGGTATGATTTGATCGTTAACGGGATCTATCCCCTTATAGAAAAAGGAACAATACCCTCTTTTTTTTCCCTTCAGCTTATGGATACAAGAGGGGATCACGTTCAACTTTTTGTAATCGGCCAAAAAGAAAATATTCTTAAAATAGTCACTGAAATTAGTAAACATTTAGAGTGTTTTTTAGGGCAAAATCGGATAAACGGTAGCTCCGGGTCCATCGCAAAAGAAGACGTCTTTTGCGATTTTGAACCTAATAAAATATACTATGGAGTATATGACAAGGAAGTGAGGTCTTTGAGAGAGGTAAAAGCAGACAGGGCAATTTCAAAACTATTGATATCGGTTTTTAAAGAATACAAAGAAGATACCCTGGAGTATGCTGTTGAACTGACTATGATTTTTTGTTTTTTGATAATGAAAAGGTTAGAGTTGGACAGGTCGCAGGTAGTATCTTTTATGGAGTTTCTTTTAATAGATCAGGAAAGGAAATATACGAGTGTAGCTATCGATAAATTGGAGAAAATTAATAATGACAATTTCAAAAATAATAGAAAGGCTATTGCAATATTATTAAAGGACAGCACTTCAAAGGCCAATACTATAAGGGAGCAATTACATGATATTGTAGCTATTAACCTGGAATGGTTAAAGGAAGATACGAATGAGCACTTACGCATGCTGTTATACAATATAAATAACGCATTTGGTTTTAAGGAAAGGTTTACCGCATATTATCTACTTGCCAAATGCATGGAAATGGAAGAAAGCCTCATTTAAATATAGAAACTGTACCAAAGAGTTTAAATTTTAATAATTCGGATCTGGAATAGTTACAGTGTGGAGCCGTGGACCAAATGAATTGTCATCGATGGAATGCTAAGAGTGTTATGCCAGGGATTTGGAAACATATTGGGACAGATCCCAGGATATATCAAATTCAGGCCAAATTCTGGTGCGAGAGGGAAGTAGAATAATAAAATACTTATAATGAAAGTAATAACTGTCGTTACTGATGTGAACAATTTTTATTTTCGGAAATTTCTTGTTCCGTCGTGTGAATTTTTTGGTTTTCATCTAGTCATTTTAAACCCGACAAAGCCGTGGGAAAGTCATCGTATTAAAGATCAGGTTCTGGTGCCTTATTTGGAAAGCTTGAAATCTCCGGATGAAATCATTCTGTTTACCGATGGATACGATGCCATGATGTTGAATGGGGTTTCGGAGGTGGTCCGGAGATATGAACAGTTTCAAAAGCCGATGGTATTTTCATCAGAAGCAAATTGTTGGCCGGAGCCGGAGCTGATAAAGATATATAACAGGGTGAGCCGGAATTACTCCAGGTTCTTAAACAGTGGCGGGTTTATTTGTAAAGTGCAGGATATTTTAAATATCCTGAAAGAAAATTCATGGGACGCACCTGAAATCTTGCGTTCATTTGACATTAAAAATGAGCAGATCGATAGTTACGAAAGTAAATATAAATGGAGCAATCAGTATTTCTGGACATTGCAATACTTTTCGAAACCGGGATGTATTGAAATAGATACCGAATCCAGGATTTTTATAACCACCGATACTCCTTTGGACCTTTTCAGTACTGAGATTCATGAGTATGCCAGGTTGGGTGAGCATGCTAATGTCTATAAGATCGAAAAAAAGCGAATTATGGAACTGATTGATGTATTAGAAGTATCCCTGATACCTCACCTTCACTTTTTTAACCCAATCACTACGCATATATTCAAAGAGTTATATATACATAATCTATTCCCTGACCGGATAGCTAAGATTCTGAAATATGATAAAATTAAAAAAGCAGAGGTCGTTCAGTTTTAGTTTTTAAGAACAATAACGAAAGTATGATAAACTCAGGATAGTGAAGAGCCTTGATTTAAAAAATAAATGTTCATATCCAATCTGAACAAATTTTTATTCGAAAACAATAAAGATGGTTTAATGAAACAAGTTGAATACTATTTTTCAAACACGCATATTTTCATGTTGTAAAAATGTGTGCCCGTTGTGACCTACACGTAAGTAGGAATTTATTAATGTAAATAATAGTTGTTATCATCTTTTAGCAGGTAACAATTTAAAAAGATAGTAGTTATAGACACAGTCCCTGAGTGTCTTTAAATGTTCAGGGTTAATATAAATTTTAATTTATAAATAATGGAAAAATTAAAATTAGAAAATTTGCCTTTAGAGGCAGAAGAGATGCTTCACCGAAATGATCTTAAAACTGTATTCGGAGGTGATGGAGGTTATGGGGGCTATGATGGTAGTTGCCCAGCTGATGCTCCATACGAATGCGTTTGCCCTGGAAGCTCAGTGGTAAATTGCAAGGAGTCCCAAGCAGATTGTGAAGCAACCTGTCAGGACGCGTGAGGTATAAAATAGTTAATCCCTTCTAAAGGATTGATTATTTGTTAATTTGAAAACTGTCTAAATTCTTTTTGGTGTTTTCATGGGATCTTTTACTATAAGACTACGGTTGATGTCATAGTTTCATTACTTGAAATTTGTTATCACTAAATACCTTGACCTAATAGAATGGATACCTCCGTAAATCTCTAAAATCTATTTAGACAGTTTTATTATATATTATTAAAATAATTACCAGGAAACTATGCCTAAACCAATATTAATCGGTGCTGTATTAATACTACTGTTTCAATTTTTTTCATGTACGAAACAACATTCCTTACACGGAGAAATCAAAGGGCTCGGGAACGATACTTTATTAGTCAGTTATGTTGATTTGAGTAAACCCTTTAAGAAGCAATTTAAAACTAATCTGGACTACAGAACGGATACCATTTTCGTGAAAAATGATAAATTCGTATACGATCTTAAGGGGAACACTCCCCTACTTGTAGAAATATCTCCGGTAAAAGGATCTTTGAAACTTGATAGTACTCCTTTCTTCCACAAGGCTGAAACGATAATTTTACAACTTTCTCCACAAGAGAACGTTCAACTTCAGGGTGTAGCTGGAAAGTATTTCATAAATTATGAGGTAAAAGGTTCGTCAGTTAATTATCAATTCCGCGAGTTACATAAAAAGAAAATCAAATATTTTGTACAAAAGGATAGCGATTATTTATTGAGGGATTCCTTAAGATTTCATAATCTGGATACGCTTAAAATTGAGGAACTCACCCAACAGATTAAACACAGTTACCAGCAAACTTCTAAAATAGATAAGGATTATATTGAAAATAATTACGACAAAGAACTTGCCGTTTATTTGTCATTAAATCATGGTCTTTTACACAAGAATTTTGGAAAGTTTGATGCTAAGGTTCGCAATGGTGTATTTAAGGAACTTATAGATCATGAGATCTATCGGGTGCAATATTTGAATGAAAAGGAAAAGAGAAAGGAAAAGGAAATAGTTCCTAAAGGGGGTGTTGCACCGAATTTCAAATTAAAGGATTTACAGGGAAAAACCTTTGAACTGCACGATTCTCCCTATGAATATGTAGTATTGGATTTCTGGGGAAGCTGGTGTTATCCCTGTATTAAGGGATTTCCAAAGATGAAGGAATATTACAAGAAATATAAAGGGCGGCTTGAGTTTGTGGGTATTGCGTGTAATGATAATGAAGAGAAATGGAGGAAAGCTGTGGAAGAGCATAATGTACATTGGACACAATTACTCAATGAAGAGGACCATGGAACAGATGTTTCTTTAAAATATGCAGTCACCATTTATCCCACTAAAGTCATTATAGACAAGCAGCACAAAGTTTTGGGGATATTTGAGGGGGAAACGGAAACGTTTTATCAAAAAATAGACAGTATACTCAATTGACATGTTAGGTGCAAAAAAAAGAGAATTAATCACTATAATGTTCGATAATCAATTTTACTATTCTAACGGTCAGTATCGAACCTCCTACATTATTGAAACACTCAACTATAACTATCAGAAAATGAAAAAAAAAAGGATTGATCGAACTCGAAAAAAAAGAGGGATTTCAAAGAAAAATCCCTCCAAGTGCGGTGAAAGGAACCCAATCGAACAAATCATCCCACTTTTGCAGTTCTTGGAAAGAGTAATGGGAGAGAAAGATGAGGATATGTCCTTGAAAAATGATGACCTGTGGGATTTATAGTTATCCTTTCAATCATCTCACTTTAAAATTGTGATGACCCCAAGGCTTTGTTTAATCTTGGGATTAAATTTTTATAGTTTAAATTCGTTTGAAGGCGTACAAGACCATGGAGATTATGACAAGAAGGCCAGAGCCATAGGGACAGGCACAAACTGTTTTGAACGGTTTCCACTGGGACCATTATAGCGAATCGTCATCCTGTTTTGTTTGGAATCCGTTATCTGAACACACTCATTAGCGACGAAACTGCCCAAGCCATGGAACACATCGATCTTGTTCTTCTTCATCAGGTAATTCAGTCCGGAGGTATTTTGCGAAACCACCTCGCTTTTTTTAATGAACTGTTGAAAATCCAGCTCCACACCGGTCACTTAGATGCCATGTGCCTTAAATCACTCCTGAGCCTGATGATAATGCTCTGAACTGTCGAGCAATGCTTTGGAAGGGATACACCTAATATTGGTACAGGTTCCGCCCGGACCAGAGCCAATAACTGTTATTTCATACTGTAAACTCATCGTTTTAGATTTTACTTGTTCTAATTCAGATCACATACTTCCTCCTCCAATCCTGACCATTATGATTCAACACTTGCGAGTTTCTTCTTGATTTTCATCATCGCAGAATTGGGCACTATCCTTGCAAGAATGGCATTAAACCGGTTTTGAAATCCCACAATTTTCTTCCCTTTTCCGTGCAGCAAAAGTTCTACCCCTGCTGTAGCCACTGTTTTTACGGGGGTGGGTTTGTTGGATTTCAAGAGATTGGTTTTCCGCATTTCCGATGAAACAAACGCCGTTTCTGTAATACCAGGGGCAAGCGTGGTAACCACTACACCACTTCCTTCCAATTCTGCTGCAAGGGTCTCTGAAAATGCCAGGACAAATGATTTGGTAGCTGAATATACCGAATAGTAAGGAAAAGGCAAAAATGCGAGCAAAGAGGATACATTCATAATCCTTCCCGACTTTTGGGCAACCATATCTTTTGCAAACATTTTGGTAAGCACCACCAGACTGCCGATGTTGAGATCGATCATCTGCAACTCCTCTTCAAGGGATGTTTCCAGAAAACTGCCATAATTGCCAAATCCGGCATTGTTGATCAAATAAGACACCCGGTAGTTTGCCACCTTGACGGCCTTGAACAATTCTACCGCCTGGTCCGTGCTACTTAGATCTTTGACTATATAATGTACAACTATTCCGTACTTTGAGGATAATTCCTGCCGCATGGCTTCCAATTTGTTTTCACTGCGGGCAGTGAGGATCAGGTTGTGTTTTAAGGCGGCAAGCTGTTGGGCCATCTCATAACCGATTCCGGATGATGCACCAGTGATTAATATGTATTCTTTCATTTTATTCTGATTTTATGATTATTTAATTTTCCAACTCTTCTTTATTTTTAATTACCTCGACCTCCGGGGGCATTAGTTTATAAACCACCGTACATACAAGAAATGCCAGCAGGGTAGAGCTGATCAGTCCGCCCATTAGTACCACAACCAAGCCCGAATATAACGGATTGCCATCCATAATCAAGGGTACCAGGGCCAAAGTAGCGGTTAACGTAGTCAGCGTGATGGGGACAAACCTCGTTTTCGCTGCCGTTTTGATGGCTTCCATCAGTTCAACTCCCTCAGATCGGAGCTGATTGGTGAAATCCACCAGCAGGATGGAGTTTTTTATTTCAATCCCTATAAGGGCAATAAACCCTACGGCGGCGGTAAAGGACAACGGGTTACCTGTAAGCCATAGTGCGACAAAGGCACCAATCATTCCAAGAGGTATGACCGAAAGCACAATCAATGAACTCTTGAAAGACCCGAATTCAAGAATCAGGATCAGCAAAAAGAGCATGCCGGAGATCATCCCTACAACCTCAACGCCATCAAATGCGTCATCTTTATTTTCCAGTTCCCCGGCCGCTTTATAATAATATCCCTCAGGAAATTCCATTTGGTCAAGTTGCCCGATGATGTTTGCGTTGAGTGTGGAATACTTTACCCCGTTTACCGCATGGGCATTTACGGAGGTATACCTGGATTTATCATAATGGTATATTTTTGAAAAATCCGACTCGAAAGTGATGTCTGCCACCTGCCTTAACGGGATTGCTTTCCCGGTATGGGAATAAACATAGAGATTGTCCAAAACATCCATCGTAGGAAATTTTTCACGGGGGAAGGTAACCACTACATCTATTTTATCTTCACCTTCCCCTTTGGAAAATGTTGCCATGGGCAGCCCGGCAATAGCCATTCTTACCGTTTGGTCAATGGCTGCTGTCGGAATACCATACAATCCTGCCTTTTTCTTATTGATACTGATTTTCAGGTCCGTTTTTTTATTCGCAATGGGATTTGAGATATAGGTAGAGCCAGGAGTATCCTCAATGATTTTTTCCACGCGAAGTGCCAGGCTTTTCAGCGTATCCAGGTCTTTACCAAAAACCCTGATCGCAACCGGGGCTTCCAATGGTGGCCCTTGCTCATAATCTATTACCTGAATTTTGGCATTAGGGTAATGCCTGAATTTTTCTCGTAGTTCATTAATGATAACTTCCTTCTCTTTATAATTATGGGAATCGGGCTGGACAAATAACTGGGCGAAATTGGGCTGCTGATCCCGCTGTCTTACATTGTAATATACGGTAGGATTTCCCATCCCCACATTGGAAGTGAAGTAGGTGATATCGTCCCGCTCCAGCAGTACGCCTTCAATGTATTGTACCACCCGATCTGTTTCATCTAAACTGGCGGTGAGGGGCAATTCTACATTGATCTGAAATTGAGGTTTTTCGGATTTCGGGAAAAGGCTAAACCCAATGACCGGAATCAGGCCAAATGATGCGAGCAATAAACCGCCTGCCAGGACAATGGTAAGCCACGGTTTTGCCAATGCAGCATCCAGTACTTTAGAATAATAGTTGTCTATAAACCGCTGTAACGCCCTCATAAAGATGTTTCCTTCACCTGTCTCGGTATGTGTTTTTAAAACGCGGCTGGAGAGAAATGGCACAATCGTCAGTGAAACGAGCAAAGAAGCAATCACTGTCGTTACCACAGCCATAGGCAATCCCCTTATAAAATCACCCGAGCCCCCGGGAAGGTACAATAGCGGAAGAAAAGCGACCACCAAAGTTGCCGTAACCCCAACGACAGCCATTGCGATTTGTTTCACAGCCTCAATAGAAGCCTGTATTCTGGTTGCCCCGTTTCTTAAATACCGTTCAATGTTTTCTACTACCACGATAGCATCGTCAACCAATATACCCAATGCCACGATCAAACCTACAATGCTCAACTGGTTGATGGTAAAGCCTAAGGAGTCCATCACAAACAGGCCAATGGACAGTGACAGCGGAATGGAGATCATCACTACTATAGACGCACGTGTACCAAGAGGCAAAAGGGTAAGGAGTACCAATAAAATTGCGATGATAAAGTCTCTTGCAAAGCTTTTCAAACGGTACCTCACGTTTTCCGATTGGTCAAAGTTGACCACCATATTTACATGGTCCGGAAGGCTCGATTTAAAGTTTTCGATGATTGGCCATGCGTCATCACCCACTTTAAAAATATTTTGTCCGTCCTTTTGGCTGGCGGTTACCAGGACCGCTTTGTGCCCGTTAAACCGGGTACGGTGTTGCTCTTCCTGATAGGAAAAATCTACGTTCGCAACCTCTCTGAGTTTGATGATTTTGTGATTATTGGCAAAAACTACGGTATTGCGGATATCCTCCAGGTCGTCATAATCACCACTCGTTTTTACGTTAAACCGTCTGCTGTTCATATTGATGGCACCTCCCGGGATGTTTACATTTTCGGATTGAAGCGCGCCATAGATGTAATCAAGGGGTATTCCATGCTGGGCGATTTTTTGCAGGTTCAATTCTACCTTTACTTCCTGCTCGGGATATCCCCAGGTTTCCACTTTTTTAAATCCTGATACCTTTTCCAATTCTTCTTCAAAGTCCTCAGCTATTTTTTCCATTTCCGCATAGGAAGCCGTTTCCGATATAAGAGCTATCTGGAAAATATTTACGTCTGATGAGTTGAACTCCTGTACTTCCAAAAGGTAAAGACCATCGGGGAGTTCGTTTCTCGCTGCATTGACCTCCCGCACCATTTCAGAATATTTTTCATCCCGGTCCACATCAAATTCATACTCTACATCAATCACGGCAAGCCCGTCCTCTATGATACTTCTGAATTTTTTTATATCGTTAAGTTCATTAATACGGTCTTCTAAGGGCTTCACTACCTGATCTTCCATATCTAACGGAGATGCCCCGGGATAGACGGCAATAACAAAGAATCGCGGGAAATTTACCTCCGGATCTTCACCTCGCGGCATATTAAGTAGTGAGTTCATCCCCAATGCAAGAATGGCAATCAGGGATACTACTGCAAAGGAGGAATTTTTAACAAAAAAAGATGTGATATTTTTCATTTTTTATACTGTTAGTCATTAACATGTTGGTTCTTACCTGCGTTTTCGCCGGCATCAACGATTTTGACTGTGGAATATTCTGTCAGGTACCCGGAACCGGCGGAGATCACCTTATCAATATTTTCAAGGCCGCTTTTTACGGCAATTTCATTGTTGAGCATAAAGGCGGTTTCGATCGGGATTTTCTTTACCCGGTCCTTACCGTCCACGGTAAATACAAATCCGTTTTTACCTGAACCCTCTACAAGTGCTTCCACAGGAATTACCTTATAATTTTCGGGTTGTGAAGGGATAATTTTAGCTTCGGCATATAAACCCGCAGCAAACTTTTTCCCTTTGGGGTCTATCTGGATTTCCACTTGAAAAGATCCATTGGCAGGGTCGGCCCCTTCGGCCATACGCAAAACAAATCCTTCAAATTCCGTCTCCGGATAAGCATCAAAAGTAACGGTAGCCCTATCGCCTTCCTTTAGTCTTGCCCAATCTTTATCTGCCAGGCCTACCTGTAATTTCCACTGATCGCTTCCGGTATCGTTCATAAAAAACAAAGGCATACCCGGTGAAACCAACTCGCCTTGATTTTTCATTTTTTTCACAATTCTGCCATTGGATACCGCTCTGATTTCAGCAAACCGTTGGTTAAATTCGGCGATGCGTAGTCCTTCTTTTGCCATGTTTAAGGCCGTAGTGAGATTTTGAACATTTTCTAATGTAGCGACACTATCAGCGTACAGGTTTTTACCCCTTGCAAGGTCTCTATCGGCTTTTTCCGCTCCATTTTTGGCCTGGATAACCTGTGCATTAATCTCTGTAAGGTTCAATCTGGCGAGCAGTTGCCCTTTTTTTACGGCATCCCCTTCTTTCACGAATATTTGCTGAATGACGCCACCGATTTTAAAGGACAATACGGCCTCTGTTTCCGAAAACAGCAAACCCGAACCATATACAGGTTGTACCATTTGTTTGCTTTTAACAGCGTGAAGGTTCACAGCAATCTCATGGTTTCCCTGGGCGGTGTCATTGTTGTTGCCACAGCTTAGCAGCAATGCAGCGAGTGCAAGAGTTATGTGGTTTCCGGTTATTTTTAATCTATTTTTCATGTGTATATTTTTTATTTGTTTTTCAGCGGTCACATGGAACACCCTTATTCATACTTGCTTGTGCTAAAGGAAACTTTATCACAGGTGTTTCATCTGTTCTTTTTTATTTATTTAATGTTAAAAGTCGCATTGGCCCTTTCCAGTTCCGCAAAAGCGATCCAGGTATTATACCGTGCTATATTTGCGTTGAGACGGGCATTTATCCATTGATTCTGGGCATCCAAGAGTTCGATATAAATGGCTTGTCCCTCTTTGTAGAGCCTGGTGATATCGTCATTGAATTGTCTGGCCGATGCTTTCTGGCTTTCTTCGGCATGGAACTGTTCCATAGCCGAATTCAAATTGTTTTGAGTTACCCGAAACTGAAGTAATAATTGCTGCTTTACATTATCTGTCTGCGAACTGATCTTTTTGCTGTCCTCTTCTACCTGTCTGAGTTTGTATTTGTTTTTGTTCCCTGAAAAAATATTCCATTCCAGACCGACACCGGCAAAGTAGTAGCGGGATTGTTTATTGATATCAAAATCGAAATCCTGAAAACCTACATCTGCAAAAACACCTAATTTTGGAAGCCAATGAGAATGGGTCAGTTTACTGACATTGTCATTAAGTTCTTTTACCAAATCCAGTTTTAAAAGTTCTTCCCTGTTCCGGGTGTTTTCTTCTGCCAATAAATTTGGCAGGTCTTCATGGTCATCATCAACCTCAATGTTGGTATCGAGTTCCCGATTGAGCAGAAAATTAAAATGAGCCCTGGCATTGTTGCTGACCTGTTCTGCCGTTTTCAGGTCGGCTTCAATGCGGATAACTTCATTGTCACTTCTCAGAACAGCAGTACGGTTTATTTTATCATTTTTAAATAACACCCTGTTAACTCTTTGGTTTTCTTTGACAAGCAACAGGGCCTCTTCATAAATTTTAATGCCTTCCAAAGATTGCAGGTACTTGTAATAGGCTATTTTTATTTCCTTGACCAATTCTCTCTGGTAAATCTCCAGTTCTATTTTCTGTAAGGTGGATTGCTGTGCTTTAATTCTCTTGTTGTAGATGATCTCAAAATTCAACAGGGGCATGGTGGTGTGAATTCTGGCATCGTAAAAATTATCCGGATTGAGTAATTCCGACTGGTTTTGCAAAACAGGAAACGCATCCGAACCGGTAAGCTGGTTCAGGGTACTGTACACGGGATTCATCAAATCACCGATCGGGATGTCAATCGTTCTTCCTCCATCTGCCTTAGTGTAGTTGACGTTTAAGGAAACCGTGGGATAGAACAGGGATTTCGCTTCTTTTAAGGCATACATACTTTTATTGATGTCAAAGTTATACTGCCTGATAATCTCGTTGTTTTTGAGGCCGACCTCTATATAGTGGTCAAGTTTGTTTTGAGCATAACTCATAAACCCGACACTATAAATTGCGAGCATTAGGACTACATTTTTCATTTTATACGATGTTTATTATTTGAACGTTGTTCATTTTTTGGAGTAAAAAAAATTAAAGTTTTCCTATCATTTTTACATATTCGTTATAGCCGTCGAACAGGATGCTTTCCGGTTTTGAGAATTTCACCCCCCTGGTCCGCTGCCGTATCTCCAGGCAGCACATGCCATGGACCAAACTCCATATCATAAAGGACAACGGTTCTGCCGAATGTCCCTTGAAATGTCCCTTTGCCATACATTGTTCCACGGTGGTTTTCACAGAATTAAAGGTTTCCACTCCTTCATTCCAACCTCCTTCTTCCGAACTCTCCAAAAACTCCATCGGAGCTTTCAAGTTGAACATCAGATCGTACATCTCTTGATTTTCCAGGGCAAACTTTATATAGACCCGGCCCATTTCCTTTAAGCGATCCATGGGGTCTTCCATAACAAATAAGTCCTTAAAATATCCGCCCAATTCCTGAAAACCTATGGAGTGCAGGTCATGTAAAATGGCATTTTTATCTTTGAAATACACATAGACCGTCCCAACACTATAATCTATTTCCTCAGCAATATTCCGTATAGTGGTTTGCTCAATGCCCTTTTCTATAAAGAGTTTTTTCGCTCCTTTCAGAATGAGTGCTTTTAAGGCTTCTTTTTCGCGTGCTTTTCTTTCTGCTGTGCTCATAGGTACAATTTCTTCGGCAAAGATATAATTATTTTTTGAACGTCGTTCATTTTATGAATAAAATTTCCTAAACGCACTATAATTACCTATACATAAGAACTTTAAAGTATAATTTTTTGCTTTTATATTCTCCTGGTAGTCCCTTGTATCCTTCATTGTTTGACAAGGCCGTTGATGAACAGGTCCTTCACCTGTCCCGGTGGATGTTTTAAAACATAGGCCAACCAAATGATCTCAAACCACCATTGGGCAATGAGGCTGGCATTAAGGGCTTTATTGTAAACGCCCAGGGAAATTCCCTTTTTTATATTTTCTTCCATGACCTTTTTTATGATTTCTCCCTTAACTTTTTCAAAACGCTCAAAAATATCGGGGTAATGTGTTTTGACATCATTAAAAAAGGATATGGAAAATTGATGCAAGAACTGAATGAGGATATCAAATATATTTGATGTTTCCGCTATGATATCGCCACCATCATCCACGGTATCAAGGATTTTCCGATAAGTGGATGATAGCATTTTTTCGCTTACCTGCCAGGTTAGGCCTTCCTTGCTCCGGAAACATTTATAAAAGGTCTTCTTGGAAATGGCCAGATGTCCGCATATATCATCCACCTTAACCGCGTTCACCCCGGATTCCGCGAACAGTTTCTCCGCGGTTTCCATGATGTTGTCTTTTGTGTTGGAAGTTTTATGCATCGAGGAACAAAGTTTGGATTTAAAAATTTATGACTTGCCCAACTTTTTTATGGGGTTCATTATTTAACCATACTTTTTGCTGGCCATAATTTTTTACAAAGATAATAAATTTTTGAACATTGTTCATTTTTTAAACGTATAAACAATTTCTTTAGTGCTACCAAATTATGCATTAAACAAAAGTCACGTCTACAGTCCTGACGACCTATATTTTGGTCTAAGATGTTTTTGTTTTTTTTGGAAACAAATAACAGATTAAAGTCAGTATATCGTCTTGGGACGGTGGAAATGTGCATCCCATTAATTTTAATATGACACTGTTCAATTAATTTGTCTAGGCCAGTAAATGAGAAAACAGAAAGAAAGTAAAATGATACTAGTTATTTAAATATTTAGCCTATAATATAGGTTGATACTAAAAAAATTCAATTGCTAACAATAAATATGGGGTAGATAAAAATACCGAAATGTTGTACCCGAGTAAAAAAACAGCGAAGAAATAACCCTTATTCTAATAAAAAAGCCGAAGATTTCTCTCCGGCTTTTGTGCGCCTGCTGGGTCTACGATCGAACCATTAATTCCGCTTTTGGTATTCCTGAATGCCCTGGAAAAGGATGAATCTTTATAGAAAACGCCTCCAATAATCTTTTTGGGGAAATCTGACGGTACGCCTTGTAACAAAAAATGTACATGGTCGCCATCAAATCCAATCTCCAAAAATAATATCTCGTAACTTTCCTCTATCTGCAAACAAATTTCACTTAATGTTTTCGAAAAGGATTCACTAAGAGCAGTACGCCTATATTTTATTGGACATACAAAATGATATAGTAGTAAACTCTTATTATGACTCTTGCGGATATGGTTACCCATAACCACAAATTTACATATCTTTACGCTACACCCGAGACAGAGCCTCGGGGGAATTCTATGGATTAAAGAGTTCAGCTGAAGCATTGTATTTTTTGTTTACAAAGTAGTTTTAGATGGCTCGATAATTCAGGCGGATACTTCCTATCGTTTGGAAGCTTTTACAATCATAAAATAATTCTCTTTACGTACTTTTTCTACTTGGTTAGGAACACAAGATTACCGAATTCCCGATTGGATGGTTCTTTGCGGGTATATTGATGTATTTCAAAGAAAGTACAATTCAAAATAGAAACAAACCTAACCGCATGGAAATTAGGATTGGCATTTCTAATGTGTCTTTAAGGGATGATCTCATCTCATCTTCCTTCATCCCTGATATTCCCATTTGGCTACAAAAACCTGAAATCCGGTTATTTGTATGCGTGATAACATCTTCAATTTTGTACCTATAAATCTTTAATACATCAAAAACCATGAAAATTACCATTACAGGTTCATTGGGGCACATTGGAAAACCATTGGCGAAAAATCTAATTGAAAACGGACATAAGCTTACTATCATCAGCAGCAATCCGGAGCGAAAAGAATCCATAGCAGCATTAGGTGCAGAGCCAGTCATCGGCAATTTGGAGGACATTAACCTCCTGATCGAGAGTTTTAAAGGGGCTGATTCCATATTTACTATGGTTCCCCCCAACAATTATTTTGATCAGGATCTGGACCTGATCGCCTACTACAAAAGACTGGGGGAAATTTATGCAAAGGCTATTTTGGAAGCTGATATCAAACGGGTTGTCAACTTAAGTACGATCGGCGGTCATTTGGATAAAGGAAATGGGATTTTAAGAGGAGCTCATAATGTTGAGCAAACATTAAATGCATTGCCTTCCGAAGTTTCCATTACCCACATGCGTCCCACTTCATTCTATTACAATCTCTACGGTTATATGGAAACCATAAAATCGGATAGTACCATCTACGCCAACTACGGGAGCAGGCCCATTCCATGGGTCTCACCCAGGGATATTGCAAAGGCGGTAGCAGAAGAGCTTACCAATTTGGATTCCAACAGCACTGTTCGTTATGTGGTCAGTGAGGAATTGACAGGGGACGAAACCGCACAAATCCTGGGAAATGCTATTGGAAAACCAAAGCTGAAATGGGAGATAGTCAGTGACCAAGCGATAGCGAACAGCCTTAAGTCCATAGGAATGAACCCTGAAATCGCCAAGGGGCTCACCGAAATGTATGCAGCGTTACAATCAGGGCATTTGGCTGAGGATTATATCAAAAACAAACCCCAAAAAACGGGAGAAGTCAAATTAAAGGATTTTGCCGAAGAGTTTGCCATGGTTTATCAAAATAACCACTAACTTGTATGCATGGCCGGCAAAGCTCCCTATAGATTCCATACCATCAGTGAATATCATAGCTTCAGGGGATTACCGGCACCGGAACATCCCTTGGTCAGCGTGATCAATTTTGACGATATGGACCTCAAAGCCGACGACCCCGAGCGTTTGGTTTTGGGGTTTTATACCATTGCATTAAAGCGACATCCGGATGGCAAATTAAAATATGGGCAGCAAGAATATGATTTCAATGAAGGTGTTATGCTCTTTATGTCCCCCGGACAAGTATTTGGTGTGCTTGCAACCACGGAAGAAAAACCAACGGGCTGGATGTTAATGGTACATCCCGATCTTTTTTGGAATACCCCATTGGCTACCACCATAAAGCAATATGAATATTTTGATTATACTGCCAATGAAGCCCTATTCCTTTCCAAAAAGGAAGAAGAAGCAATTACCGGTATTTTCAAGATTATCCGACAAGAGTACCATACCAATATCGATCACTACAGCCATACTATTATTATCACCCAACTGGAACTATTGCTCTCCTATTCGGAGCGGTATTACAACAGGCAATTCATTACACGACGCATTACCAACCACAAGATCGTAACACGGTTGGAGACGCTTTTAAATGAATTTTTCGGTAAAGAATCCCTTATCGACACGGGAATTCCCACGGTCCAGGAAGTAGCAGACCGATTGTATGTCTCCCCAAAATATTTAAGTGGCCTTTTAAAAAGCGTCACAGGGAAGTCCACCCAACAGCACATTCAGGACAAACTCATCGAAAAGGCCAAGGAAAAGCTTTCCACCACCGCGCTGTCTGTTAGTGAGATCGCCTTTGAACTGGGTTTTGAACATCCACAGTCGTTTAGTAAACTGTTCAAGAGTAAGACCAAGCAATCGCCTTCCATCTTTCGCGCACGTTTTGGGTCTGCGAAATGATACTACATTTTCCAGCAATATTTTAAAAAGTCCAAGGGCGTAACCTCACTTTTATATCCAGGTTAAGATCAATTATTACTGAAGCCTTCCCTAAAAATGCAGTCTTACCCAAAAACAAGTTAGCGGTAATGCAACTAAAAAAACAACCTAATACCTGAGCTATTCGTTTAATTTTTTATTATTTTTGTATCAATCATTACAATAGTAAATGAAAGGAAGACCAAAAATATTGAAAGACAAGGAAATGATTCTGAAAGCCCAAGATATTTTTTGGAAAAAGGGCTATAATGCCACGTCCTTATCCGATCTAAGTAATGCGACAGGAGCGGGAGCAGGTAGTTTATACAACACATTTAAGGGAGGAAAAAAAGAACTTTTCAAAAAATCTCTTCAACAACGAAGAGAAGATTTAAATGATTTTAAGATCAACTTAGAAAATAGTGATAACCCAATCAAATTAATTAAAGAGTTTTTCATTAGCGTGGCAACACAATCAAAAAAATCTCACTGGAAAGGATGTATCGTTGCAAATACAATAGTGGAAATGACTTTTATAGACAATGAACTTGAAAATGAAGCAATAGAAATTTTAAAAGAAACGGAAAAGTTATACACCACAACTATTCTCGCAGAACAGAAAAAAGGAAACATCAAATCAAAAATACCAGCAAGTACTTTAGGAAAATATTTAATTACCCTTTGGTGTGGAATTAACTCATTACGAAGAGTTTATCCAGATAAAGAAATTTTGAAACAACAAATTGAGTTACAACTACAAATAATCAACTAAATTTTTTTTTGAGTATTTATTTAACAATCATTACAAAAACAGAAAATGGATTTACAATTGAATGGAAAAAGAGCATTTATTAGCGGCTCAACACAAGGCATTGGTTTTGCCATTGCACAACAATTATTAGAAGAAGGAGTTTCTGTAACAATTAATGGACGACAAAAGTTAAAGACAGGACAAGCAAAAGAAAAATTACAACAACAATTTCCTAATGCTAATATTACAGCAATAACGGCAGATTTTTCAAAGAAAGATGAAATTGAAAGCTTACTTCAGGAATTAACGGATATAGATATTTTGGTAAATAATGTAGGAGTTTATCAAGTTGAAGAATTTAGAAATATAACAGATGAAGATTGGTACAAATATTTTGAGATAAACGTAATGAGTTGTGTTCGATTATCTAGAAAGCTATTTCCACTTATGGAAAATAAAAAATGGGGAAGAATTATTTTTATAAGTAGCGAATCAGGTGTAAATGTACCTGAAAATATGATTCATTACGGAATGACAAAAGCAGCTATGTCGGCGATTGCAAATGGACTTTCTAAATTGACAAAAGGAACAGAAATTACAGTTAACACGATTTTAGGAGGACCAACTTATTCCGATGGTGTTGCAGAAGTCGTTGAACAAATTGCAGAAGCTCAAAATCTTGAACTTGAACAAATGAAAAATGCAATTTTACAACAATCTAATTCACATATTTTATTACAACGATTTATTGACCCAACTGAAATAGCTAATCTAGCCACTTATTTATCCAGCCCTTTATCAATAGCTACAAACGGAGCTTCTTTAAGAGCAGATTCAGGAGTGCTAAAAACTATATAAACACTACCGCAAACCATTGTAAGGGAAAACATAGAAATAATAAAGACTATCAAAATATTCAGACGAAGAACTAATAAAGTATTCTCTACCCCACTGGCTCTTTTTCTTGCCAATCAAAATTTCCTGTTCTTTTTGAGATTAGCCAGCGGTTATTCTCCCGTACGTATGTATCTCGGTAAACAGCTCCTATCTTAGTCTTCATTTTTTTGCCGTTCTCCGTACCGATTAAAGTAATCATACAATATGAAGTTCCGGTAGCGCCGTCACCGTTGATAGTGACTATGTGCTGACCATTAAAATGGTAGACGGTATCAACATTTTTAAGGAATTCACTAAACGCTTTTGACATTTCATTTCTACCATTCAGCTTCAATATCACGGTAGCTCCAGCAAAAGTTTCTGACACCCCATCTTTGGTAAATAACTGCACTTGCTTATGAAAATCCTTTTTATCTGCCAAGATAGAAACTTTATCGATAAGCTCTCTTAGGGCTATTCTATCTTCTAATTCATTATGGTTCATATACTATTTTGCTTTTAGTTAAACATATTCAATTAAGGCTAGCGCAACTTTTGTGCTAGCCTTAATTGAATTAGACAACTTTGAGTACGATCTTGCCCTGAATATGACCAAGGGCAGCTCTTTCGTGTGCCTTGCCTGCCTCAGCAAGCGAAAATACGCTGTCAATGGCTATTCGTAGTGTTCCATCATTGAGTAAACGAGCGACCTCTGCAAGTTGAGCTCCATTGGAGCGTACTTGAGTTGCCGAAACTATAACACCTAGCTTCTTGGCCTCAGCTGTGCCGTCAAAGCCCAAGGGAAAAATCGGGAACAACGCACCTCCTGGTTTAAGAGTACGCAGGAAACGACCTGTTGCAGGGCCACCAACCGAATCAATAACGAGGTCAATACCATTAATTACCTCATGCGCATTGGTTTTTGTATAATCAATAAATTCGTCGGCACCAAGATCACGTAAAAATGCTTCCTGCTTTCCGGATGCCACGGCAATTACTTTTGCTCCCCTCCATTTTGCTATTTGCACTGCAAAGTGTCCCACGCCACCACCAGCTCCGTTCACCAGGATGGTTTTACCTTCAAGTTGAACAGGTTCATGCTTATGTGGTTGGAGCGGATTCTGTACATTGTGCCCTAAATCGATCATAAACTGCCAAGCGGTAAGTAATGACATCGGAGCAGCAGCTGCATGTATATGATCAATTCCTCTGGGCTTAAGAGCAATTTGCGTTACGGGAATGCTTACGTACTCCGCATATGCCTGACTTTCCCCAAAAACCCCCTCGGGAAAGCGAACCATTCCATAGACTTCGTCTCCAATGGAAAAATCCTTAACATCATCAGCGACCCGCTCTACTACACCTGAAATATCTGTTCCCAAAATAATGGGGAAAGATCCCTCTGGTTGCCATTCAGGAGGAAGGGACTTATATCCGTCACGAAGATACCAGTCCGGGGGATTCATTCCTATGGCGTGGACTTGTACCAGTACCTCACCCGGCTTTATTTCGGGTACTGGCGCATCTTCATATTGCAGCACTGAAGGGCCACCGAACTCATGCTGGCGAATCGCTTTCATTACACTTGTTTTTTTACTTTTTTCTATTTCGTTTTCAATTATTTCCATTTTAATAGGGTTTTAAGTTTTTAATGAACGCTATTGATATCTAAAATTATTTATTCTTATTCGGCCAAGTTAAATGTATTGTTTACTTTTAGCAAGTATATACTTATTTGTATGCTACATTCTAAAAAGTATGCAATGCTGATTTTCAGATAATTAAAATCCAATAAAAGTGAAAAAAAGACAAAAAGAATGTCCGGATGTTCCTACTTGCTCTGTTGATTATGCATTTAAACGTATCGGTGGAAAGTATAAGGGTAGGATCTTATGGTATTTGCACGAACATAAGATCTTACGATACGGAGAATTAGGCAGGAAAGTGCCGGACATTACGACCAAAATGCTAACCCAAACACTTCGGGAATTGGAAAAGGACAATTTAGTTGACCGAAAAGTATATCACGAAGTACCACCCAAAGTGGAATATTCATTAACTGAAGTTGGTAGGGAATTGATTCCATTCATCAGTTACCTTAAAGAATGGGGAGATAAACAAATTGAAAAAACCAACCCTTAAAATATCCTAATCATAGTTACGGGAACGGTACTACAAGGTTTAAAAAATAAGGGCTTTACAATAGAACTGAACCGTTAGAATACGAATCTTCTATAATTCTTATTCGGATCGATGATGTGGCTATACTCAATTTCACTTTTACGATTTCTTAATGGATGTTGTAAAACTTTGTAAAGCGATATATTGAAAAAATAGCTTAGTTATACCTTTGATTGTAAATGCACTTCAGCTAAGCGCATTTCCAGCCGCTGTTTTTCTTCATCGATATTCATCTTTTTAAAACCAAACTTAGGAGCTATTCGGGATAATAGTTTACCCAACTTTGACATTCCTATTACTATTTCATCTTGTCTACCAATCAAACCTTTAAAAGCCTTTTGAGCAAAACGTTCGGAAGTCATTAAGGATATCTTTTTTCCTTTGTTCATTTGGGTATCAACTGCGGGAGGTATTACCTCTATTACGCGGATCGATTTTTTCTGAAGATTAAATCTCAAGCCTTGTGTTATAGCTCTTAGAGCAGTTTTACTTGCACTATAGGCAGATGATTGTGCCGATGGTATAAAGACATAGCCCGTGGTAACATTTACAATGGTAGCGTTAACATTTTTCTCTAAAACAGGCATTAATTCCTGGATTAAGGCCATGGGTGCTACTAAATTTATGGCTAGCTCAGATTCCAAAGTAGGAATATATTTGGGGTCCATAATATCTGTAATACTATAAATACCCGCATTATTGACCAGAACATTTAGTTTAGGAAAATGACTCTCAATTTCTGTCTTCAAAACTTTCCTTCCTTCTTGGGATGAAACATCCGCGACAATCGTATGTAGTAGGGCAAATTTTTCTTGGGCTTTATCAAGGGTGGCCCCGGTTCTTCCACAGATGATTACTTCGTTTCCTTTATTTAAAAAAATTTCGGCCATGGCCAGACCAATTCCGGTACCACCACCTGTTATAAGTACCGTATTTCCATTTCGTTTCATCCCTTATTATTTTATGATGCAGTTGCAAAATTAATCTTAACACTATACTTTTGCAAGTAGTTACCATTTTGTATATTAATATACTAAAAGTTACTTTAACTATAAATCAATACTTTAATAGAATATAATAAATGAAAAATGACGAAAATTGTGAGTTTGACTTATCCGATTTACATTTTATTCTAAAAGTTTTAGGTGGTAAATGGAAACTTCATATCCTGACAAGCTTATACATTGGCAAGAAAAGATTTAAAGAGCTGGAACGCGATGTGGTTGGTATTTCACCGAAGATGCTGATCAAGGAATTAAAGGACCTCGAAGCTATTGGCATAGTAAGACGTCAGACCTTCAATACGGTTCCTATTACCGTTGAGTATAGTTTAACAGATGACGGACTTACTTTAAAACCAGTTTTGGATCATATGAGAGAATGGGCAAGTGAGTTTAAACAAAAAGTAAACTCAAAAATATAAATTTTATAGAAAAGCCTTTAAATTTTAAAAATCTAAATAGTTTTCCCTTTTACTTTATTCCTGTGATTTTCGCCCCAAGAACTTAATTCATCCAAAACATTTTTAAGTGAATGACTATACTCGGTAGCTTCATAAATAATACTTACCGGGGTGGTTGGATATACATTCCGTTTAATAAGAAAATTTAATTCCAAATCCTTCAATTCGTTGGCCAATACCTTGGGAGATATACCTTTGACTTCCTTTTGAAGTTCATTAAATCGCTTTGGGGAATGCATTAAACAAAGCACCAATGGCAATTTCCATTTGCCATTCAAAACAAACATTGCATCGAAAACATTTTTAAGTGACCCTGAACATTCTTCTTTAGTAGGAAGTGTTTTTTCTTCATGAATTTTCATACCGGCAAAGATAAAAACTTTCCTAAAGGTAAGCGCTTTCCTTTGGGTAACTACTATCTTTTGTATAGTTATTACGGTTAGTTTTGTGTTTTTAAACTTTTAAAAAAATACAAAATGAATTCAAAACGCATATTACAAATCAACTCCAGTATCATGGGAGAAAAATCGTTTAGCAGGAAATTAGGAAATGCTATCGTTGAAAAAATAAAGGCAAAATATCCTAATAGCACGCTAAAACAATTGGATTTGGTGGAAAGCAATATCCCGCACCTAACACCAGAAACTTTAAATGCAATTTTTACGCCAGAAGAACATCAAACCGATGAAGTAAGGCAAGCCCTTGAATTGTCGGATACATTGGTGAAACAATTGTTTGAAAGTGATATACTGGTGATAGGTGCTCCACTTATCAACCATACCATCCATTCTTCCCTTAAAGCATGGATAGACCATATAACACGTTCTGGAATTACCTTTGGCTATAATTCAGAGGGTATTCCTATTGGTTTTGTATCCGGCAAAAAAGTATATGTTGCCATGAGTTCAGGAGGAATTTATACAGATGAACAAGGCAAATCGAATGATTTTGTAGCACCTTACCTAAAATCATTCTTAGGCTTTTTGGGCATGACCGACCTTACCGTAGTTAGAGCTGAAGGACTCCACATCCCCGTTATACAGGATACGGCATTGGAGAAAGGAGTTAATAGTATTGTCATTGATTAAAATATTCCACTCTTATCAATAGCTGGAAAAAAGCCATGAGTATTTCATGGCTTTTTTCATTATCCCCGTTCCTGTTATAAAATCCCTCTTTTAGGTTATATCCTCTTGTATCCGCTTAATGATATTTGCAACATAAAAATAAAATAGAAGTATGAATATAGTAATTACAGGTTCCCTGGGGAACATCGGCAAATCCCTTACCCCCACTTTGGTGAAAAAAGGGCATAAGGTCACAGTAATCTCAAGCAAATTAGAAAGACAGCAGGACATAGAAGCATTAGGAGCAAAAGCAGCCATTGGCTCTATGAAAGATGGCGATTTTTTGGCCAAAACTTTCAAAGGGGCCGATATCGTCTATCTCATGGAAGCATGGGAAGGCATCGGCAGTATTTTTGATAAAGATGTTGATTTTTTGGCCGGCTTTCATCTCATTGGAAACAATTACAAACAAGCTGTATTGGCTTCTGGAGTTAAAAAGATTGTTCATCTCAGTAGTGTCGGTGCTCACAGTCCTACAGGTTATGGTTCACTTTCGGCCCACTATGATGTCGAAAATATTTTGAAACAACTTCCCGATGATGTTTCTATCAAGTTTATGCGACCAACCGGTTTCTACACCAATTTATTTAGGTCATTACAGTCTATTAAAGAAAAAGGGGCAATTATTTCAAATTATGGTGGCGACAAAAAAGAACCTTGGGTTTCACCAATAGATATCGC
This sequence comes from Sinomicrobium endophyticum, assembly GCF_052983315.1. Lineage (NCBI taxonomy): Bacteria > Pseudomonadati > Bacteroidota > Flavobacteriia > Flavobacteriales > Flavobacteriaceae > Sinomicrobium > Sinomicrobium endophyticum. Next base: position 71,064 of record NZ_JBRKIS010000028.1, read on the forward strand.
TGACGTAATTGCTGAAGAAATGGAACTGCCTTTTGACGGAAGAAAAGTTCGTTATATAGCAAGCGATGAAGTATCTCCCAATGAGATAGTCGGAATATTGGGAAAAGCCATCGGAAACCCTAATTTAAAATGGATTGAAATATCAGATGAACAAATGCTAGAGGGCATGTTGTCAATGGGCGTAAATCCTAAAATTGCGAAAGGGATGGTAGAAATGCAGGCAAGTCAACGTACCGGTTTATTGTTCGAAGATTTTTATCGCAACAAACCAGAATTAGGCAAAGTAAAATTTGTCGATTTCGCCAAAGATTTTGCCTCGGTTTATAATGAAGTGATTTAAACTTTTTTTAAAAATAAAAAAGGGTTGAAGATATTTGTGTTGCGAAACATACAGTTATCAAAACCAACCCTTTATGTACTCT
>NZ_JBRKIS010000029.1:0-42826 GCF_052983315.1 Sinomicrobium endophyticum
CAACGGTTAAAGTTTCATAATTTTCAAAGATACACCCATATGCGACTTCGGGATATGGTAAAGCAAACCATAGACCATGCTATACGTAACCAAAGCGTAGACCAGATCAATCAAAGGGTAAAGGGAAATTTTGCCATGGTCAGGGGGCGGATCGTTACCCATGCCCGGTGGAATTACAAAAACCTGTTCTTTTCAGAACAAGATATTGCCAATTTTACAGACCAGTATTTCGGGAAACATTGGGAAAAGGAGGTAAAACGTTATATGGGTAAGATCATAAAAGGCCACACCAGCCATTTTGCGGAAACCCCAGTACCGGTGAATAACCTGCCATATATTGGCGGATATGGCTTGTTTTTATATGGCGGTGGCGTTATGGTTATGGGGCCGGAAGGGTTGGTGATCCTTAATGGTAACGGCTCAGACCTACTGTCCAAATCCAGTGAATTTCTGAATTGGTTAGGCAATGGCCTTACTTTAGGAGAAATTGGCCTGGCCCACAAAGGTATTGCTAAAGTAGGGGAAATTACTGTGGGAACAGCGGGAAGATGGAATGTGTACTCCAAGGACATTGCGGGCATCAGCAAAACTACAGCGACTTATTTTAGGTGGTTTGGTAGAATTGCGGGATTAGGGAGCCTTTACTTTGATTATAAACTATATGAAAAAGGTGCAGTTTCCAAAGGAAGGTTTGGCATGAATACGGCATATACCGTTATTGGCATTGCAGGAGGATATGCGGGCTTTGGAGTGTCTGTTATATATTATTTTATGGGAGATGTAATGGGAATGCACGACAAGGCCGAGAAGGATTTTGAGGAAATGATGAAACTCCCGGAAAAGGAACGACTTAAAATAATGCGGGAAAAATTGCGAAAAAGGCGTGGTATGGCGCGACCAATAAGAAACCCTAAATTTTAATGGTTTATGCTCAATTACGTATTTTATGCTATATATAAATTCATTTTAATAACGCCTTCAAAAGATGAATTACCGGGACACCTGTCAAGCTCTATTTTAGCTTTTATATTGTCTTTTAATCTTATTTTGATTAAAAATATTCTTTTGAAATATGACATCCATTTTTTAGCCGACTTATACGAAAGCAATACGATATATCTTGGGGTATTCATAGCTTTAGTTATTGTTTGCTTTTTGGCTTTTGCTTACAAGGGTAAATACCTCAAAATAGTTGCAAAATATGACCAGGAAAGCAGAAACCAGAAGATTATAAAAATGAGTTTGGTTGCTTTGTATGTTATAGGCTCTTTTGTTCTGCTGGCTATAATCTGAATTTAGACTGTGATGGCTCAAGTACCCTGCTCTGCGAGTTTGCAACTTCGCAGCCCAAACCTTCAATAAAAAGAAAAAATAAAAAACGCCTATGCGAGGTGTACTCCAGTCTCTCACAAGTCTTACTCATTTATTGCAGCAAAGACCTGGTCAATGAAGAAGGCTTTAAACAAGTTACACAAATGCAGTTCAACGTTTTGAAACACCGTTTTGGAAGCTCCTCAGAGAGGAGCGCAACGTATTGGCCTGTCATGGAAGTGCAGTGGGCTGCTCAGTCAGAGACATTCGCCATCAACACTTCGGAGAGCGGGGAAACCTTGCCTATGCTGAAAAGTACAAAAACTTGAAAGGGATTTATTTTTCGGACGGGAAAGTGGTTAAAAAATCAGTTGATTCTTACAATAAGGGTTTTCAAAAAGACCTGTGGAATGCTAGCCTGGAACTTACAAAAACCGCATTTACCGAATAACAAAAGAAACTTCCTTTTTTAATAAACTTGATTGCAACCGATTTTTCATAGCTTGAAAAGCCCTCCGCTCCTATAGGAAATCCAAAGGATTGTGATATCATCATTTCTTAACAAGTCTTTTGTGTTTCACTGCCCAGTCTTCCAATTGTCGCCATACAGGCACTAAATCTTTGGAAATGTCGGTCAGTTCATAATCCACTCTTGGCGGCACTTCTGCAAAAACGGTACGTTTTACCAAACCGTCTTTTTCCAACTCACGTAATTGCAGGGCAAGCATACGATCTGTAATTTCGGGGATACGTCTTTTTATCTTGCTGAAACGTAATTTACCATTTTCGAGCTTACACAGAATAAGCAATTTCCACCGTCCACCGATTTTACATACGGCATACGTTAACTCACATTCCATTATAACTTTTTCATTCAACATATTGGTTGAATTTTCCTTTCTTTTTCCCATTACTTACAAATTTATTAGTACCTCACAATTGATTGTGTGCTATGCAAAAGTAGAGGTAAAAACTAATTTTGCGGCTCATTTTAAACGGATTTATTACGATGAAGAAATACGCATACATTGGTTGCCTTGGTCTTTTGGCTGTCATTACAACGGAGTTTGGTATCATAGGCATTTTGCCGCAAGTAGCGGAACACTATCAGATAAGCATTGACAAGGCTGGCTACTTATTGAGTGCCTTTGCTTTGGTCATTGCCCTGACAGGTCCTTTTATGACCTTGTTGGCCTCAGGTTTTGACCGCAAAAAAGTAATGTTGACGGCCATCTTTATTTTTCTGATAACAGGAGTGGTATCTTCATTTTCACCACCTTTCTGGCTATTGATGCTGGTCAGAATATTGCCCGCCTTTCTACAACCTGTTTACATTGCAACGGCTTTGGCGGTCGCAGTTTCAAAGGCGGATAACAAACGTGAAAACGAAGTGATGAGCATTGTATTCAGCGGGATTGCTATTGCCATGGTAACCACTGTTCCTTTTGCAACCTGGCTGGCAAGTTTATGGTCGTGGGAATATTCTTTTGTGGTGCAGGCAATCGTGAGCGTTGTGGCTTTGGCAGGGATAAACTTTGTGTTGCCATCAATGCCTGTAAAGGCAAAGAAATCTTACGGAAGCCAGTTGAAGATATTGACCAAACCTACTTTTATCATCAGTACCGCAATGAACTTCTTTATGATTACGGCTTGGTTCTCTACATACAGCTATTTTGCCGAGTACCTAAACAAGGCAAAAGGTATGGACAGCACAATGGTCAGTTATATGCTGTTTGTATTTGGCGTTATTGGCGTGTTTTCCAATTGGGTTGCAGGGAAAATGCTGAATAAGAATATTGTAAAAACCACCACTTTTTTCCTTTCGGGAACTATCCTGATACCCATATTATTGCATTTCTCAGGCGGAAATACCATAGCTACCATTATTGTAATTGGAATTTGGGGTTTCCTGTATTCGCCCAGCTTCCTGAACGCTTCTACCTATATGATTTCATCAGTGCCCAAAAGCTTGGAATTTGCCAACAGCCTGGCCACTTCATTCGGCAACCTGGGCGTAACCTTAGGAACAACGGTAGGCGGTTGGATAATCATTACAAAAGGTGTTGCATATAATCCGTGGATAGGATTTGTTTTTGGTATTTTGGCTTTCCTGATGATTGGGTGGAGAAGTTATCTGGAGCGAAGAACAGTATCGGTCAAAAATAATTAATCTAAGAAAGTGATCTAAAAATAGATGACTATGTAAACGATTTAGCAAAAATTATAAGAAACCTCAAAACCGAAAAAAAAAATTAACAAAATGATTGTGCTTGGGCATAGTGAAGGATCTTTAATCGGCATGCTTGCATGTCAGAAAGAAAAGGTAGATGCATTTATATCAATAGCTGGCTGCGAAGTCAGAGACATTCGCCCGGAACACTCCGTAGAGCGAGAGTTAACCATTTTTCAAAAACAATTATTCACAAAAAACGCAATATACTTAATCCCCAATACCCGCACTTCCTGCTCCATCCTTCCCGCTTCCTGCTTCCTGCTCCATGCTTCCCGCTTCGTGCTTCCTGCTCCATGCTTCCCGCTTCGTGCTTCCTGCTTCCCACTCCATGCTTCCCACTTTCTTCCTGCCGTGTTAACAAGTCCTTTCCCTGGCGTTGCAAACGCCCTGAACGATAGACACTCGTTTGCGCAAAGCGGAAACGAGCGCGAGTGGGCTTTTCCGGCAATGACCTGATAGAAAATAAGGATTAAAAGGATAAGTATAAGACCCATTGCTATTATAATAAATCTTTATTCTTATTCATTGATTTTTCCATCAATTTAATTCGTTGTTCCAAAGCACCTATGTTTTGACTACTATCAATTTTAAGTTCTTGCTTTTTAATAAGCTTTTCTATTTTGCTTCTTAAATTTTTATTTCCATTACACTTAAAACTTAGATATAAATAGAGTTTAAAAACCGTTGTCTGTTTTAATATTGGTATGTTTATTAAATCTATTAATTCTTCTATATAATTGGAATGGTTTTTTACATCAAGATCAATCAATGAGAAAAATAAAATAAGTAATTTAAGTTCATTACCATTCTTATTTTGTTTTAATACATTGATTTTTTCTATTAAAACTGTCTCTAGATTTGTCTGTATGGCAATGTCAAAGAATAAAGTTTGAGCTACAATGGGTAAAAATTGTGTTAATAGCTTGATTAACTGCTCTTCTGTAATTTCACCTGCCATTTCATTAAAATTCTGAGAACTAATTTCATCTATTAAAGACAAAGAAAATGTACAAGTTGAATTTAAAACAAAATCGAAAACCTTATCATTAAAATCTTCTCTGTTTTTTAGTTTGGAATTTCTGAAAACTCTTCCTAATATATACAAGGCATTTTCTAAATCATCAGAATTATTGCCAATTTCATGGTAATACTTCTTTAATTTCACATCAGAAACCCTATTTGAAGATGGCGATAAGGTTTCTAAAATTGAATCCTGTTCTTCAAGATCCAGGGAATCCTTTATGGTTTCCTTAAGTATCTGATTTACCCCACCAGATATATTAAATGTTTCTGAAACCTTACCTAATAATAAACTATCTAAATCATTTGTTTCGATGTTTTTGTTCGTTTCTTTATAGATAGATTTAGTTTTTTTAAATATTTTTTTTACAAACTTATAATCTTGAGGTATCAGTCCTGCACATACTTCGAATTCATTTCTGAACGATAAGTATAAATGTTCATCATCAATTAGTTGATTTCTGAAATCTTCATCATAGGCCATGTAATACCCCAGAAAGTATTCAAATACCCCATTTAATCTAAAGGTATATAAATCATCACTAAGATTTCTCTTTATGATACCCTTGTTTATTAATAAATCAGCTAATTCTCTGGTGTCTATAACAAATCGTTTGTTAGATTTTTTATATGTTTCTATATACGCAATGAATTCGCTGTAATTTACCTGATAAGTGTTTGATGTTTTATTTGTAATTAAATAATATGCTAGATAGGACAAAAAATCTTTTAGATCATCGAAATCTATTTTGTATTGATTAGATAAGATAAAGTTTTCTTTATCAAGTAAACTGTCAATATATAATTCTATAAGTTGAAAGTTATTTCCAAGATTAACATCTATATTTTTTTCAAAAATCCAAATAAACAAAGATACTGTCCAATAATTTGAAGGGATATTTAATTGATTAAAAACAGTGTTAATTTTATCCAGCACCTTTTCTTTCTTATTTTGAGAAAGATTTGGCCATTTTTGTGTTAACATTCTAATTTCAGCTCTGGTTATATCATGTATATACCTGTTAACAAAGTTTAAAGTCCCAATTATTCCACCTGCAAATGAATAAAACACTGTTTCATTGCAAGCTAAAATTAAAGAAGCGTTGTTTTGAGATAGATAATTTGATAAGGGAGTTAAAACTAACTCTTCATTTCCTTTGAAATCATCTAGCAGAATCTTAATGTGATATGTTTTGCTTAATTCTTCTGCTTTTCGCTTATTCATTTCATATAAATCACTTAATAAATCAATTACATCAATTTTTGTACTCGATTTTACTATGCTTTTACAATCAATCAATAAGGGTAGTGTTTTTAAGTCATTGAAATCCTGTAGAATATCAATAAAAATCTTATATAAAATTGCCGATTTACCACTCTTGTCTTTGCCAAATAAAACTTGATTTTCACTTTTGTTTCTTATTAACTCCCCTAAATCAATTAACTTTTTAGATTTTGGTTTCGGGTTCGATTGTGATTCATTTTTTATTATCGGGGTTGAAAATAACTTAATAAAATTATTTTCTTCTTTAATCTCTTGGTAAGTAAGAAATAGTTTGTTTGCTTCTTTCAGTTTTTCCTCAAACCTTTTCCTTATTGTTTTTCTAAACTTGTTCTGTTCCCTTTTGTTTTCATTTAAGGGAATTTCCGCTAATTTTGGCTTGCCAAAATAAAATTGTTCTTCATTCCGGTTAAAAATTGCATTTGTTATTTCTAACTCATAACTATCTTGGTTTAAGTCTACAATTGTAAACCCTATCGAATCGTTTTTACTACTCAAAGTTGCAGCAGAAGTACAATGATAAATTCCTATATCTGCAGTAATATGAACAGTGTCTCTATTATTGTGAACATGTCCGGAAAACATTAAATCGTAATCTTTAAAAATAATATCTTCTAGTTCAAATCGATTCCAATATTTGAAATCGGTCAATGGATGATGTAGCATCAAAATTTTTATGTCACATTCTTTAACTTTTCTAATTGCATTTTTTAAATAATGAATTGGATACAGCAAATTCCCAAAATCAGTATTAGAATCATTTGCCCTCCAAGCTGAATTAATGGTTGTTATTCCCACTTTTTTTCCTTCAATAATTCTAATGTGAGTAGTGTATAAATTATCTACTTCTATATCTCCCAGCCTGTCTATATGATCTTTATAAAATTCATTCTGGAAAGTAAAATAGTTCTCTAAATTTTCCAGACTTGCTTGTAAAGTTTTTCCATTGTTTTTAGTTACTAAGTTGTCTAGTTCATCAGAATCACTAATTCCTAATATTGAGGCTGTCAATTCTTCTAATTCTTGTCCTCTATAAACATCATGATTACCGGGACATATAAAAATAGAAGTAATATCTATTTCTAAAATATTAGCTAGTCTGTCAAGGAATATTTCCTTTGCTCTTTTAAACCTGTTACAATCATCACCACTCCAAACCAAATCACCAGTAAAGAAAACTAAATCTATTTTATTCTTATAATCTTTTAAAGCCTCTAATAACGATTCGATAGTTCTTAATTCATTTTCTTTATACTTATTAGATCCATCAAAATGGAAATCTGTCAAATGCAATATTCTCATTAATTAATTTCTTTAAAATTCTCTAAAATCTGTTTGTAGCTTTACTCATTCTTATCTGATTTTTTTAAAATCTACTTTTGAACCATCACTAAATTCCAGGAGCACATTATCTCCTGAATATTCCCAAATAATAATTGGATCTTTTTGATTATGTATTGGGTTTTCAATAATGGACTCAACAATTAGTTGAGGCAACTCACCATTACCAAGTTGTAATAGATTTAGTTTTGCATGGAACCCATATATTGCCTCATTCTTTTCAATAGAAACGTATTGTGTGTTATATTGTTTATAACGTTCTGATATTGTAAATTGTTCTGAAGCTTCTTTACCTTCCGAAATCCAAGTACCCCACAAGTCTTCTATTGTTATTTCATATATGCTTTTCTTCATAATTAACTCTTATTCATTTATTATTAGTGGTATTTACCTGGATCAAGGTTTCAAATTCAATTCTATTGTAGTTTGTTGTGTTTGATGAACCAGATCCTTTTACACCTATATCAAATAAATGGGCTACCTTAATTTTACCCCCTCCTTCTAGCGAGTCTTCTTCATTTGTTGTTATGGCAACATCAAATTTTATTTTTTTTGTAACCAACTTCAACTCCTTCACTTCTTGGATAGTTATCCCTTATATGTGAACTTCCTGAAACTAAACCATCTGCAACCTGTTTAATGGTTTCTTCGATAAATTCTTTTAATTCCATGTTTATTACGTTTTCCAGGTTAACAATTGCTGCATAGAACCCTTTTTTGGGTTTTTAATTGTTCTGAATAGTTTTTTTGTTCTCATGATCTTTGTTAATTTTATTGAAGAAACCCTTAATGGCATTTTACCTTTTTAAAGATAGAATAGTAGCAGATATTGTTTCAAAAACATTCCACCTTAATCCAATTCTTATTGCAATATAGCCAAACATATTACTCTGATAGTAACATATCATTCTATCAGTTTATAACAACCTATATGTTGCCGCCCCTAGCATCATTAGATTCAGAGAATAAAAATATAGCACTATCCACAAATTATTTTGTGGATTCCCGTAAACACAATCATTTTTCTAAAAATCAACCAACAAAACCAACAAGAAAAACCATCCAAAACAAAGAATCTCATTCCGGGCAAAAGTAGGGGGAGTGTATTGCTACTTCACTAAAAAGTTAGCAATACGTCTATAAATATAGGAAAATATCAATAATATAATGGCAGGTTACGATTTTTTTACAATTCTTCACCCAAGACTTTGAGTGGCCTATGTTAGTTTTAGGTCTTTAACATACGCTGCGAAGTCAGAGACACTTGCATGGTATACAACACTTCGGAGAGCAGGATGGTAGATTTTAATGTTTGTAACGTATATAGGTCATTCTCTTATCAGAAAGAATCCGATCATATCGGGCTACAAATTCTTCAAATTTACTTTTCTCGGTATTATAGGTCTGTCCCCATTTTGAAATACCCCAAGCGATGCAATTTAACAAGTCTATGAAGTTAAAAAATTTTCCTTCATCACTTTCATCCTGATACTTAGTTTCAGGATGTGATACATAAAACATTAATCGCCTTTCTTTATTCTGCTTCACTTTTCTAGAATCCAAGTTCGTCATGTGTAGAATAGAGTTTCTGAACTCCCACAATTCATTGGCTGTTATATTCAAATCAGATAATTTCGTGTATAAATTTATCCATTTTTGAAAATTTCCGGAAATGTCGCCAAATTCTAGATATGAGACAGTATCAATGCAAATCATTAGCAATTTCATCGCAGAAACACACAGATCTTGCTTATATAGAATTCTAATGGCCTCGAAAAAATCATCATTGATTAATTGGTCTAAATGAAATCCATTATTGTCAATATATCCTACTAACCAATCATTCTGTTTTTCTATTTCTATATTGCCCGTAAATTCCTTTTCAGCCATTTTTATATTTTCTTGACCATCTATCTGAATTTTACCATTTCTTACTGGAGTTACAACAACTAATGGATTCTTAACTGCATTATATTTTATAAAAACATTTTCAAAAATCATCAAAGCTTCGCCCCTATAACTTAATTCTCTGTACGTATTGTAATCAATTGAATTACGTTTTAATCCTTTGTATAAAGTCGAAATTTTCTCAGGTAGCGAAAAATATTCTACATTGTTAAAATCTATATTTACTCGGCTTTTCAAAAACGACAATTTCTCTTTATCATTTCCCTCTATTTCATGACATATAGCTCCTACTTGGGAAATTATATCAAGATTCGAGTATACAAATAGATTAAAGATTTTCTCTTTCATTTTATCTATGCAGGTGTTTCTTAAAATAGTTGCTAAGGGTCTCGTATAACTGTCAGTTATGGTTCTTTATATTAGTTCACAGCTTAGTCACTGACTTTTAGCAACTCCTAGTGGATTTGGACGTAGTCAAATCCACTGTAATTGCGGTTATAGATTGTGGCTGTTGCACAACCTCTAAACAGATATTTTTATGGAAAAAACATAAAACAAATGCTATTAAAATTATTGATTTTAAATGATATAGAATTACATCCTTTCTAAAATTTAATTGAATATTGGAGAATTATAGTCTTGTGCAACGATTACCATTGTTATGCCATGTTAGTTGATAAAGTTCATTTCCAATTTTTCTGGAATTAAATCAAAATTTTCTCTTAATTTAGTTTCGATTTTAGGAGGGGTATTTTCACCAAGCCATTCCTTTAATACCTTTCCTTCTTGATTCTTTATTTGGAATCCGTTATATACTTTATTACCCTCCCTAACTAAAGCAATTTTCTCAAATACAAAACTAGATCTACTTTTTATCTTTAAATAAAATACATTATCAGTGTAATGATACACCGTGGGTGTAATTATATTAGAGAATGCAGGAAGATGCTTCTCTTCGAATACACTTATTAAACTTTCCTTGAATTTATCTTGTTTAATAATGTATTTACCGTTTTCAAGCTTCGAGTTTTTTAATATTTTATTAAAGTCCATTATATTTATATTAATGTCATAGACTGGGTATTTATTATCGTTATTAATCGTGAAAGTAAAGCTATATTCTTTCTCTGTAGAAACTAATGAACTAATTGATACTATAGGAAATACTCCTGATGCTCCCATGAAATTATTGAATTCATTTGTTTTTTCTAATAACTCCCTATTCAATTTCACTATCTCCTTAGATAACTTTTTGTTTTCATTATCTCTAGTTTCAAGATCGATTTTTAGTTTTGATCTTTCGTTCCTAATCTCAACCAATTCTTGTTCTAGTCTTTGTTTATTTTCATGACTAACTTGAATTATTTGATTTTTATCCCGAATGGAACTAGTTGATTGTAATATAATTATTAGAAGTCCACCTATATTTCCAATAAAAACAAGGGTAAGTGCAAATATTGTCCAATTATTCATCTTGTCCATTTTCAGATTGATAATTCTCAGTTTTCTAATATGGTATAATGGCCCTCCAGTTTTTTTATCAGGTTGGTATTGTGAAATACGTGGCGATTTGATAGCTTTTTATAGGAATTATAACCTTGCCCGGTTGCTCTATTATTCTGACAATCAGGATTACTATATAAAATTCTTAATAATTGTAGTAATTCAGTAATTGTCTTTTTCATACCATTCTTTTACTATTAGACTCTTACAAAGTAACTTCTTTGCAGCAAGACATCCATACGGATTCCCGTAAAAAACAAAAACCCCCCACCAAAAGCAGACATTAGCAACAGTAAATAATAAAAAATGGGGTTAATATAAATAGGGCATAGGCTACGAAGTCAGATACATTTATAGTACCTTCAGCGTGCACTTTGCTGAGCGGTTTTTTTTACCTCCTTTGCTTAATTAACACAAGACCGACAATTATCAGCTTAAGGGCCTTCTAACTAATTGGACGTTCTTGTCTACATTAAATGTATTGACTTCCCCCGATTGAAACCTATTTTGAGTATGATATACATAACTAAGTTCTCGCCCTAGGAGCTTACTCTCTTCTTCCATCAACTTTATGCGTGCTGGTGTAGCTTTAATTATACTTTTGAATGCTCCTACGAAGTCGCCACTTCCAAGCGTAGTTATTAATCCAGTACCCATATTTACAATAACTTCAATCATTGAGCTTCGAGATTTAAGTTTATGTATTTTGTATTGTCTTTTATATTCACTTAATAGATAGTCATATTCATCTTTAATTTCATTTACATTAAATTCTGATTTTGAAACTTTGTTTATCCAATTAACCAAAGCAAGGTATCTATTTCTGATATCTTCGTCAGATTTGTAATCCAATATTGCCTCCCAAGGAGTATTTGGTTCTGGTTCAGGTATATCACTCAATATTAAATTTATGACATTTGCCTTCTTATTTTCTATTGGTGTACTTGGATTGATTCTCAGGAATGGATAGAAATCATCATTGGTCTTTTGACTCAGATAAATGGCATCTAGGCGTGTCGATAAATCGCTTGCCAAGAAATTATCAAAAAAGAACTTTTGTCTTAATTTTTCAAGTTCATCAGGGGTTAAATCTGAAAGATTTGCTTTATTCGACCTCTTAGAGTTTGGTAAAGAAAAATGTGAAAGAACATTTCTTAATTCTTCTTGAATGTCGTTCAAAGTTTTATTGTTTTCAGGATTATCAAATTTTTTGAAGTTATATGGAAACACTTTTATTATTTCCTTTTCAATTAGATATTCAAATGTGCTTCTTTGATAAATTAAGTATTCAGGAGTGCTCCCTTCAAAAAGAAGACTTAAGGAAGCTTCACAAACATATATCTTATCATAAAGGAGTGATAACTTCTTCAAGTATGGCTCGTCTAAAAACTCTGTAAAGGTCTCAAACGGATAAACAATATTCTTTCCCATAAATAGTGAAAATTAGAATGTAGGTATATTGAATGTCAACTAGTTATATCCTTCTCAGAACATTGTTTTGAGAAGGATATATACAGAATAACACAACATTTTTACACTGAAAATCAAATATACTTAAAGCCAACCATACATTACTATGGTTTCCCGTAAAAACAAAAAAATGTCCACCAAAAGCAGACATTAGCAACTATAAATATTAAAAAATCGGTTTCGTGTAAATAGGGCATAGGCTGTAAAGTCAGAGACATTCACAGAATCTGAAATATTTTTTAGAGTGAGGGAAGACATCAGGAAAGTTCACGTACAATTTCTTTTGGATAGAGTATCGATAGTTCTTCGGTCAATTTAAACAGTTCTATAACTTTGGGTATGAGGGTATTTACATGCGTTTTTAAATCTTCTATTTTCAAGGAGTTTAACTTTCCCTTATAACGCCTTGATGAAATTATTAAGGAATCACCCCCGCCTGCTATATGTGGGTTATGCGCAATAAAATCCCGAATATTTCTTATGTATTTATTATAGTACTTAGCAAAATCTTTGAGTTCAATAATTGCCCGTTTCACAACTTCAGAGTCACCATTTGTCATCACTAGAAATAGTATTATAAAATTAATTCGGTTTTTAACACTTTGTTCTTCGATATGGTCTACGGTATATTCGGCTATATCTTTTATATCTGATATTTCACTGTATTGCATGATAATTTTTTCCAAAAGTATATTGATGGTAAACTCCATAAAATTAACCTTTGAAACGAATTCGCCAATTACTTCAAACTGTTCTCTGCTATTTTTTCTTTCGTTCATTTGTTAAGACTTTTATGTTATCAGGATGTATTCAGTGGGGCTGCCTGCTTTCAGTACTCTGTAGACCTTATTGTACTTTTATTCATACTTATACTTTTGGGTTTGTCCTTCTATTATATTAAGTTCATCCGGACACTTATTATTTGTACTGTTTTTAAAGAAGACCCCAATTTCTCCGTTTAAGATTATATTGTTTGAAGAAATGATGTTAGAATTACTGTTATCCAGTTGAATACCTCCAGAACCGTTGTCAATAATCTGATTATTAGAAATAATACCACGTTTCATACGTACTAACCGAATACCCCATTGTTCATTATTAATAATTTGATTGTTAATAAAAGAATTATTATATGCACTATTTGAGTTATTGGTTTCTTCGAAATACAAAATGCCATGGCATTTATTATTTTTAATCATATTATGAGAAATAATATTCTTTTGAGAACCATTACCTAAGTAAATCCCGGCTTTTGCACTACCGGTAACACAGGTTCCTCCATTGTTATAGACCTGATTCCCGGAAATAATACAATTTTGCGGACCATCTCCGGATAATGACGTTATTCCGTCCAGTCCAATTCCGTGAATACTGTTATCACGGCAATGATTTTGTAAAATATTTATATGCCTGGACTTATTTACAGATATTCCTATTCGATTATCGTAAACGGTATTATTCTTTATAGTACAGAAGGAAACCCCACCAAGGTCATCACTGACAGCTATTCCTACTCCTGTTGAACTAACCGCCCCAGAAACTGTATTATTTGTAACTGTAATATTTGTAGTACCTGACCCCCTGATTAAGATCCCCTTATCTTCAAAACCTCTAATATTTAAACCTTCAATATTGACGTTTTTTGAATTCTTAATTTCAAGACCTTTTGCCGTGGTATTCGGATTATTGCTGTTATATATGAGGCTCCCGGTATTATCCCCTATAATACTGATATTTTCGCAATTGGTAACGGATATGATATTGTAATCTCTGTGCAATCTTCCATAAATTTTGAGTACAATGTCGCTTTTTAAGCTTATAGCAGGTACTGCGAAGTAATCACCTGCTTCGATTTCAATACAGCCTCCTCCAGTGGAGGACAAGTTATTTATTATGGTGTTAATGCCTGATATGTTCGTTGTATTTACTTGTATACAGTTTTGGGCGTTAGTATATACACACAACAAACAAAGTACAGTGAAAGTTATAAATCTCATAAAATAGTTAATAGTAGATTGTTTTTCAAAATAAAGTATATTATTATCTAATTTAATTGTGCTCTAAACTTGGCATGATTTTATTAAACTGTACTATTTCATGTTATTCAACTGGCTCCACTTTAACCACCTCCACAGACTTATTCCTCGCCATCCCATTTTCTTTAACGACATTAATAACTTTCAATGTCAAACGTATTCTGTCATCGTTTGTCGCTGAATAAACAGCTCTACATTAACCATAAAGCTTTTTGCTACTTCTATAATGGGTGCAATTCAATCAACAGCTAAGGCTTTATTGTTCGTCCTGTACACGCAACGAGCCTTAGCTCCTGTATACAGTTATTTTTGCGTAATTTTTTTACCGTTTCGATATTCGATTTTCATTTCCATTATCATCGATACAAAATTCAGTTCCGTGTTTTTTGTTTTTATGATATTCACAACGATAGATGAGCTTTTTATTCTCGTATTGCTCAATCAGGATTTTCTTTCCGTTTTTGTCGTAATATTTGAATGCGTGCCAGTTTCCGTCCAGTCCGTAATTTGATTCTTTTTTCTTGTCGAATGAGTTTCGGTAAAATTCAGTCATTCGGGCTGGTACAGGCGGTTCAGTCCGATTATAGTAGGAGATTGATTTTATAGGAATTCCTTTTTCATAATATTCCTCATACACCAAATGTCCATTTCTACGAATCCTTTGCCCTTGTCCGGAAAATAATTGGTCGTCTGCAACTTTATATGTTAAATCATTATCCATATAAATTTCTTGAAAACCGACTTTTTCTTGAGCGAAAAGCCCAGTGAAGGAACATAATATGATGATTGACAAAAAGTTTTTCATAATTGTTAGGTAACAGTGGGTACTCGTTTCCATTCCACTAAAACGAGCATCAGGCTTAAGTGCTTTTAATCCGTTTCAATTTGGCCAATATAACCACGTGTAAGCCCAACCTGTTATTCGGCAGTGTCCCCATCATTTGGTAAAAGTTTGGAAATATCTCTTTTGGTATGATTACGTATAGCCTCACGCATAGCAACCTTTAGTACGATCTCATAATCAGTACTGGTAATATCGGCAGTATTCAGGATATTTTCCAGGGTTAACCTCCTAGGATCACTATAGCGATCGACCATTGTGTCATAACTCATACCTAATGCAAATGGCATTCCTGTGGAGTATGTACCGGAAATTTCTTTCATTGAGCGTATATCTCCCGTAGCAAAGCGAGATTTAAGGTTTCTTAAAGCTTCACGCATAGAATGCGGGTTTACTCTTTTTTCAGACTTCGCTGAGTTTTTTTCTTCAGATTTATTTGCTTTTTTAGCCATGATAGTATGATTTCTTAAAATTCAATCTAAGATGGCACCATGATGTTGATAATCAATGAAATATCACATTATATCTAATAAATATTAGAAAATTCGTGATATTTATTTTATTTATTAGTATATTATTATTAATATTGTACGTGTAAATACTATTTATTTAGGATATATAACAGGTTATATCGTAAATATATTAGAAAAAATAGGTATTAATAAAGAGTCTCGACCGCAAATTCCGACAATTTGTAATCAGAACGAGACGGTAGGTTAATGCCCGAGGTGATATTTTGTGTACATTCGTACCGCTATAGCACCAAGGGCTCTATCGTAATTCCGTTTCTGATAGGCGTCGGAACCTTGCGGTACGGTTGATAGGGCCTGCTATAGTATTAGGTTCTATATATGCTTGGGAGACTCGTTTTTAACTTATCAGAATGAGAACGAGTTTTTTATTTTATCTTACTCTTATACTTGCCTCCCATGGCAGTAACTTCCTCTTCGACGGCCCGTCGCCTGCCGAAAGGCTATATCCGGTTAAACCCAGGAATCCCATCTAGAATACTACCTTATAACTAAAACCTGACAACCAGTATACACCCCTTCCAAAACATCCTGTAACTGTTCTTCTTGCCCCTTCTGGGTTATAGGATTTTTATTGACTAACACTCAAATATTAAAATTATGAAACACGTAACATTAGCGGGCCTGTCCTGCTGGTGCCCCATAACTATTGCCTTAATTTTACTTAACCTGCCTGTACCGCTTAGAGCTTTGCCGCCTTTGCAAGCTGTTGTACAACAAAAAGTTACCGGAACCGTAACCGATGAAAATGGGTTGCCGCTTCCGGGAGTTAATATCATTTTAAAGGGTACACAGCACGGTACCATGTCTGATGCGGAGGGGAAATATAGCTTGCGCGTAAGTGCTACCGACATTCTTACCTTTTCTTATGTGGGATTTAAAAAAGTTGAATTGCCGGTAAAGGAGCAAGAGGTTTTAAATGTGCAGTTGGAAGAGGATGTGGTAGCTTTGGATGAAGTTGTGCTGAATACAGGGTATCAACAATTACCGGGAGAGCGTTCCACGGGCTCTTTTGTTCATGCCGATAATGAACTTCTCAACCAAAGGGTAAGCCCGAATATTCTGGAACGTCTCGAAGGTAATATTCCCGGTCTCTTATTTAACAAAAACACTCCGGAAAGTGCGGACGGAGGGCTTGATTTGAATATCCGGGGACATACAACCCTGTTTGCAAACGACCAGCCTCTCATCGTTGTAGACAATTTTCCTTATGATGGTCCCATTTCAAACCTCAATCCCAACGATATTGAAGATATTACGATTTTGAAAGATGCTGCGGCTTCAAGTATCTGGGGAGTGAAATCCGGAAATGGTGTTATTGTAATAACAACGAAAAAAGGACGCCTTAACCAAAAAATTCAGGTAGAGGCCAATATAAATACCACCATTGGAAACAAACCTGACCTTTATTATAAACCGATGCTTGGCATTTCTTCCAATGATTATATTGATCTTGAAATTAATAATTTTCACGATGGATACTACAATACTACGTTGGATAATACGTCCGAATTTCCCGCGGTAACCCCGGTCGTCCATATTCTTGACCAGATTAAAAAGGGAAATTTGGATAGTGAAGCGGGGTATCGGCAGATCAATGCTTACCGAAACAATAATTACCGGGATGATTTAAAGAAATATTTTTATCAAAGCAGTATTAACAACCAGTACGCAGTTAATATGCGCGGCGGTTCAGCTAATAGTACATATTATTTTTCGCTTGGCCACGACATTAACAGAAGTACGGCAATTGGTAACGATAATACACGCACTACGATAGGATTACAGGTAGAACTTTCGCCAATGGAACGGCTTACTATTACCGGAACAGCAAATTTGACTTATAGTAATACAAAATCAAACGATGCTGTTCAGCAACTAAACTCATCTCTTTTTCCGACACCCCCTTATCTCGATCTGGTTAATGATAAAACCGGCGAAGCGTTTGCCGTAGCACGTAGAAATCCTGCATATATTGATACGGTTGGAGGAGGACGCCTTTTAGACTGGCATTACAGACCTTATGATGAAATGCGGTTTGCCGACAATCGTCAGTCACAAATTCACAACAGGTTCAATACAAGACTAAATTACGATATGGGGAATGGGCTTAAGCTATCCCTTCAGTACCAATACGAAAGGGCCGGTACTCAAAACAATGATCATTATAGCCAGGATACCTACCACACACGTGACCTGATTAACCAATTTACCCGGTTGAATAGCGAAGACCGGTATCCCGTACCGTTGGGTGGCATACTGCTAGAATCCCATACCACATTAACATCGCACCGGGCAAGGGGACAATTAGACTACTCAAAAAGTTGGCAGGCACATGAAGTGGTTGCGCTTTTGGGAACGGAAGTCAGCGAAACGGTTACCAAATCAAATTCAAACACTTTATATGGCTATAATAAAGAAAACCTAACATTTACCAATGTTGATTATACCACATCATTTTCTACTATACCCACTGGTTCACGGGTTATCCCAAATAACATTGGCATAACCCGATTCAATGACCGATACCTGTCTTATTTTGGAAATGGAAGTTATATCTATGACAACAGGTATACTATTTCAGTAAGCGGGCGGATAGACAAGTCAAACCTATTTGGAGTAAACACGAACCAAAAGGCAGTCCCGTTGTTTTCGACCGGGTTAGCATGGAATTTTTCTAACGAAAACTTTTACAATGTTGGCTTTCTGCCCTATGGAAAAATCCGTCTCACCTATGGTGCAAATGGGAATATCGATAAATCGGCCACTGCAGTTACTACGTTCCGGTCCCTGAGTCGTTCCTGGTTTTACGGAACACCATACGCCTCAATCGCTAACCCCGGAAATCCTGATTTAAGATGGGAACGGATAAAGACTTTAAACATCGGGCTGGACTTTGGCTTCAGGAATCAAATTGTTACTGGTTCCATTGAATATTACATAAAATCGGGAGAAGATCTGTTTGGTCTCAGCCAAATCCCGGGATCAACGGGATTGGACTCGTATTACGGCAATACTTCTAATGTCAGAACCAACGGTATTGATATCAATTTAAATTCAACCAATATCCATAAAGGAGCTTTCAAGTGGACATCAAATCTTCTGTTTAGTTATGTTAAAGATATTGTGACTCAATATCATCTGGATATTTCTCCATTAAGTTTATTAGTGGGCATAAGGCCAAGTGTTGTTCAACCCATAGAAGGAAATAGCCTATTTGGTGTTTATAGCTATAAGTGGGGAGGACTGACATCCGATACCGGAGACCCGCAGGGATATCTGGATGGAGCGCTGAGTACAGATTACAACCAGATCCGGTCAGGAACAACCGTTGACGATTTAGTCTATCATGGATCGGCACGTCCAACCACATTCGGTTCTTTTAGAAATACGTTTTCCTACAAGCGGTTTTCAGTTTCTTTTAACCTGCTTTTTAAAGCAAATTACTATTTCAGAAGGAATACCATCGAAAACGGGGTAATTTATAATAACGGATTATTTATTCACTCCGATTATTATGACCGGTGGCAGCACCCTGGCGATGAACTCAGAACCCGTATACCTTCAATGCAGGTACCTCCTGTAAATTCTGCCCGCCAAAGCTTTTATACGCAATCTGAAATTTTTGTTGAACGGGGAGATCACATACGCCTCCAGGACATTACCTTGAGGTATGACTGGGATATATCCCGGATTACAAATGGCGAGGTAGCTTCTATTCAGCTATACAGCTATTTAAACAATATAGGCATCCTATGGAGAGCGAATAACCGTCATATAGACCCTGATATTTATGCGGGGGGATATCCTGCTCCGTTTTCTTTATCATTTGGCTTAAACATTAAATTTTAGAACATGAATTTCCGACATAAAGCTGTGAAATGTATCCTCGCACTCATGATCTGTACAATAATCAATGGGTGTACATGGGAAGAGGAATTTTTGGATATGAAGCCCAATCAATCATTCGTTGTACCCAATACATTAGGTGATTATGAAAAGCTGTTAAATAACAATACCGTTTTCAACCTGTTTAGAGACCCGGCATTAGGCTTAGTATCATCGGATGAATATACAGTAACTTCTGATTACTACAACACGATATCCGAAAATACCTATAGAAATGCCTACATATGGGCCAGGGATATTTATGAGGGTGAAACCTATGGCGAAAACGAATGGAGAAACGCCTATACACAGGTCTATTATGCCAATACCGTATTGGAAGGTATAGAAAGACTAACCATAAATACGTCTCAACAAAATGACTTCAACAGGGTGAAGGGGATAGCCCTCTTTTTTCGCTCCTGGGCTTTTTACAACCTGATACAGACCTATGCTATGCCATACGACCCTGCAACATCCGAAAAGGATTTGGGCATCCCTTTAAGGCTAACAGCTAATCTGAACGTCAGGGTAACAAGGCATACCGTAAAAGAATGCTATGACCAGATTTTAAAGGATCTAAAAGAGGCGCTTAACCTCTTGCCGCCTGATGTCACGTACAAAACCCAACCGTCCGGACTGGCAGCTTTAGGTTTTCTCAGCCGTATATATTTGGCTATCGGTGATTACGACCAGGCGTTGCAGTATGCAGATAAATATTTACACCGGAATAGTGAATTGACTGATTATAATTCCCTTTCACGGACAAGTTATTCGATTCACACCGATTTCTTAGGCGAGGACGCTTTTCATACGTCATTAACAACTACCCGGGTGACATCGAGAACCAGAGCAATAATCAATCCCGCTTTAATCGCCACCTACGATGATAACGATTTAAGAAAAACCCTGTTATTTACAATCAACAGTTCGGGGGATCATACTTTTACAGGAACTTATAACCATAACGGTTATGCTTACAGTGGAATTGCTACGGATGAAATTTACCTGATCCGTGCTGAATGCTATGCTCGTAACGGGGAAGCAGGAGCAGCAATAGATGATCTGAATACCCTTTTATCTCATAGATGGAGCAGTGATGCCGAATTTAAACCCTATGAGGCGGCTAATGCTGAAGATGCGCTTGTTTTAGTTCTGAATGAGCGCAGGAAAGAGCTAATATTTCGTGGTCTTAGATGGACAGACTTACGCCGGTTGAATAAGGAAGATCGCTTTAAAGTAACGCTTACAAGAACGATCAATGGGCAAACGTACACGCTACCACCCAACGATCCGCGCTATGCGCTACCCCTTCCCGATTCGGAGACGGTTCTTAATAGGTTGCAGCAAAATCCAAGATAACTCTATAATTGACATTAACCGCTTAATGTATTAAAAAATGAAACCGACATGACTAAAAACAATCTTTAGACTCACAGAGCCATGATTGTTTTAGTCATCAAAGGTTACATCTGACCATTGAAAAACAATAAAAAAATAAACAGATGAAGACATATATTCAATTACTCATATCAATATTAATTATTTCTTCTCAAATAGTATCTTGCCGAACTGATAAAAACCCGGATCACGATTTTGAGCAAACTACTTCTATCAGTGGTGACCTGGATTTTTTGGAAGATGGTGATTCCGTCAGTATAGTTTTAACTGAATTTGTTATTGGTAGTGAAAGAACAGATAGTGTGTACACGGCGGTAGTCAAAGACCGGAAGTTTTTCTTTGAATGGGGCCAAATAAACTGCCCATTAACAATGCGAGTTCGTATTCCAATGAACAGGGTTCCCGATAAAAAACAGGCCGACTCCTTTCAGCGAACATACTTGACCATTATGCCTGGAGATAAGGCATATTTATGTTACGATGAAGGGGACTTTAAATTTGAAGGGAGAAATGCCGAAAAATTTAATTGTCAATATTCTCTATACAAAATGGAAAGGAAAATGACAGACAATTCGGTTTATAGCAGTTTTGTAGACCGTGATGCCGATCTAAAGACCGCATTTACGTTTAAAGACTCCGTAGACTTGGTATTGCTTCAATATTTAGATACTTGGAAAGGAAAGATGTCGAAGCGTGCTTTTGACATAATCCGCCTTGATTTTATTTATGGCTCCGAAGCCATAAAGTACTGGTGGTTTAATATAACCAATAGGAAAGGTGGAGATTTCAACTACTCATTTAAAGATATCATTGGAAGTAAATTAATCGATTCTTCACTCCACATGGAGCTAAGGAGCTTTCCTAACTATTTCATCCATAAATTTCGATATGATTCCTGTACGGTGGCAGGCAAAAAATTTCAATTGGGAGATTGTTATTGCTTTATGGATAAAACACTGTCGGGTGAGCTAAGAGAAAAGTGCTTAACACACCTGATTGTTAAAAACTTAAAATCAGATAGCCTGACAAAGTACAGGAATATGGCGTTGAACAGCATTAAAAGTAAAGCATACAAAGAGCTTATCGAACGGATGACGGCAAAGCATATTTCGGGTATTGATGCCTTCGATTTTTCCGTGTCAGATAAAGACGGTAAGCAGTATTCGCTTTCTGATTTCAAAGGAAAAGTAGTAGTGCTCGATTTCTGGTTTACAGGATGCAGCCCATGTAAACAGATGACCCCTTATCTTGCAAAGGTGGCGGAGAAGTTTAAGTCCCTTCCTGTGGTATTTCTTAGTGTATGTGCCGACAGAAGCGAAAAAACCTGGACGAAAAGTGTTGCTGAAGGAGACTACACCTTTGATAATTCAACTAAAGTGTTTACCGGTGGCAGGGAACATCCCATAATTAAAAATTACGAGGTGCGTGGATACCCGACTATAATACTAATCGACCCCAAGGGAAAAATGATGAGAAAGGCGATTGACCCACGGTTGGATGATGGGGAAGATTTAGAAAATTTGATCCGGGAGAAAATCTAAAAAAACGTGTCAGCAAAAATGACTTGCTGACACGCTTTGTTTCAAAAATTCAAGGTTCTTGCCAAGCCTGATTATCCGGGCTTGGGTCAGGGTTTGTGTTGTCATCTGGTTGAGAAGTAGTTTCAACACTACATGATGCCCCAGCAAGAGGAAGACAATCTTTACCTACAATGTCATTTGGATTATCAGACCAAAAAAAGTTACTCGTGCCTTCTATGCGAATTGCATAGTAGGTGGTTTGAACTTCTTCCTTCACAGGTTTTTTGTTGTTAGCGTTACCAAACGCAAACGCTCCGACTACGCCGACGACTATAACCATAGCCGCTATGGCAAATTTCAATCTTTTCATCATTAAAAATTTAAAATTACGCCTACTCTGTCTACCAGGTTTTCGGCATCCCCTGCATTCATCGCGCAATAAATATGGTAAAAACTTCATATCGTTTGGTCATCATTTTTAAACAGTATAAAGTTCCGCAGAAGGATTGGAAAGGAAGATTTCAAATCAGGAGTATTTTCATGTCAAATCAGGAGAAATACGGGAGATAAAGTTTGTATTACAGTATTTTAAACAGGCCTTGTAAGGCTATGCTTTCTTTCTTAAGGTACCGGGGGAATCCCCGTATTTAAGTTTAAAGGCTTTATAGAAATGGGGGTAGGTTTTAAACCCGGTCATTCCGGCAATAGCCTTGAGCGGTATATGGGAGTGTTGTATAAGAAACAGCGCCCTTTCCAGTCTTTTATGGTTAAAATAGTGAAAGATCGTGTCGCCAAAATACTTTTTAAAGCCTGATTTCAGTTTGTGTTCATTGGTGCTAAAATGGCGGGCCAGTGCTTTCAGTGAAGGCAGGGGATGTTCCGGGGACCTTAAAATATAATCGTGCACGTCCTGGATCAACCTGGCTTCGTGTTCCTGGAAAGAAGGGTATCGCTGGGGGCTTCCTTTCCCGGCCTTATGTGCAGCGGGTTCTTCCTGCCGGGAGATTACAATGGAAAAGATATAGATCAGGGGGCTTCCGGGAAATCGCAACACATTACAAAAAGCAGGGACCGTTAAGGCAGGGGAGACCTCATAAGTGAGCTTTTCAAAATGATTACAGTCGGGGTTTTCCGAAAAAACTTTTTTAAATTCCTCCCATTTTTTCCGGGAGGACGGAGCCAGTATCGCCTTTAATGGTTTTCCTTGTAATTCCTTAAAGGACCTCCCTAATATCCCGGTTGCGGCGGTATTGACATTGAGGATACAATGATCCGTGTCCAGGATGATCCCCATATTCAACAGGTACCGGTACGCCTGGCGGGGGTTGACCAGGCTATGATGTTTAAAGGATTCCCGGATATCCTCGTTGGCCATATTGATAAGCAGGCAAATAGCGTCAAATTCTTCGTGCTTCCCGGAGCGTTTTAAGGTATAGGCAAAATTGCCGCGGGACATTTCCACAAATACATCGCATAACATATCCATCCGTTCTTGCTGGGTCTCCCAATACATAATAATTGCTGTTTGGATTGGAGGTCATATATGGTCATTTAAAGCTGCCGAAGAAGAAATCTCAGGGCAGCTTTTTTGTTGGTAAATACGCGTATGGGGATACCGGGATCACTTTTTTCCCGGAAATAGCGTATCATCATGTGCATGGCGAGGTCTTCTGCCAGAAAACCAATGGCTTTGAATTGCGTCAGTCTCCCCCCGGCCAGGTAATCCCGTCCTGCCTTTTCAATAGCAACAACCCCGCGGATATCGCAAAATACGGGATATCTCTTTTTCCCCTGGAGCTTCCGGCATGCGGTTAGGACTCTTTTAGAAATACTGCTGTTTAGCGTAATGCCGGGTTTATACTCAAAAAATAGAATTCCTTTATGTACCCATAACCGGGCAAACTTGTTTTCATGACAGTTCATAATTCATTTTCGGTTGGTTAAAATTAATACGGTGTTTAGTAAATGACAAAATTAGATGCTGACACTATTTGTCGGAAAATGAGTTGTACCCTACCCATTTCGACTGTCCCGATATTTATCGGGATCAATGCAGCGCCTAAATGGAACCCGATTTTCCTCTCCCGATATTTATCGGGATCTCCCTTTAGGGTCGGGGTCAAAAATCGAGGAAAATCCTGCGCAATTGAATTTTGTCACGTACTAAGGTTCTTAAGCTATTGCGTGTGGGCTAAATAACCCAGTAACCCAATAACTATGGCAATTTTCCCGCCTTCCGGACGGACAGGCTTGCCACTTTCTAACCTCCGGACTTACAGTCCGGCAGCGGTTGATTCTTCCTCTTCCCAGGGAATGCCTTTAAAGGTACGGGGGGTGCATCCGTATTGTTTTTTAAAGGCTTTGGTAAAATGAGAAGTATCCGGGTATCCGGCAAGCTTTGCGATATCTTTTACATACATCTCTGTAGTCTGTATGAGAAATTTTGCTCTTTTAAGCCGTTGCTGCCGGTGAAACCTGAAGACCGGGACACCATATAGCTGGTTAAACCCGTTTTTAAGTTTAAATTCATTGATACCAAAAGTATGAGCCAGGACCTTCATCGATGGCAGGGGTTGTTCCAGGTGGCGCAATATGTAATTATGTATATTCCGCAGGCTTCGCACATCGGTCATACGCAGGGTAATCTGTTTTGTAGTTTTGAGTTCCAGGATCTTTTCCTGGCTGCGTGCCATGAGATGGGTCAAAGCCTCTCCCTGTTGTATTTTCACATGTTGGAAAGTCAGGCTCACCGTTTTCCCCTGCGGTAACGGGTCACCGAACAGGGAGGAAATATTACATGCTGCCGGGATTACCAGCCCGTTTTCCGTTCTAAAAAACAGTTTTACATTTTCATTGACCTCCGACTTGTGCTTTAACCGTTGCCGGATGCTTTTACACGCGGCACGGGAATCTTCCGCCAGGAAATCATCCAAAGGTTTTCCCGCCATAAAATCCGGGTCCCAGGACAGGATATCGGCAATGTGCGGATGGAGGGCCCGGATAACCAGTTGTTCATCCAGGTAAAATGCCGTAAGGTTGATGCTGTTTTCTGCCACGTAGTCGTGGTAATCCATACCTATAAACAAGGCGTCCAGCTCCTCCATGGCAATATTGGTCATAACGGTTGTGGCTTCCAGGGCATCATTCCTGCCGGAACGTTCTGCCCGGTAATTGAAATTACCGGACGCAGCTTCCATGAGTACCTGTTGGATCCGGTCAAATCTTTTTTTGTTGTAATCACTGTTTAAAAGCAGGTGTTCTTTATTTTTCATAACTTCGGATTTGAGGGTTTAAACATAAGGGACAACAGGGTTTCAGATATAGTTTTTAAGGTAGTTCAAAGCATCCCTTTCCTCGGTAAACAGCTCTACCGGGATGGTCGGTTTATTGCTCTTGCGGTAGTAATCTACAAGGGTGCGGGCAAAACCGGTGGCAATGAGCACACCCATACAGCGCATCAAAACAAGGCCATCGGTGGCAAAATAATCCCTGGCTTCTTTATCCGCGCATTTCACTTCCCGGAAGTCTACAAAAACAGGAAAAGTTTCCTTTTTTTGCAAGGCCAGCCGGTCTGTAGTCACCTTCCGGGCTGCCCGGATATCAATTACGGTACCAGGCTTGTAAGCAATAAAAAGCAGCCCCCGGGAAATCCACAACCAGGCATACGTATTTTCTACATGGTTCATCATCAGCTCTTTTTTTAGGGTAGGGGTAAGCCCAAGTTACTAAAAAATATTTTTAGCAAATCTTCTTTTTCTGCTGAAATACAGTATTTTAACCGCTGTGATGTATTGATTTTACTGGGGTTGGCAAATGAAATGGTACTTAAGGAAACGGAAATGATATATGCGGGAGTTTTTTAGGGGGGAAAATAAAATGTGTGGTATTATCGGCAGATTTTTTATAGCTTACCGCGTATTAAAAGAACCATATGCACCAAAAAAATCGGAAAGGATCTAAAACCTACCCCGGTGAAAAGAGCCCTGTTATCGTATGGTAATCTCCCGAAGGACCGCATAACAGGCATATCCCTTTTTTTGACAGCTATACCCCGAGGATATGGTATTTGAACGTATACTCACCGGGTTTGACCGGGAATTACAACAGGTATTGCCTTTAAACCCCGATACGGTAAAACGCACGCACCGGGGCATACATCTGTGCCGTAAAACCCTGTACCGTTTACGGCAAATGGTCGGGGAAAACGGACTGGATTCCGAAGCGGCCGAAATACGGTTTTTCAAGGAAGTAAAAGTAGTCCCTTTAAGTTGGCTGATCTACTTTACGGAAGCAGGTTCTTTGGAGCTACGAAAACCACGGGCAGATACCGGGCAGCAAAAACAGTTCTACAAAAAACAACTGCATAAGGCGGAAAAGTTCTTCCGGAAACACCGGGATTTCAGCTATTATATGGAACAGGGGCATACCCACCGGGATACGGAATATTTTACCCGGCAGGCCTGGGAACACGTTCCGTTCTCTCCCGGTGAAGGCTACCGGGACCCGGATTTTTCCACTTCACACGATTTTTTATGGGCGCGGGTCCAGGCTACGCAGCGGGTAGTGAAATACCTTCATAAAGGCATACAACAAATTTTTCCAGGACCGTTTTCCAGCCCGGATAATAGCCTGCTACCTCACCTGGAATGGACCGCATCCAAGGCTTCACTGACAGAACTGATCTATGCCTTGTATAGCGGGAAAGCCTTTAATCACGGACAGGCCGAGATCGGTGATATTACTGCTGCTTTTGAAACCTTTTTCAATATTCGGTTGCCACAAGTTTACAAAACTTATGCGGAGATCAGGATGCGCAAGGGACAACGCATACGGTTCCTGGAAGAACTGATCTTCCGGCTTTCCAAAAAGATGGATGAGGACGATATCCTGTAAAACAACACTTTTCCAGACTCTTATTTGTACGTATTTTCTTCGATCTTACGAAAGAAATCCGTAAGAAGAATTTTGTTCCATTGGGCATATAATTTATGGCTGTTTGAGGGGAGTTCTATCCAATACATGCACCAAAAAGGCTTAAATCTGCTCAAAACCTATAAATGTTAAAGTTTTACGTAATTACGTGTCATCTGGGGAAAAGCTTTAACATTTCACGGGGAG
This sequence comes from Sinomicrobium endophyticum, assembly GCF_052983315.1. NCBI lineage: Bacteria > Pseudomonadati > Bacteroidota > Flavobacteriia > Flavobacteriales > Flavobacteriaceae > Sinomicrobium > Sinomicrobium endophyticum. The sequence continues at coordinate 27,400 of NZ_JBRKIS010000029.1, forward strand.
CTTTGCATGGCGAAGGTCAGCTCGGGGGGAGTTGAGGAGTCTTGGAGTCCTGGAGTTGGGTGAGGCAACGTTTTGAGGGTTGTGCAAATTGGAAAAAACGTTTTTTTCGGGATTTTAGAAGAACACCCAAACCAAACGGAAAGCGTCTTCGCGATCCCGATGTATATCGGGAGCGGCGATCTGGTAGCTAGTATGCGCATACCATTGGGGGTATGCTGCCGGCCTGATGAGATTGCCACACCCCCGCTTGGGCGGGGGTTCGCTCCCGATGATTATCGGGAGACGTGTACTTGTTGTGGTTTTTGGAGTTGATGAGTTGGTGAGTTGATGAGTAACACCCTCCAAGACTCCCAAACTCCAAGACTCCAGGACTCCAGCCCCCCGTACTTGTCTGCGAATTTCGATCTCCTGCCATAGCCCTGCTATGTTGATGATGAACACAAAACATAACCTTAAAAAACAAAAAATGATGAACACACAAAGCAACACCCGAAAACCCCCGCGTCCGGAACCGTTCCGGCTGCGGAAAGTAACGAGGGAAGACGACTATGTCGATTTCCTGCACGACCAGGCCCAGGGGCCGCGATACCGGCACCTGCGAAGATGGGGGAGACAAGCCGTCCTTATCCTCCTCCTGCTCTCGGCCTTCCTGTATGCCGGTCCGCTGCTGCGGCTGGCGGACAGCACCGCAGCCACGGTAGATGCCGGCACCCTGAGCCTGGTGCTGCTGGTACTGCTGGGCGTAGCCGCCTGCCACCTGCTGGCCAGCACATTGGCCGCACAACTGTATCGCGGCTTCAGACGGCTGCTGGACAGCGCTTTTACCACACATTCCCTAAAACTGAACCCATGGCAACACGTATGTATTTACCTGGTTGGCTATATCTCCTTATTCTGGGGTATGGCCCTCTGGCTCTCGCAAATGATGTAAGCACCCTGCGCCGGGTATACACGGCCGAAGTGGGTGTACAAGAAGCCACCGGGCAGAACGATGGCCGGCGGGTAGCGGAATACCTCCGCTATACCGGCCTTGGCGAAGGCTACAACTGGTGCGCTGCATTTGTAAGCTTCTGCTTTAACAAGGCGGGCTACACCCAACCCCGCACCCCCTGGAGCCCTGCACTGTTCCCGGAGCGTAAGGTGATCCGGAGGAACAAAAAAGGAGGGAAGGCCCAAAAAACCCCGCGTGCCGGCGACGTCTTCGGCCTCTACAATACCAGGCTGGGCCGTATAGCCCACGCCGGTTTTATAGACCGGTGGACCGCCAACTGGGCCTATACCGTAGAAGGCAATGTAGACAATGCCGTAGTACGCAAACGCCGCCCCGTCCGTACCCTTACCGTTATTGCCCGGTGGACGGGAGATTAGACCTACTATTGAACCTTTGTGAAACTCTGTGAAACCTCTGTGTGCCTCTGTGAAACAAACTATGACACAAAGCTGCACAGAACAAAATGTTTAACATTAAAAACTTAAAAAAATGAGACGACCAAAATTAGTAACAAACTACGGCCATCTGAGTGATGGCGACCTGGCCGTACTGGCCACCCGAACCCTGGATGCCCTGGGGACGAATACCCATTTCCCGGACCTGTACCCGCCATTTGCGGAATACGAACCCGTGGCGCAGGATTACCTGAACAAACAGGCCATTACCGTTGCGGGTGGTAACCTTCGGGAAACCAAGGAAAAAGACGAAGCCCGCGCCGCCCTGGTGACGATGATGCGCCGGGTAACGACGTACATCAATAACTTCAGCGACCTGGCTTCTACACAGCTCAGCTCGGGGTTCTACCCCGTAGCCAGCCCCAGGAGTATCAGTGTCCCTTCTTCCTGTGAGTGGACGCGTATCCGCGCTTCCCGGAGACCGGACGAGATATTACTGGATTTCCCGGCCATTCGGGAAGCCTATGAGTACGAAAAACAGATTGCGGATGCGGTGGACGAAACAGGGCAGCCCCTATGGCAGCCTGCCGGCCGGACTTCGAGCTCACGTGGTAATTTCCATGCCCCCGTGCAGGACGGTGTGACGTATTATTTCCGGGTACGGGCGCGTAACAAAAACGGCGTGAGCTCCTGGAGCCCCGTGTCCTCGATGCGTGCCACGGTAAAGGAATGATCATGAACACGCCACTAAAGCTATTCCTCCTGTGGGCCGGTTGTTTTTTTATGGCCTGCTGTAGTATCTCCCGATCCCGATACACATCGGGACGCCACCGGCAAAGCGAAATTAAACAGCGTTCGGAAGCACGAATAACCGACTTCCGCGCCATGTCCGTCGAACAGTTCGACAGCTTGTCTTTGGCACAGGTACACCAGGCTTGGCAGGAACTGGAAGCAGTGGCTATCGTGCCTGTAGGACGGTTTAGCTATCACCGGGATTCTGGCTTTAGCGGGGAGGCTGAAAAAGTGGTGATCTATAACCGGCGTAAGGTGGTTTATGATGCGTTGCAAAACCAACACCACAGCCATACCCGGCAGGAAAAACACAACCTGCGAGACAGCACCCATACCCGGGAAGCCCGGCAGTACGAAGCCAGGGCCGTACAGCGCACCGGTGCCCCCGGCTGGCGCTGGTGGTTGATTGGCATAGCGTTCGTAGCCCTTGTGTTCCTTGCCCGGGTCATCCGGAAGCGTTTCCGGTGGCGGAAACTACTAGGGTTTTTATTCCCCGACAAACCCGGATAGTACCATTTAAGGGAATGCGTATATACGGAACCGGCCCCTGTATGTCGCATAAGCAACCCCGTAAGCGGCGGACTGAGATCAGTCCGCCGCTTTTGCATTTGCGTTCACATGCACAGGCAACCAGGTTGACCGCTGACCCAACTGCTTATGTATTCATCCCTTTATCTTTTTACAGCTAAGGGGATGTATCGAGCCACATACCTATTCCCCTGAGCCGTAAACGGAATTCTCCCGGCTGCCGGGAGGATTACTTATGCCGTAAACCCACCCCGGGATGAAATCAACAGTAATCCGGTAAGCAGTCAACCCAGTCCGGTATGCCGTAAACATGATCCGGTAGGTGATGAATGCAGTCCGTTACACCGCAAACACATCTCCTTGAGCCGTCAACCCATCCGGGTAGGTAATGAACAGCAATCCGGTAAGTGGTCAACGTAAGTACGTATGCGGTAAACAGGGTTCCCCTGGCCGTTCACCCGTTCCCAATACAATATAACCCCAATCCTGTTAGCGGCTAAGGCAACCGGGGATGGAATCAAAAGGGGACCGGTGTACGGTTAACGGGAAGGGGGCAGCTGCATACGGAGTTCCCTTCAGTGTAAACGGGATTGTGTTTATGACCGTTTTCCGGGCTTTAAAGCGGGAGTAACGGGTTGAATACTGTTTTGATCCTGCCATGGGTATGTATGCCTGGGGGCTGTGTCTGTCATGAGGTCCGCTCTACCAATTATTCAATCACACAACGGCCGGTCAAATGGCTGCGAAGCCGGTAGCCATCAAAAAAACAACAGGGATTATATTATCTGCAATCCGGCTGGCTGCTACAAGCGTCACGCCCGCACCTTACTTTTCTCAAAAAGCATAGTCAACTACCTCGGGGTATCCCGATAATATCGGGATGGAAAAAGTTTAAACGAGTTTATTGTTAAAATAAAAAAGAGCCCGTCTAAAAAAGTTTTTTAGATGGCCTCCTTGTGTTTACAATTGTCGACCCAAAAGATACAAATCTCACATCAATTTTTGGAAAATTTGGAATTTTTGAGCAATCTATTATCAGAATGAAGAAAGAGGAATTTTGACACTACCCCAAAAGTGTGTAAACTATATATACCAAGGGTTAGATTTTTTTTCAAGTTCATCTTTTTTCCTTTTGGTGATTTAAATTGGCCATTAATTTTTCCGTATAGGTTTGTATGGTATTTGTTTTATCCGTTTTCAGATCGGTAAGTAAGCTTTTAGGATGTGTATAAGTATCCGGATAGTATGTGTTGCCCCAAAGGATGAGTTCTGCGATAACAGGAATTAAAGCAATGGCTTTTTGAGTAGGGTAATACAGGTGTCTCGATCTGTTACCCGGTGTTTTCTCTTTAACTACTAATCCTTGTGCTTCAAGAATACTCAGCCGATCCGCTAAAATATTGGTGGCTATTTTTTCTTCGGATTGGGTAAATTCTTTGTAGGATGATTTGCTTTCAAAAATAATATCCCGGATGACCAGGAGCGTCCATTTGTCTCCAAATATATCCAATGCTGTACTGATAGGACATAAAGACCTGTTTGTGAATTTTTTCATAAAATCCTACGATTACTTGCAAAATGCAAGTTTATTGTTTTGCTTTGTACTTGTTTTTTGCAAGTGTAAAAGTATGAAAAAAGAACTAAAAAGCAGCAACAACTTATCTTCCACCCATGTCATATTACTGGCAGTGGCCTGTGGACTTGCTGTCGCCAATGTTTATTATGCACAACCTCTGCTGGATACCATGGGAGCAACGTTTCATATCCATCATGGCGAAGTGGGAATTATAGTTACAATATCACAAATAGGCTATGGTATAGGATTGTTATTACTGGTCCCTCTCGGTGATCTGGTAAACGGGCGAAAACTTATTCTTTTTCAATTCCTTTTGCTGGGATTGTTTTTATTAATTGCCGGATTGGCGACATCCGTTTTTATGTTGCTTGCCGGGATGTTCCTCGTAGGGTTAATGGCCGTAGTAACTCAGGCCCTCGTGGCTTATGCTGCAAATATGGCTGATGACCTAACAAGGGGGCGTACAGTGGGGACTGTTACAGGTGGAGTAGTTATCGGGTTATTATTGGCCCGAACCGTGGCGGGGACTCTTACGGAATTAGCAGGATGGCGGAGTGTTTATCTCATATCGGCAATAATGGTGATAGCTATGAGTATTATATTATTCCGTACGCTTCCGGACCCTGAAAAACCAAAGAACCTTGTAAGTTATCCCCGATTGCTCGGCTCTATATTTGTCCTTTTCCGCAAAAATCCTTTGTTTCGGATACGCTCCCTTATGGCCATGTTGATATTTGCTGCAGGGCAGGTTTTATGGACGCCTATGGTATTGCCTCTTAGCCAGCCTCCTTTTTCCTTTTCACATACCGCTATCGGGATGTTCGGGCTTGCCGGGGTCACAGGAGCACTTGGTGCAGCAAAGGCCGGTAGCTTGTCTGATCGCGGATATGCCCGGTGGACCTCCGGTATTGCCTTGATACTAATGCTCATATCCTGGCTGCCCATAGCTTTGATGTTTCATTCGCTATGGTTGTTGATCCTGGGGATCGTTATTTTTGATATGGGGCTTCAGGCAGTACATGTAACTAACCAAAGTCTTATTCTTAAAATTGATCCCGAAGCCCGTAGCCGGATTACCGGAGGGTATATGATATTCTATTCTATGGGAAGTGCAACCGGTTCTATTGCTTCTACAATGGTTTTTGCCCACTGGGGATGGAATGGCGTATGTATTTTGGGAGCTACCATAGGGATTATAGTGTTTCTGTTGTGGTGGTGGTCAGAACAATCCGGCTTTACAAAAAAATAAATATTCAAAAGAAATAATGCTTGCCAAGGGTATATACACTTTCCTATACAGACTAACCAATATTTTGCCTAGCCCACAACTTTTGGGCATGATCCTTTAAAACCTTTCATTTCTCTGCGTATACTAAGGGAGTATGTTATTATATAAAAGTACACAAAAATACAATAACGTGTCCTGCTATTGTACTTTTTTGCAATAAAGTAAAATAAGAAGTGTGTTTGTTGTACCTGAATGTTGTACCCGGGCAGAAATAAAAAAGCCTCCGAAATTTCGGAGGCCTTGTGGTTGCTGTTGTGGGCCCAAAGGTACAAATCTCGAACCAATTCTTACAGGATTTGGAATTCTTATGTGATATCTCAGAGTGACAATGTTTTTAGATCAATAGGTAATAGGTTGTTACGTCTTGTTTGTGTTGTGTGAAAATTACTTATGACCGTCAGATTAAATTCTGATCAATTCAGTTAAATACCCTATTTAGTTTCATAACCTGGGATCAAATAATTATCATAATTTTCTTTTATGAATTTTGTTAGCCTCTTTATTCTCATTATCTCACCAAATAAAAAGAAACCTCCAAACAATGACATTACACATAAAAGAGCTATAAAAAACTGTATCCCAAATGGTTCTTTGTGAACCAAAAAACTAAGTACGAAAAGACATAAAAACATCAATACCGAAAGCACTAGAAAAATATAATTCTGGATCATATAAATTTTCGTAGAAAAGGTAGGTTTAATCGAAACAACTCCATCTTTACTAATATGGCAGTTTCCAAATAAAAATTTAAAATCCTTTAGAGAAATCCTGTCTTTAATTTTATTATAAAAGTTTAGGAACTGTAAATGCTTCTGCCTACGCCAATTGTAACCTGTTAAATCGGAATAAATTATGTTTTCAATCTCCTATTTGACCATATCTTTTAGTGCCGGATTTTTATCCGAGACATAATTTAGACTTTTGACTAGACTCTTTTTACGCTTTTCTAAATTAGACTGTATCCAACTGGTCGTATAAGAACGCACCCTTTTGAAAATAGGGAGTAGTTCTTTGTATAAATATGCGGCTACAAGAAGGTAGAGTAATCCTTCGTATCAGCACAGAGGTCAAAGGCTTTTTGCGCTCTGTTTTGGGCTGTCCCTCCCAAAAGGATAGACTTTACCTTATCTTCATCGCTCTTGAAACTGCGGACATTTTGGTAATAGCCCGTTACCGCATTATAGCAGCCAAAGACAGTCCCTTTGGTAGTTTCCATTTGTTGGGTGTCTGCCATCATCGCGTATGAAAAAGCATCATCAGTGGTATTTTTAAACAGGGTGGACAGGCTGTCTTCATCCCCGTTTTTCAGGGTTTCCCATGTTTCCTTATTGGGGCACATGGCCATACGGATGAGTTTTTTTACTTCTTCGTCTTTGATACGCACTTTCGCCCAACGGTTAAAAATGCCTTCCAGTTCACTGCTGAAGGTATTGGCCAGTCCCATGACCTTATGGGCATCTTCCAACCGTTGTTTGGCATTGGCCGTATGGCGGATACGTACCACGTGGGTCACATTTTTTAAAGCCGCGTTAAAGATATTCGCGCAAACCACTTTTATAGGCGTAAAAGCTGCGGTAATGCTGCCTGTACCGTCGTGCGAAGTCGTGAGGAACACATATTTTTCGGTGACGTCATCTCCGTTCCCGACCCGGATATAGCCGAGCAATTTGGCGGTAATAAAAACGCGTTCCCCTTTACCGAGTGCCCCGGCAGTCTCGTAAAGGATACCATCGCCGCCCCCTACGATGGCATCGAAAAAGGTAAAGGCATCCGTGACAGAGGGTTGTGGTGGTAGCGCAAGCAGGATGAATAAACCGTGTGAAGTGAAAGAAAGTTATCGTATAGGAATCTTATGAAAGCTGATACGCCGCGTCAGGGATTAGAGCGGAAATCCTTTTCCCATAGAAAAGATAGGAACGGAAAGCCCGGTCCCCAAAGGGGAGATGCCCAAAATATGTATTTGGACCCCTTGTGTACTACCATTTGAAACACTATTCATACTACTCTGAAATAATACACTTTGAAGGAAGGAAGCGGTATTTGCTACATTGAAACCGAAGTGAAAAGGGGACTTTCCCTCATGCAAAAAGGGGAATAACACCCTTTTGTTCAAGTGATTACATCAGTATCTTTATATTGTTTTTGGTAAGAACATATAGAACTTCACCATTTTTTGAGGGAAATACATATTCCAAAAACTGCCGGATATCGCTAACGCCATCACTTTTCTCCTGTGACCCGGATCAGGAAAAAATACGGTGCATTAGGGCACAAGATTTTTTTGAATGAAAGCAAGAATAAGTTCCTATCCGTTTAATGATCAAAATATAAAATCATGACCGCCTGCAAGAAAGTAAAGAAGTGGATCACCGAAAAGGTCCAGGTACCTGTGGAAAAAGCTATTAAAAAAGCGAAAAAACAATGTACCGAAGTAAAGAAGAAGATTGAAGAAAAAGTAAAGAAACCTATTGAAAAATGGGTTTCCAAACAGGAGAAAAAATGCAAGAAACGGAAGTGTAAATGGTACTGTTTATGCTGTAACAAATGGTTTTGCTGGATCGTGACCCTTGTCGTCAAAGTGGTGACCTGGGTTATTGTAACCATCATTAAATGGGTTACTTACCTGGCATGCAAAATCGTAATGATCGTAGTCGATGTGGTGGTCAAACTAGTGACAAGGATACTGAAGTTTCTCGTTACTTTCCTGGTGTGTATTTTTACCGATCCTCTGGAAGCGTTAAAATCAATCTGGGAATTCTGGAAAGATATCCTGGATATTGTAGAAGATATTTTTGATTTTATAAAGGGGCTTGTATGTGACCTTCTTGAGTATTTAAACGATTTTAAAACTCTTACCTGCTCACTCACCGAATCTTTTGGGTGGTTAGGACGGGTTTTGTTTGGCTTTGTTGACGGGGCGATCACCGCTGTTCAACACCTCATTGGGACTGTTTGCGATCTTCTCAGCGGGGTTCGTGATATAGTGTTCGGGATACTGAACCTTAACGGATGCAGGATAAGTGGCGGCCTGACCAACGTCGGTACGGGAATCGGACATGTTGTTCTCGATTTTTTTGGCATCATAGGATGGGTACTTGTAAGTGGTATTGCCAAAAATGTTCGTAAGAAGAAGCTTAAAGAAATCATAGATTCCTCTCTTACAGAAGCCTTTGGAGATGATCAGGCTCGCATTGAACGCATTAAAGACGAAATGCGTTTTTACAGCTGCCCGATGGGGTTGCCGGTTGAGATAGACGCCAGAAGGATGGCCATCCGTTCCGGCCGGTATTTAAGGGAACTGCACCAAAGGGGGGACATTAATCTTTTTGCATTGGCCGGGCAAATAAACGGTTGTGCCGGAAAAAAATGGGCTACCCAAACGGCATCCGTTCTGGGTGAAGTCGTATATACGGGTACCGACATCAGGGTTTCGTATTTTGACCTGAAACGATTTGTGGATGAAGGGCCCGGGGCCGTACCGGAATTTACGGTCTACCCTATCCGCTTAGACCGGTTTGAAAGCTTCCTGAGGGTTGCCAAAGAAAAAGGGCACCAATTAGGCCTGGAGTTTTCCTGGGGAGTCATAAAAGATTATCCTATAGATTCGGAGTTTGATCCCAACAATCAGTTTATCCCGATGAATAAAACTGTACATGACGAAGTGTTTACAAATTTTCCACGTAATGGGGTTAACGATCCGCTTTGTAAAGTTCCGGCACTGGCCCTATTCCAATATTTAAATGACGATCCCAGTTTCGGACTGACCAGTTGGTTCAGGCCCCCACCGTACGAAACCCCTTGTTCAAGCCCCGGTGAGAGTACCACACACTACCAAAGGAAGAGTGGTGTAAGCTTTACCGACAGGATCCCTGCATTTATCTTTAAAACGGTATTAGTGCATGAATTGGGGCACTATTTCGGGCTATGCCACGATAACCATAACGGTTTGGAATATATTATGTTCTCTCCCGCAGGAAATGATAAGAAGGTTACCGGAAATACCTTTTTGGAGTACCTGTTACTTAGTGGAGGACCGTCCTTTACTTTGGACGATTCGAGAGAAACCTGGAGGTGGCTTACCAAAGTAGCAGCCAACTCTTGCTTATTTCCTTAAAAAATGTATTCGCAACGTATGGAAGATTTTATCATTGATGATTCAAAAAAACTTTTGGAACTGGTCTCGAAAGACAGGCCGGACTTTTCCGGAAAAATAAAACTGCAAATAGACCGGCTGACGGAAAGTGAAACTACCTCCTATGAAAAAAAAATAAATCATTGGCACAATGCCTGCGGATGTGAATTGGGTGCTGTTTTTTGTGTGCTATCCCTGACAGGTTACTGCCTGTTTACCCTGGTCACGTCGAAAATATTCAACTGGAGCCTGATTGGCAACGGGCTGCTGGTAGTTTTGGTTTCCTCTTTGACAGGAAAAATTTCCGGAATAGTCCTGGCCAGATTCAGGTTTAAAAAGATGGTACAGACATTAATTGAGAAACTGAATTGAAATTTTAGGATACAACCAAAAAGGCTGTCACAATCGGACAGCCCTTTGGAAATTATTTTTTAGCTTCTTCCAAAGAAGCTTTCCGGAATTCTTTCATCAGTTTTTCGACGTTCAGGGAAGCTTTTCGAGCCCGGGTCCCGGCAGCTTTATTGCCACTTTCCACTTGTGAGGCAGCATCAGCATTGAATGTCTCGATTTCCGTTTGAATTTTACTTAATAGGTCTTTCATTGTTTTTAATTTTGGAATAATAACGTTTATCCCCTAGTCTTATTGCGGATTGGTCCCTTTCCTTTTGTTAATATTCTTTTTAATGTTTACTAGCAAAATCAATAGAAAATTTTACAACGTAACAAAAAACGTCGATAACATTTTTAAATAACCACTTTTGATTTGAGCCTACGGATTACGATAATCTTTGTATTTACTACTGCCTTTGAATCAATCCTTATTGATGATTTCGATAGCCTTTTCCAAGACTTCATCTATCCCTTCTTTTACACCTTTAATGGTAGGTAAAACCTCAATATCCGGGACAATACCCACTTGTTGGGTTTCCGTACCATCCGGATAATATACACCAATACCGGAGATATAAGTTACTAGTCCACCAGGCAAATGTATATCAGATATATTACCATCGGCCCCGGCTGTGGTACTACCAACAATAGTTACGTTGTCTCCTGCCCGGAATGCCATTGCCGTATATTCCGAATTGCTTTGAGAATCTTCATTAACAAGAACAACAACCTTCCCTTGAAAGCTTTTTCCTTTGGGTGGGATTTTAAGAGGGGTAGTAAAGGTAAATTCTCCCGGATTATCAAAATTAGCTTTGGTAAACTTTACAAATGGTGAAACCTGCGATGTAAAGAAAGACCCCAGGCTAAACGGGACAAAAGTGTTAGGGTAATTCCGGATATCTACAATGATCCCTTTGACTTCCTTAAATTGTTTTTTTATATCGTTGATATCCTTATCTTTTATACTTTTCAACGTAATATAACCAATATTCCCATCCAAAAGTTTATAACTTTTATCGCTTTTACCACGTGCATACCAGTATTCCATATGGAGAGAGTCCCTATTGTAAAGCTGTAGGGTTTTGGACAATTCCTCTTTGTTTCTTATATAATTTATGTGTAATGTGTCTTTCTTTGAGCGCAGGATATCCCTGGCCATATCCCGTAATTGAGTGGGGTAATTGGAAGCCGGATAATAAGGTTTCTTTTCCTCAATGAGGATCTCAACAGGCTTCCCGTTTATTTTGGTAATTATATCACCTTTTTCTAATCCGGTAAATGTTTTCATTCTATCGTCATAGTAGTCGGTAACCACTAATTTGTTTTCTATAAACTTTACCTGTACGGGAGCATAAAACGCACCTTTCCAATCCTGAATGGCATTACCTCCCTGCCGTATATTAGCATGGGTATCCTGTATGTCTCCTATAATCTGAAGGGCGGTTAATTCGTATTCCAATTCATCGTCGGCATGGATAAACCGGGGAATATACTCCTTTAACGTATTATTCCAATCCTTGGCCATTAAATGCTTATATGGAAAGTAGTATTGAATCATATTCCAGTACCGGTACAGTGCCAGCAATCTGAAGCCTTCATCCGGGTAAGGCATCTCCGAGTAGGGATTCTCGTGCTTAAATTCCGGCTTGCCTACCTTGGCCGCACCACCAATATAATAATGCTCTCCCTGATGCCGGTTTTGTCGGATATAATGAAGTTTGTTTTTTAATTCAGGTGATAATGTACTCTTATTTATCCAATCCAGGTCTGGTTTTAAAAAAGCATCATTAGCGGTAGTTTTACATTGTTTGCAAACTTCGACGGTGCCATATTTTTCAATCCATTCGAGTAAAACACGATCCCTTTCTTTGTTGTCGGAAATATTGAGAAATTCTGGTAATATCCGAAATAACTCATAGTCTAAGTTATAATTTCCTTTACCGATCTCGGGGTGGTGATATTTCAAAAATCCCCATATTTTTCCCAGTAGATCGAGATCGGAAATCACCTCATCGTTGAGTTCAGGGAATTTTATGTTGGACCCTTCATCAAATTCACGATCCTTTTCAGCCTTTGATAATTCTTTTAAGGGAGCTTCGTGAATGGGTTTTCCATCTATGGTAACTTGCAGATCGTCTATCCACATTTTACCCTTTCCTACCAACAAGCCTCCGAAAACAATTTTTTGTGCTTTATCCGGTCTAAGGTCCAGGGTGATTTTATGTTTTCCCCAATTTGTTGTCCCGGTAACCCCTCTGTCTTGCATATTGTCAAATGCAACCCGGGGATCAATCCGCAACCATAATCCGGCGTAGCCATCCGTGACATTTTCCGTTTTGATATAACCGGTAAGCTTTATTTTTTTGCCTTGGTATTTGGCCGGGATACTGTAGGTCCATGCTTTAAAGTTCGGACTGTCCCCATAATACACTATAACCGCAGAATTTTTGCCGTCCTTTGAAATTGTATGGTCAACTGAGGCATCATAATCATCATTTCCGGAAAGACTCCAGCCCGCAGGTGTTTTTCCATCAACTTCCTCAAAGCTCAAATTCAGATTTTCGGTTTGTGCGTAGATACCATAATGGATAAAAAGCAAAAGAAGTACGTAGTATTTTTTCATAAGACGTTTTATTTTCCTTCTTTAAAGAAAGACAAAAAATTACTACAGGATACCTAAAAAGTTGTTAAATATCAAAAAAACAAGATCTTTTTTTAAGTATTTTTCGGGATTCGAAGTTCCTAATTCCTTGAAAATATATCCTTTATACTTTTCCGAAAAATATTTATTTGTACCATTTTCAAGCAGATTTACGTAGTGTTATATCGGTCGGGAGGAATTCTATTCTGTTACTTTTATGTCACTGTTAAGTTCCAAAATTTTTTCGATGAAGGATTCGTTAGTTTCAGGGCTAATATAGATTTTATTGTATTTGTCGTATTTCACAATGAGTCCGTTTCTCGATGTCGCCGGTTTAAATCCAACCCAAAGCGTTTTCCCTTTAACAATTTCCTTGATACAATCGAGGCCTATTTTTCCCTTTAAAGGCCCGCACCTGTATATCAGTCTGTCTTTCGACAATTCGTAGTTTGTTCCGAAATACATCCAAAATAAAAGTCCAACTACTCCAAGAATCAGTATCAGCCCCCAATATTCATGTTTGTCTACTTCCCCGATTATAAGGACAAAAACCGTAATTCCAACAAGGAATACGTTTAGTCCAAGGATCAAAAAGCGGAATAATATGTCTTTTTTACTTTTGAATTTCATTTTTTCAGTATATCTATAGCTTCGATTTCGTTACCAGCATAGCCGTTTCGGGGGCAATTCCGATAGTAACGATCGCGCCGCTGTTGAATCTTAAAAAGTCGGTCTCTGCCCCATCACTAAAGATAATTCCGTTTTTGGGCATAAGTGATTCAATGGTTAAAACATTATTGCTTTTTATCAACCCTGCCGTTATTCCTGTTTGTGTTCGGATACTTTGAAACGGCTCACGGACAGCAAAAAGCAGTTCACAGCTTCGGCAAAAGGTAACGAAAGAACTTTTACATTTTTGTTAAACGAAGCGGCTTTAATTTTCCATAGCTTCCCAAATTCAGCTAATAACTCATCCGTTAATTCATTTTTGTCTTGTGAATTAATAGCTACTGGTCCCAAGGTGCCTGTATGTAGCATTTTAAGAACTGTTTGGTTTCTGTAACTGATTTTCATAAGACAATTTTTTAATATCTACCCAAATTATTACGCCCATCGGCATCGTTCAGTGTATGGTATGTTTAATGCACTACACACATGTTAGTGGTTTTTTAATTTAACTTATTAACATCTTTGTTTGATTCTGTCAGGTATTTTAAAAAATCACCCCCTAATATTGTTAATTGTACAATCCCAGTATCCTCTCTAATCAAATTAAAGTTGAATAGAAAGTTTAAATAATCTTTGTAAGGGTAGTTTTCGTAAAACTTTGGATTAAATTTTTTGGCATTTTCATAATAGAGCTTCAAAGATTCCTTTGATTCAGGATGAAGAGTGTTAAGCCTCTCTAAGATTCTTATTTGAGAACCGAAAATTGAGGAATAAATAGCGTCAAAATGACGCTTAATATAAATAATGGTAGAGTAATTCTTTAACCTTTCAATTTTATCATTATTAGATTCTAACTTTGATAGTTCAGTTTCTTCTTCAACAGCATTGGTAAACATTTCAATAGTTTCAGGCCTGAATATCCCTAATGCTCTGTCGATTGCTGATATTTCTTGCTCTTCAATTTTTTTAGTTACAATTTGTTGACTTGCTTCAATTGATTTATTTCCATATCCAACTTTGGTAACTCTATTGATTAAACTTTTGATTGGTTTTATCAAAAAAAGAATTATTATTAATACAACAATTGGCCATTTTATTGAACTCGTTTAAACTTTTTTTAAAAATAAAAAAGGGTTGAAGATATTTGTGTTGCGAAACATACAATTATCTAAACCAACCCTTTATGTACTCTGTACTTGACAAAGATACGATAGAATTGGAAATAGTTCCTTACATACCTAAAACTCATCGAGGATTTGCCCCGACCGTTCCATTGGTTGAGATTGTTAACGCCATCCTCTACAAGCTCAAGACCGGTGTGCAGTGGCATCAAGTGCCTGTAAAAGCCCTTTTTGACAGTAAAGTGCTAAGTTGGCAATCGGTTTACTACCATTACCGGAAATGGTGCTTGTGCGGTTTTTGGAAAGACTGTTGGGTGAGCTTCCTCAACCGCCATAAATCAAAACTTGACCTTTCCAGTGTGGACCTGGATGGCAGTCACACCTCGGCCATCAGGGGCGGGGAACAAGTGGAATACCAAGGCCGTAAGAAGCGCAAAACCACCAATGCCCTATACCTTAGCGAAAGGCAGGGACTACCTTTAGCTATGTCTGAACCTGTTGCCGGCAATCATAACGACCTGTATAACATTGAGGTGCAGTTCGAAGTAGTCACTGGTACTCTGGAAGATGCTGACCTCCGTGTGGATGGGTTGTTCCTCAATGCTGATGCGGGCTTTGATTCCAAGGATTTCCGACAGGCTTGTGCCCAAAAGGAAATCAATGCCAATATCTGTTTCAACAGGCGTAACAGTGACAAGGACAGAGATGACTATTTTGACAAAGAACTTTATGACCAGCGATATGCCATCGAGCGAACCAATGCCTGGATGGACAGTTTCCGGTCATTACTAAACAGGTTTGACACCACCGTGGCAAGCTGGACAGGGTTTAACTATCTTGCTTTTATTGTGTTAGCTTTGAAAAAGTTCAAACCCATCAAAAAGAAAAAAGTTTAAACGAATTC
>NZ_JBRKIS010000030.1:0-200015 GCF_052983315.1 Sinomicrobium endophyticum
CCCATGGCAACACGTATGTATTTACCTGGCTGGCTATATATCCTTATTCTGGGGTATGGCCCTCTGGCTCTCGCGAATGATGTAACCACCCTGCGGCGGGTCTACACGGCCGAAGTGGGGATCAAAGAAGCCACCGGGCACAACGATGGCCAACGGGTAGCGGAATACCTCCGCTATACCGGCCTTGGCGAAGGCTACAACTGGTGTGCCGCATTCGTAAGCTTCTGTTTTGGCAAGGCAGGCTACGCCAAGCCTCGCACTCCCTGGAGCCCCGCACTGTTCCCGGACCGTAAGGTGATCCGGACAAACAAAAAGGAGGGAAGGCTCCAAAAACCCCCCGTGCCGGCGATGTCTTCGGCCTCTACAATACCAGCCTGGGCCGTATAGCCCACGCCGGTTTTATAGACCGGTGGACCGCCAACTGGGCCTATACCGTAGAAGGCAACGTGAATAACGCCGTAGTACGCAAACGCCGCCCCGTCCGAACCCTTACCGTTATTGCCCGGTGGACGGATAACTAATACAGATTCATCAATGAAAACTACTATTAATGCATAAAGTCTTAGTTGTGAAAATGAATCTTGTATTTGAACAAATCTCAAAAGCTCCTCCCTTCATCCCGATGATTATCGGGAGAAGGGAGGTACCCGAGCGTAGCAACGGGGGGAGGGTTTGAAATCCCAGGTCACGGGATTATTCCAAAACATTCAGGTTTTCCTATGGCTTGGGCTTTCTAACCCTCCGACCGGACTAAAGTCCGCCCACCTCCCTTTATCATCCCGATGACTATCGGGAGGGAGGAGCCTTTAGAGGTTTTGACTAAAACCAAATGTTTAACATAAAAAACTTAAAAAAATGAGACGACCAAAATTAGTAACAAACTACGGCCATCTGAGTGATGGCGACCTGGCCGTACTGGCCACCCGTACCCTGGATGCCCTGGGGACGAATACCCATTTCCCGGACCTGTACCCGCCATTTGCGGAATACGAGCCCGTGGTGCAGGATTACCTGAACAAACAGGCCATTACCGCTTTAGGCGGCAACCTTCGGGAAACCAAGGAAAAGGACGAAGCCCGTACGGCACTGATTACCATGATGCGGCGGGTAACCACGTACATCAATAATTTTACTGATCTGGCTTCCACACAGCTCAGCTCCGGGTTCTATCCTGTAGCCCATCCTAAAAGCACCAGGGTACCCCGTGCTTGTGAATGGACGCGTCTCCGTGCTTCCCGACGGCCGGGTGAGATATTGCTGGAGTTCCCGGCTATTCGGGAAGCCTACGACTATGAGATGCAGATTGCCGATACGCTGGACGAGGACGGGCAGCCTCTATGGCAGCCCGCCGGGAGCAACTCCAACTCCCGCGGCAATTTCTATACTCCCGTGCAGGACGGGATGACGTATTATTTCCGGGTACGGGCGCGCAATAAGAACGGGGTGAGCGCCTGGAGCCCCGTATCCTCCATGCGTGCCACGGTAAAGGAATGAGCATGGACACCCTGCAAAAGCTATTTATCCTGTGGGCCGGTTGCTGTGTTGTGGCCTGTAGCAGTACCCGGCACCACCGGCAAAGCGAAATCAAACAGCGTTCGGAAGCACGAATAACCGACTTCCGCGCCATGTCCGTCGAACAGTTCGACAGCTTGTCCGTGGTACAGGTACACCAGGCCTGGCAGGAACTGGAAGCAGTGGCTATCGTGCCTGTGGGCCGGTTTAGCTATCACCGGGATTCTGGCTTTAGCGGGGAGGCCGAAAAGGTGGTGATCTACGGTCAACATAACGTGGTTTATGATGCGTTGCAAAACGAACACCGTAGCCATACCTTACAGGAAAAACACAACCTGCGGGACAGCACCCATACCCGGGAAGCACAACGGTACGAAGCCAGGGCCGTACAGCGTACCGGTGCCACCAGCCGGCGCTGGTGGTGGATCGCCATAGCGGTCCTGGCCTTTATCGTCCTTGCCCGGGTGATCCGGAAGCGTTTTCGGATTTAGGAACCGTGTAGATTTTTGTGTCCGAACAAGCCCGGATAGTGCCATTTAAGGGAATGCGTATATGCAGGATCGAGTTGGATCAGCCGCAAAGGCATCCCGGTAAGCGGCGGACTGAAACCAGTCCGCCGCTTTTGCATTTACATACGTATGTCCAGGTAACCGTGTTGACGGCTAACCCAACTGCTTGTGAATTCACCCTGTTTTCTCTTTACTGCCAATAGTATCCATAGCACCGTAAACCGGGATCTCCGCACCGCCTATACATCCCCCCGAACCGTAAACGGAATACTCCCGGCTGCCAACCCTGTCCGTTGTGCAGCAAACTTAACCCGGTATACGGTAAACCCATTCGGGTGTGAAATCAGCCGCAACCCGGTAAGCGGTAAACAGAGTTCTGTTTACGGCAGACAGAATCCCCTGGGCCGTCCACCCATTCCCAATACAATATAAACCCAACCCTGTTAGCGGCTAAGGCAACCGGGTATAAAATCAGAAGGAGACCGGTATGCGGCTAACGGGAACGGGTGAGCTGCATACGGAGTTCCCTCCGGCATAAACAGGATTGTGTTAATGGCCGTTTTCCGGGCATTAAACCGGGAGCAATGGGGTGAATGCCGTTTTGGTCCTGCCACGGGTATGTATGCCAGGGGGCTGTGCTTGTCATGAGGTCTGCTCCACCAATTGTTCAATCGCACAACGGCCGGTCAAATATGTCTAAAGTTTGGCCCGGTTTCCGAAGACGCCAAATACTTCTTATAGGATTTGACTCCCCGCTTCTCTTTGGTTTTGTTATATTTAAAGGTAAATTAAACGACCTTAAATAACATTCTTATAGAACTCATCTTGACTTTTGTGATTGAAGCGAACCTGCCTGGCCGGCAGGCAGGAAATAGAGATTTTTGCTTCAGATGCAGGCTTTTTTGCGCTAGGACCGAGCGTCAAAAAAGGTCTGGGAGACCTTATCTTGTAGAATCGTGAAATAATCCTATTAAGATACTAAAAAACCAAGGATTTATACAAATATTCCCATTCTTTTTTATACTTTTATTTTATTAAAAATCAGAAACTTATATCAAAGTTTAACACAGTATTGCCTCCTCTATGTAGCGCATCGTTTACTGCCAAAAGATTTTCCTTTGGAGGACTACAGGTTTTATGACTTTTTCAACCCTGTATAATTTTCCTAAAAAGGAACAAAACCCCTGATTCAATCAAGGGTTTTGAATTAATAGTTTTTTATCAGGCTTTCTCAAATCACAAACGAAGTTACTTGATGGATCAAACCATCCTTAAAATTCCAAACGTCACAAAAGGAACTATTTTTTGACTCCCCGTTTTTTTCAAATACTATCTGACCAAGCTCAACAACGAAATCCTTTTCTTTGATATAATTTTCTGTTGTAAATACTAATCCATCATAAGTTGAGCTCATGTACCTAAGAATTTCGACCTTTCCATGGAAGGTGCTTTCACCGACGTTTTCCCATTTTATATCTTCGGTGCAGTAAGTGATGAATTCGTCATAGTTTCCTTCTGCCAAAGCTTTGTTCGCCTTTATAAAAATATCCTGATTACTCATATCTGATCTTTGTTTAATAACTGTTTTAATTAAACTTCTTTTTCAACCTCTATTCCTATTTTTCCATAGAAGTTTTCATCACCAGTTTTGTATTCCAATAAACCATGGGCTTTACCTATTTCAGACAATGGATAGACCTTATTTAAAACGGGCTTTAGCTTTTTGTTTTCTACCAATTGGGTCAGTTCATCCAATTTATTTCTGTTCTGTCTGGTAAAGACAAAGTGATAGGAGGCATTTTTCCCCCAAGCCTCAATAAGGTTCTGAGGTTTTTCTATATCGACAATGGTGACTACTTGCCCCATCTGACCGAGTATCTTTCCACTATCGGAAAGTGTATTGCCCCCTATGGTGTCAATGACCACATCAACCCCTTTATTGCCTGTCATTTGCTGAATGACATCAATGTAATTTTCATTTTCATAGTCAATGACATAGTCAGCACCCAATTCAAGAAGAAATTTATGATGGGCTTTTCTGGCTGTAGTATACACAATTGCTCCCATGGCCTTGGCTATTTGAATGGTCGGTATACCTACACCACCGGCACCACCATGGATGAGTATGGACTGGTTGATCTTGAGCTGCGCCCTGGTAACGAGCATCTCCCAGGCTGTTCCTGCGGCCAGGGGAAGTGTTGCAGCTTCCAGATGGCTCAGGTTCTTTGGTTTTAAACCAATGATGGCCTCTTTTGCCACGTGAAATTGTGCATAGCTTCCCGGTCCGTTAAAAATCTCAGGGGTATAATACACTTCATCCCCGACCTTAAAGTTTTCCACTCCCGGACCAATCTCTACGATCTCACCAGAGACATCGTGACCTGTAATGACCGGTAATTCCAATTCATTTTTATAATCTCCACGCCGTACCTGGTAGTCCAAAGGATTTACAGAAGTTGCAAAGACCTTGACCAAAACTTCCTTGAATCCGGGTTTAGGTGTGGGGATATCCACAATTTCAAAATTTTCAATAGAGCCGAACTCTTTTAACACTGCTGCTTTCATAATATTATATTTAAAAATGTTAAATTAAAAAGGTTGAAAAATATTGCTTTGAGAAATTTTGATTTCTAACAAATGATGTTTTAGACAGTTAATCATTTAGATAAGGCGACCATAGATTCCGGGTAAATCCGATGTGGCCAACAAAATGAGGATAAACTTGATATTTTTCATTTCAATTTTCATTAGTTTAAAAAGAAACTGAGTAGTTATAATTCTTGATTAATCAAGAAAAACATACAATGATTTTGATTTGTAAGCTTAAAAAATTACGTATCTATAAACCAGTGCTCTTTAAAGTAAAATTTCATATCGCTGCAATACTTACACGTCTTATTGTTGACCAATTCTGTGCCAAATCAGTAAGTCATTTGTATACAGCATCTTAAGTGTAAAGTAGTATTTATTATATTCCTTAATTGTAATATTTTTCTAATATTTAAGAAATAGTACTTTCTTCTTAGCGTTTAGTATCATTATTCTAACAATTTTGAAATGTAAGCCCTAGCCATGCTATTAATGCTAATTAAGGGTCAGATTTTTGTTTTAGTTAAAGATCAATTAGTTGTGGTTTTTCAATAAAAAAATAGTCGAGTTATTAGGTTACTGAGTAATTGAGTTATTCAGTTTACAGGTATTGTCTAAATAACTCAATAGCCTAATAACCAATAACTAAAGTGCAATTTCATTCTTTATCAAAATATGCTCCTGAAGGTTATAAAGATTGAATTTCAACCCTTAATTCACATTATTATATTATGCATAGGAATAGTAGGAATTTAGAAATTGAATTTTTAGTACATGACATTTTTTTATTTCAATTCACATCGTAGGTATTACCACAAGGCAAAACGCATCTTGACCTTTGGTATTCGGGTATTCGGGTGTTCGGGTATATGGATGGATGTTGATAACTCGTACACTCGACCACAGGCATACTCGTATGTATGACGAAATTAATTTTTGTCATGTACTAAAAATTGAATTATAATTATTAGAGATGGCTACATATTCTCAATTTCGTTTTGAAGATTTCCTTTTTCAATGGTGCAATCTTTTGAAAAATCTTCCATTTCACCTCGTTATTGTTGTCCATTGCTAACCTGACCGAGGTTGGTATGATTACAGGACTGGAAGTGTCAAACAAAGCACTTTTAGGGCTTGATTTAGAGTTCTCCAAAGGGCTTTAGGTTTTTTAGTCGTTCTCGGCACAAAACCCCATGATTTGATTTATGCACGCTCATAAGTTCCAATGTTATGTGGTAACGATCAGTTTCCCAACAGTTCTACCGGTCTCTTGCTGTAAATGGGCTTCTTGCATCCGATCGAAACCATACGTTTCGAAAATATGTGGTTTTAGGATCCCTTTTTCCAAAAAGGACGCAATCTGTTCCATATCCTCACCATGGGATTGCACCAGGATGAAATAGCCTTTTACCCCTTTGGTAGCAGCCCTTGAGGTGACTTCCTCATTCAACCCGGTAGGGATGCTGATGATGCTTCCGCCTTCCTTGGTCACTTCAAGGGAGTGGTCTATATTATCACCACCAATGGTATCGAGGACAAAATCAAATTCCCTTGGGTGTGCAGCCCAGTCATAGCCACGATAATCAATGTGTTCATCAGCTCCCAAGCCCAATACAAAATCCTTGTTTTTTGCGGAGGAGGTTCCGACCACCGTGGCCCCTAAATACTTGGCAATTTGGACCGCGATGTGACCCACTCCTCCCGAAGCGGCATGGATAAGTACTTTCTGACCTTTCTGGACATTGGCATTTGTGACCAGGGCCTGCCAAGCGGTCAAGGCGACCAGGGTTGCTGCGGCCGCCTTTTCATGGGAAATGTTTTGAGGTTTAAGGGCAAAATGCGATGCAGGGGCCGCTACGTATTCCGCATACGCCCTTCCATGCCCGGGAAAGTTTACCATCCCGAACACCTCGTCGCCAATTTGAAATTTGGCATCGTGGCTCTCTACAACAGTACCGGAGATATCCCATCCCAAAACAAGGGGCTGTTCATCCTTTATCCGACCATATATGCCTTTTCCATTACGGGTTTTTACATCGACAGGATTGATGCTTATCGCCTTGACTTTTACCAATACTTCCCCGGTCTTGATTTCCGGTCTGTCCACGTCTTGAATGACTAAGTTTTCTGCACCGCCTGGTGCCTGTAATACAATTGCTTTCATATTTATATATTTATATAATTAGGTAAAAACCTAAAAGTTGAACAAAATTTTTTATAGTTTATTTTTAATATGCGTTGCTAAATCTTGGATTGATTTTTCATTTCTTTTATAATACGTCCACTGTCCCTTTCGTGTAGCGATCAACATATTCGCGGTAGACATTGTTTTTAGATAATCGGAAACAGTAGGGATGGACATTCCCGCCTTTTTTGCAATATCTGACACACATACACCCAATTCCGGGGTGTCTTCGCTCAGTTCCTCTTCCGGAAAATGGGCAAAAGGGTCTTTTAACCATTCCAGAATATTTAAACGGGTTTCATTTGATAAGGACTTTATGATTTCCAACAATTCCATAGTTCTGTTTTTTTACTGGTACAAATTTAGGTAATTACCTAAATACCTACATAATTTTTAATAAAACTTTATGAAATGGTCCAATTATATCCAATCTTCTATACCTCACCATATCGAGGGTGCATTGATGGTTAACAGTACCATGCGCCTCCCGGCATTGGCCGCCTATCCCGGGGTGTCCAGGGAAACACTGAGCCGCCTTCATTCATAATAGGCCTCTTTGATGCTCCTTAATCTCGAGCGGGTGGTTACAGAGGCAGGATATGACTGCAAGAACATTGTCCGCCTGAACATCCATACCACGTCGACCGAAGCGCTATGGACCTATTTCAAAATCCTTCGGGGTTGGGTGGAAAAACCCGGTATGGAACAGGGCTTAACATTATTGGAAGTAGTAAGCCTATTAGAGAACTTGACCGTTGATTTTGAGGATTATACCGTTGTTAAATAGTATCCAAATAGGTGTTTGTGGAAAAGGGAAATCCGTTTGGCCGATTTCACTTTATGTTTTAATGGGGGTGGACAGATTTCAATTTTGTCGGCCAATACCTTTGGTTTTCACAAATACGGACCCAATAGCGGTTGTTGAATCCCATTAAATGGGTCTTATTCCCTGATCCTCTGCATCGAAATGAGCTAAGGCTTGCTCGTGTGAATACCTCGCGTCCCGATAATTATCGGGACGCGAGGTAGTTGATTGCATGGTTTTTATTGGGGATTGTCATATATTCAGCCATCTCAAGTCGTTTTCTGTGGATTTCTCTTTAGACTGACTTTTTTTTCGATGCCCAAACGCTTCATTTTGGCAAAAAGGGTCTTGTCTTTCATCTTTAATATCTTGGCCGCACCACTGGGACCACTGACCCGCCAATTGGTATGGTCGAGGACCTCGATGATGTACTCCTTTTGAACAGCTTCGAAGGATTTAAAGCCGATGTTGGATGCATGGATATCTTTTAGTGGTATCCAACTTCCCGGTTTTAGCGTTGGACCATTCTCTACGATGACCGCACGCTCGATCATATTTTCCAGTTCCCTGATGTTTCCGGGAAAATTATAGTTTAGTAATGCATCTATCGCATCTTTTGACACACGATTAAAAACTTTCCCGGCCTTCACTGCATACTTTTCCAAAAAAAACTGTGTCAATATAGGGATGTCGTCCTTTCTGGCGCGCAAGGGAATATTATGTATCGGAAACACATTCAAGCGGTAATAAAGATCTTCCCTGAACCGGCCATCACGAATCATTTCCTTTAAATCCCGATTGGTGGCCGCAATGACACGTACATCGACTTTTTTTGTTTTGGTACCGCCCAACTCATCGAATTCCATTTCCTGTAGCACCCGAAGGAGTTTGGGTTGAAGTTCCAAGGGCAATTCCCCGATTTCATCGAGGAAAATGGTTCCCCCGTCTGCAAGGGTAAACTTACCAACCTTGTCTGCAACAGCTCCGGTAAATGCCCCCTTTTTATGCCCGAACAGTTCACTCTCGATGAGTTCCTTTGGAAGGACAGCACAATTGATCTTGATCAAGGGACGTTCCTTCCTTTTACTATTGTTGTGTATGGCCCTTGCCAATAATTCCTTACCGGTACCGGACTCACCGGTGATCAATACCGTTGTTTCCGTAGGGGCCACTTGATCGACCTGGATAAGTACACTTTTATAGGAATCGCTTTTGCATATGATGTTTTTGAAGTTTATTTTAATACCGATTTCTTCCTGCAAGTATTCGTTTTCGATTTCAAGACGCTCCTTCAAGGATTTAATTTCTTCCAGGGCCTCATAAATTTGTAGGTCGTGCATTTTTTTGGCGGTGATATCGCGGACCACAGAGCAACAGTAATCCTCACCTTTATAGGTTAAATAACTTGAAGTGATGTCCACCGGGAACACGGTGCCGTCCTTTCTGTTGATCAACCATTCGAACCGATGCGACCCTTTTGCCCTTAACAGATCAAAATGCGCATTGTAAAATTCATCCGTAACGACGGGATCCAGGTCAAACATGCCCATTTTGTCCAGTTCTTCCCGGCTATATCCCAACTTGTCAATCAGAGATTCACTATAGTACAGTAAATCTCCTTTGTCATTATATACATAGATCAAATCCTGGGCATTGTCAATCACAGTGCTTAGAAGGCCCAGATCACTTTCCTTGTCCTTGATTTCTGTCACATCTTGATAGACCCCTAAGACTTTATAGATTTTATCCCCCTTCAAGATGGGTTTGGCCACGGCCCTGATATATCGGGGAGGGGAATCACTGGATTCGAAAAGTTCATCAAAAGCGATTCCATTGTTTATGACTTGCTCAAGTAAAGACCTGAATTTATCACTATCCTTAAATTTATGGATGATTTTGGCGAGAGTTAAATCTTCTGGGTTTTCTGTATTAAAAATTTCCAATGCATAAGGGGTGGCCAGGATGGATCCATCATATAAGCTCAGTTCCCACCCTCCCAAATGGGCCATGGATTGGGTGTCCTCAATCAATTTTTTGAAAAAACCGGCCTCTCTTACTTCATGTAAAATAGCACATATATATTTTTTTCTATCATATGAGAAACTCTGGGCGTTGACTTCGACTTCATAAAATTTCCCTGTTTTAGTCTTGTGGGTGGTAGTGAATCGAATACTCCTTTTGTCATGGACTTCTTCCCAATGTTTCCTCCAACTTTCGGGTGTAACAGTAATATTGATGTCAGTGATAGACAGTGTTTCGCATTCCTTTTTACTATAACCCAGTGCATTGCACAACTTAGCATTGGCCTTAATGATTTTGCCCTTCTCATCCAACCAGACCATCTCGTGCGGTAGTTGTTCCAGTAGCCAGCCATTTATCTCCGCATCGTGCATATTGTCCTTCATCTGTATACCTCTTTAATGATGACAAAAATAAATTTTATTTCTCATATAATGGAAAATTACAAAAATAAAGAATATTACAAAGTATCTTTTTAGTTTAGGGGATACCTATATTCCGAGATCTATGGAATTGGTATAAAAAATCATTGCCGGAATTGGCCAGCCCTGTAATAGTATAACCATGCTTGACTAGGTGTTTTGTCCATATAATTTACTTGGACGAAATATGTTTTTCTATACCTAGACGCTTCATTTTGGCAAACAAGGTCTTGTCGTTCATATTCAAAATTTTTGCCGCGCCATGGGGTCCCCCGACACGCCAATGGGTATGTTCCAACACCTCGATGATATAATCCCTTTGATTGGCTTCAAATGATTTGAATTCATTAGAAAGAGGTATATTTTCCTGTTCCGGAACCCAGTTACCAGGGTTTAGGGTAGTGCCGTTTTCGACTATGACGGCACGTTCTATCAGGTTTTCCAATTCACGGATATTGCCCGGAAAGTTGTAAGCCATGAGTCTTTCAACTGTTTGTGGTGCCAAGCGCTTGAAAGTCTTTCCGGCCTTGGGGGCATACTTTTCCAAAAAATATTGGGCAAGTATCGGGATGTCAGGTTTTCTGGCCCGCAAGGGGATATTGTGTATGGGGAATACGTTCAAACGATAATAAAGGTCTTCCCTAAACTTGCCTTCTTGGGTCATTTCCTTTAAATTCCGGTTCGTTGCGGCAATTATTCTTACATCGACCTTGATTGTTTTGGTGCCCCCTAGTTCATCGTATTCACCTTCCTGTAAAACTCTGAGAAGCTTGGGTTGAAGCTCCAAGGGCAACTCACCTATTTCGTCAAGAAAGATGGTGCCGCCATCAGCGAGGGTGAATTTACCTTCCTTATGGGCGATCGCCCCGGTGAAAGCACCTTTTTTATGGCCGAACAATTCGCTTTCCATGAGTTCTTTGGGCAGGGTGGCACAATTGACCTTGATCAACGGACGATTTCCTCTTTTGCTGTTACTATGGATTGCATGAGCCAATAATTCCTTTCCGGTGCCTGACTCGCCGGTGATCAATACCGTTGTATCCGTGGGAGCCACCTGTTCAACTTGTATAAGTACGCTTTTATAGGCCTCGCTACTGCTTATGATATTCTTGAAATTGATCTTATTGCCAATCTCTTCCTGCAAATATTCATTTTCATTTTCAAGACGCTCCTTTAAGGTCTTTATTTCTTGCAGGGCCTCGTACAGTTCCAGGTCGCGCATTTTTTTAGCGGTGATGTCCCTGCCCACGGCACAATTATAATCCTGGCCATTGAACCTTAGATGGTTTGCCGTAACTTCAATTGGAAACTTTGTGTCATCTGCTCTTGGTAACAACCTTTCAAAACGAAGCGAGCCTTTATCGATGATTTCTTGAAAGTGGGTTGCCCACCATTCCCGGTTGACCGCGGGATCCAGATCAAATATTTTAGTATGGTCCAGCATTTCCTTGCTGTACCCCAAATGTTTCATTAGGGATTTGTTATAATGTATCACATCCCCTTCTTTATTGTAGACAGCAATGAAGTCCTGGGCATTTTCCATAACGGCCTTATAGAAACTTAGATCATTTTCTTTATGCTTTATATCGGAAATATCTTGATAGATACCGAATACCCTATATATCTTTTTCCCTTTTAAAATGGGCTTTGCAGCGGCCCTGACATATCGGGGCGGGGAATCGTTGGTTTCCAATATTTCATCAAAGGCAATCCCATTTCTAATCACTTCTCCCAACAACGACCTGTACCGGTCACTGTCCTTAAACCTATGGATGACCTTTGGTGGGGTCAGTCCCTCCGGATTCTTGACATTCAGAATATCCATGGCACAAGGGGTTGCCATGATGGACCCATCCAGTAAGGTCAGCTCCCACCCCCCTATATTTGCGATCTGATAGGTATTGTCTATGATCTTTTTATGAAAGCTGGGTTCCGCAAATTCTTTTGCAACAGCGCACAAATAATTTTTTCCGTTATATGAGAATTTTTGGACATGTACCTCTACATCGTAGAACCTGCCTCCTTTGGTTTTGTGGACCGTGATAAAGTTGACGCTTCCTTTTTCCATGACCTCCTGCCAATGGGCTTTCCAGCCTTCAGGTGTCAGGGTCGTGTTGATATCCAGAACCGATAATGTGCTACATTCCTTTCTATTGTAACCAATAGTGTTGCAAAACTTCTCGTTGGCATATACAAACTTGGCATCCTTATCTACCCAGACCACTTCATAGGGCCATTGATCCATCAACTTTGCTTTAAGCTGAAACTCATCGAGCATATCCTTCATTTTTCATAGCGTTTGATTCCAGTTAAAGATACTTTAATTTCTAATATAAGAGAATAATATGATATTAAGGAGAGTTTATATTTTTCTTAATTTCTATATTTTATTGATTATCATGTGTTTATATATGTGGCATAAAAATAGCCCAATTGGGACAGCATGATCATCCAAATCGATGCCGTAAGGTTGATAAGCGGATGGTCAAATAACAAATAACAAGAACTAAAAAATGTAACCATTATGAACAAAACACCAAAAACCGGACTTGAGGGGCTTCTTCGGCCCGAAGACAGCATCGTAGTGCTAATCGATCATCAACCTTTTCAAATGGCCAATTTGCATAGCCACGAACCGACAATGGTCATTAACAACACTGTAGGTCTTGCAAAAGCAGCAAAAGTTTTTAATGTACCAACTATACTTACTACGGTAATTGAAGAACGTGGGGGCTATATCTTTAAAAGTATTCAAGATGTATTCCCAGAACAGAAACCCATTAACAGAACCTTTATCAATACTTGGGAAGATCCTGCAGTTACCGATATCGTAAATGAAAGTGGTCGTAAGCAATTGATCATAGCAGGGTTATGGACAGAAGTTTGTGTTGCCATGCCTGCAATCCAAGCTTTGGGGGAAGGTTATGATGTGTTTGTTGTTACGGATGCCTGTGGCAGTGTAAGTG
This sequence comes from Sinomicrobium endophyticum, assembly GCF_052983315.1. Taxonomy (NCBI): domain Bacteria; kingdom Pseudomonadati; phylum Bacteroidota; class Flavobacteriia; order Flavobacteriales; family Flavobacteriaceae; genus Sinomicrobium; species Sinomicrobium endophyticum. Next base: position 13,008 of record NZ_JBRKIS010000030.1, read on the forward strand.
CCGAGGCCCATGATATGGCTGTCCGTAGAATGGTCCAGGTAGGAATTGTGCCCATCAATTGGTTGGCCGTGGCTTCAGAATGGCAACGTGATTGGGCCCGTATGGAAACAGCAACTCAATTGGGGCCAGTTTTGTTTGATCATGGTGGAGGAAGTGGTGTTGCTTTGGCTTGGGAACTTCAACTTTTGGACACCCCGGTGCCCAATGAAAAGTAAAGTGCGTTACAACCGGTCCCGATGTATCGGGATCGGTTTTTAACTGTTTAAAACTACTGCTATGGGAAATACAGTACTTGCCTCCATTATGGAGGAAAATTTAAATAAAGTTTGGAGTGAGCGGGACAAGGCGATTCGGCTGAAAGTCATCGAAGGCCTTTATGGGATCGATAGTGGACTCTACCATGTGGGGCATCAGACCCATGGACACCAAGCCATCAATGATAGTATCACCGAGGTATTGAAGCAAATGCCGGAAGATTTTGTCTTTCGTTTACTACAACCCGTAGTGATTAACAACAATATCGGAAGGTTGCTTTGGGGGATAGGGCCGATAGGGGAGCAGCCCGTGCAGACCGGAATGGATATCGCCATTTTCCAAAATGACAAAATACAGGCACTCTATGTGTTTTTGGATTAAACAACATAAGAAATGAAAAAAGGAACTAGTTTTTCAACAGAGGGCCAAAGGGCCGATATAGGGGACTTGACGATCAATAGAATGGTACCGAACCGGTATGCGGATGCCGTTGGACCCTTTGTCTTTTTGGACCATATTGTTCCGAAACGCCAACCTGCTGTCATGGATAGCGGAACAGGGGCGCATCCCCATAGGGGCATTGCCACGCTGAGTTATATTATTGATGGGGAAGATGAACATTTCGACAGTGCGGGAAATTACGCCAAAGTGCATTCAGGCGGGGTGCAATGGATGAAGGCCGGAAATGGTATTGTGCACGATGAGACCTTGAACGTGGATTCAGATGCGGGAACCAATCGCACCCATGCCTTTCAGTTTTGGATCAACCTTCCAGCAAAGAACAAGGCTGAAAAACCGGAGTACCTGGCCATCCATGCCCATGAAGTGCCACAAAAAGCATTGTCGGACAATAGGGGGTGGATCAAGGTCATCGTGGGCGATTATGAAGGGCTTCATTCTGCCATACCCAACTATTCAATACAGTTCCTATATCACATCCAATTGGAACCGGGGAAGGATTTTACCGTGTTCATGGAGAAAAACATAGAGGTAGCCGCCTTTTTGCCCACAAAGCATGCGCTACTGAACGGCGCCGAGTTCAGGGCAGGGGAATTTGTGGAATTTGATAGGAATGCGGGGGAGATAACCATTGAAAACAAACTTCAGGGTCCCATCGATGTTATGTTGTTCGGGGGAGAACGCTATTCGGAGCCCATTGTGGCTGAGGGACCATTTGTGATGAACAGTCGGTCCGAGATCGCTGATGCATACCGGGATTTTTATGCGGGGAAATACGGAAAAATAAAGTATTAAAAACAAGCTTAACGAAAAATCAACAAATCATGAGAAAATTAATCGTTCTGGTAACTGCGGTTATCTTTAGTGTAAGCAGTAGGGCGCAATCCACTGGACCATTGGTGGGTGCCGATATGATCGTATTCAATGCAAAAATTACCACGGGAAGCCTGACCAAACCCGAAGCTTCAGCATTGGCGGTAAAAAGAGGCAGACTATATGCCGTAGGCACTGATGCCGAGATACTAGAGTTGAAGGACAACAACACCAAGCTTATCGATGCAGTGGGTCGACGCTTGATACCCGGTATCAATGATGCCCATACCCACGTACTGAATGAAAGGAGCTATAACTATAATGTGAGATGGGAAGGTGTGCCGACCTTGGAGAGAGCCCTGGAAATGTTGACTGAGCAAGCAAAACGAACTCCTGAAGGCCATTGGGTGAAAGTGATCGGTGGTTGGTCGCCATACCAGTTTAAAGAAAATCGATTGCCCACCATAGAAGAAATTAGGAAAGCGGTCCCAAACAGGCCTGCGATTGTACAATACGCCTACAACCGCGCATATTTAAATGAATTGGCGATGGAAGCTTTTGGAGTTGGTACGGATAAGTTTCCAGATTCACCAGAAACCATATTCGAAAAAGACAAAAATGGAAATTACACAGGTGTTGTACATTCCTATACATTTACATTCGCCGCTCTGGAACTCATGGTGCCACAACCTTCAGATGAAGAGCAAATTAGTTCCATTACCAATGCCATAAACGATATGAACCGGTTCGGAGTTACTACAGCTGTAGACGCAGCAAGTATTTATGGTTATCCCCATGGACATGCTCCCATACAACAACTGACGAAGGAAAATCGTCTGAATATTAGAATGCCATTTATCGATCTTCAGTTTGGCGATACCAACAGCGCAAGTTTGGTGGATGCTGAAATTAACGTCGTTACAAGAAAATCTCCCATAAGTGCAGGAGAGAACTTGCATCCAACCATGACACATGGTCATGAATATGAAGGCACAGGTGAAATACTTCGACTTGAAATACACGATCACGAGAATTTTGACCGACCCGCGGTAATCATAGATGAAGAATTAATGCATCGTTATATAAAAGAAGACATTACAAAACTTATCGAGAAAGGAATCCCCTTTCGTTTGCATATTAGCTATAACGAGAATATCACTGCATTCCTGGATGCCTTAGAAACTATAAATGAAAAGACACCATTGGACGGTTTACGTTGGAGTATTGAACATGCTGAAACGATTACTCCCGAGAATATTGCCAGGGTAAAAAGACTGGGGGGCGGTATAGCCCTGGACATGAAAATGGCCATGCACGGTGATGGGTTTATAAAGACATATAATGTTGGGAAAGCACTTCAAACCCCAAGATTACGAGCGTTGGTTGACAGCGGGATTCCACTTGCCATTACCACCGATGCCTTTAGGGCCTCCTCCTATAATCCATGGATCGGTATCAGTTGGATGACCACGGGCAAATCGGTGTCGGGTTCGGAGATTCTTGCAAAGGACAATCGTTTGACAAGGGAAGAAGCATTGAAACTCGTTACAGTCGGGCCAACTTGGTTTGAGAACCAAGAAGGCGAAATGGGCAAGATCATTCCGGGGCATTTTGCAGATTTTGCATTGCTTGACAAAGATTACTTCACCATACCTGATGAAGAGATAAAAACCATCTCATCCGTATTGACCGTGGTTGATGGAAGAGTGGTCTTTGGTGCAAAAGACTACAGTGAACTGTCTCCGAAATTGCCAGAGACACTTCCTGAATGGTCAGCTGTAAAATACTTCGGAGGCTATTATAATACGAAGAACTGAATTAATGATAAACGTGGAATAGCCTTTTAGTTATGCAAATATGAATCGAACGAGATAATTAATAAACAAGACCATAATCCATCCATGGTCGTGACCATTGAAAATGATGGTAAATCGTTCATTTATGATGAGCTATTCTTCAGGGATAGTAGACGCCTCCGACGATTTTAGACCAGGAAAACATGGAGAAATCAATCAATAAAAAGGAAGGGTAGTTCGTAGCAAAGACTCTACGGAACCTAAAATAAAATATGCATAGAGAGACAAACATTACATTAAAGGAAATCATCATTGAACAATGAAAACAATTTACACCCTGGCATCTTTAATAATTTCTACTGTTTTACATGCTCAAAATCTTGAAGAATCTACCATTCAAAACGAGTTCCAATTGACAGGAGACAGCATTTCTTTTCCCCTGACGATTGTGAATGCTTTTCCGTTTATTTCCGGTGAAGTTAACGGGGTTAAAGGGAAATTTATGTTTGATACGGGTAAGCAAGAAGCTTTAGAAATCAATAATAACATGGTTCCTTTATCGTCTCAAAAAGAGTCAGGTGATGGTTTTGTTGCGAGTGGTCAAAAATTTAAAAAGTATACCAATGATACTATTGAAGAGGTAGGTTTAGTAAACGGTTTACATTTTCAAAATCTCAAACAAATCGAAAGTGCTAATTTAGATTTTTTACAGAATAGTATTACCCCTGATTGTATAGGATATATAGGTTTTGATTTTTTCAAGAGATACCTTTTCAAACTGGATTATACCAAAAGAAAGCTTACTTTCTATAAAAACACTGCTGTAAGAGCATCTTCAAAAGACTTTTTAAACGGAGAAAAATTACTAGCCACATTAGACTTTGAAATTAGAAATCTACCTAATATTCCTATGCTAAAAGTAAAGGTAAACAATGTTGAAATTCTAGGGATCTTCGATACAGGTGGTAATTATGGATTACTGGGAATAACCGATAAAGATGCTGAAAAACTTACGAAGGAAAAAAATCTTATCGATTATGGAAAAGATGGTTATAATGTCAGTTTATTTTCTTTGAATAAAGTAAAAATGAATTCTGATCTGACTACAGATTTTATAGCGATCGATAAATATGAAGGTGACTTTAGTCCTGTTAGAAAGGCTTTAGGATTAACAGAGGATAATTTTTTACTCATAGCTCATCGGTTTCTGGCAAAATATAAAACGGTATGGGATTATGAGCATAAAAAAATTTATGTTTTAGAATACTAATCATAAACCCAACCCTAATTTCTTAAATAAATTAAACAACTATGAATATGAAAAAACATGCAATAGCCGTGTGGAACGGTACAATCAAAGAAGGAAAAGGCCATCTGACTTCACAAAGTGGAGCTTTAAAGCAAACACCTTATACGTTTGTATCCCGTTTTGAAAACGGAACGGATACCAATCCTGAAGAACTGATGGCCGCAGCGCATGCCGGTTGCTTCACCATGAAATTGAGTGCGGATCTCACCACTGCAGGCTACCATCCTGAGGAACTGACAACAACATCAACTATCACATTGGATAAAGGGGTTATCACAAAATCAGATTTGGTTTTGACCGCAAAAATTCCAGGGATTACGGAAGAAGAATTTCAAAAAAAAGCAAAATCTGCTGAAGAAACCTGCCCTGTAAGTAACGCTTTCAAATTAGAAATTACTTTGAATGCTACTTTAGTATAAACAAAAAACAAGAAGAAGAAATGACAAATAAAGAAATCGTATTAAAGGCAATGGATGAGTTATTCCATGAAAAAGACAGCACAGCCATAGAACGCTATTGGCATGAATCATACCAACAGCACAACCCATCGATGATCAATGGTCATGAAGGGCTTAGAAGGCTTTTGCCTGTTTTGGATTTAGGTTTTAAGTGGCAGCCCGGTATCATCGTGGAAGAGAAGGATATTGTGATAACCCATAGTCTCGTTCACGGGTGGGGTCCGGTTCCGGTCATAGTGGTGGATATCTTTCGCTTAGAAGATGGAAAAATAGCAGAACATTGGGATGTCGTACAGGAAGAGGTGCCATCGGTCAAATCAGCAAACGGAAATGCCATGACTTCTTTTTTGTAATGCCCATTAATAAACCGGACGAGTTTAGGGTTTGCAATAAAATAAGTTAGAAAATCAGTTGAATAATTTAATCATTATGATACCACAAGGCTCAGGGAAATGAAAAAAAACAATATAATATCAGTTCTTCTCTTAACTTTTGGCATCCATTCTTATGCGCAACAAAAACCCTTTATGGACTATGTGCTCAGCTGGGACGGACACTCCTCTACATTAGAGGTCGAACTAACGTATTCTGCATCTCAAAAAGACAGTACTGTGTTTATATTTGGGGACCCGAATTTTGGCGGGCAGACAGATATATTCAAAGTTGTCAAAAATATTCGTGCTACCCGGCCTGAAGTGGTCAGGATAGATGAAGTGGACAGACGTATCACCATATACCACAACGGGGCAAAAAAACACCGGATCAGTTATGAAATAAACGGTTCACTTCCCGCTGATAAACCAACTATGGCTTCTCAAACGGAACTGTTCAGGCCAGTTGTCACAAATGGAGTATTGACGTTGGCAAACAAGCAGTTTGCCCTGGCCATAACTGATGAAAGTAATCCTTTGGTATCGTTCAGATGGCGTGATTATCCCGAGAATTTCAGCTATTTCAATTCCGTTGTCCCATCTCAAGGAAATCCATCGGAAAAGCTTTCAGCCTATTACGACTCCATTTCCGAAATGGTATACTTTGTTATGGGGGATAATATTGACGTGAGGGAATACAGCGTTATGGATATTCCCTACTATTGTGTGATCACGAAAGTCGACAACTATGGAAATGACTTGCAGGGGAGTCTCAACCCTTTTTTTGAAAGCTATTTTCCGAGCATCCACAGGTTTTGGAACGATACGGATTTTCCGTTCTATTTTTTATCTGTCACAGCACTGCAAAACAACCAAGCAGAAATTGGTGGGGGCGGTTTTGGGATCAAAAACGGCTTTGTCATGAAGTTGGGAAGGCCATTTGGTACATGGGAAAAGTACGTAACGGCACACGAAACTGCCCACACTTGGATTGGCATCAAAATCATGTTAGGGGAGGGTAGTTTTGACCATCAATGGTTCGGGGAAGGGTTTAACGATTATACCACCCTCATTAATTTGGCCTACAGTAAAATTTACGGGAAGGAGGATTTTCTGAATTACCTGAATGAAGAGAGCTTAAAACCACATTACGAGAGTGAGGTCAAAGGGGCACATAATGATTCCATTGCCGCAAATTACTGGACGGATTATGGTAATTATGGAAAACTTCCCTACAGACGGGGGCTGATCTATGCTTTTTTTCTTGATAACCAGATCAGGTTGGCATCTGACGGGAAGTTTACACTCAGGAATATGTTGCTCGACCTGTACGCGATCAGAAAGGCAAAAAAGAATGATGGGATTTTAACGGTTTATGATTTTATTGACGTAGGCGCTGCCTATGTGGACAAAAAAGAACTGGAAGGACAGGTAGCTCGCCATATGGTTGAAGGACACCCCATTGATTTTAACAACGTAAAACTTATTGACGAATTTGTGGTCGAAATCAACGACAGTATACCGAAGGTAAACTTAACCGAGGGTGCAGAGCTGACCACAATATATCAGTGGTAATGACAATACCTTGTAAAATAACTACCAAATCAAAGGCATTTTCACTCTTTGATATCAACGGAATAAAGTCTTAAAGAAATTTAAAAATGAAAAACAACTTAACAGGCAACAGATATATAATGGATGTAGGTGTTTTGAAAACCGAACTCTACTTCGAAGCCGAGGAATCCATGGTTTTTACGGTAATAGAGGGAGGAGGTCTAACCACCAATGGGTATTCGGAAAGAGTGGAAACCACAATCGCTGAAGTTCGACCGCAGGTATATATGGTAGCATGGAGAGAAAAATCCGGAGCAACGGTAACCCATGTCGAAGACCATGAAAACGGAATCATTTATAGCAATGCGACCTTGCCCGATGGCAGTTTTTATACGATGAAAGGCACAATAAAGCCTTTGTAAACAAAAGTTTACAATATGGAAAATAAAGAGATATTGGCAAAAGCCAATAAGGCCGTTACAGCTGGTGATTATGAAGGTTTTCTGGCATTCTGCACCGAGGATACCAGATGGACATTTGTAGGAGACATAATTCTTGAAGGAAAAGAAGCTGTTAGATAATGGCAATAAATTATATAGTGCCACCGAGATTTGATGTTATACAATTAATTTCTGAAAATGAATACGTGACTGCTTTCGGAGAAATAGAAATAACAGACGAAGACGGAAAAAACAGGCATTACACTTACTGTGATTTATGGCGATTTCGTGAAAGGAAAATGACAGAGCTAACGGCCTATGTAATCGAAACTAAAGCGTAAAAACCTTATGGGTTGATATTCGGTCCTCGGTATATATGATTGCATAGAAGAAAATTCAGAGACAACGGCAATGCTTGCCCGATGTTAATTTTAGCAATGAAAGTAAATATAAATTAAAAAAAGTAAACACTTAAAAATGGAAATAGGTATCGATAGTTTTGCATCGGCCATGTACGGCAGTAATCTTAGCAGTGCCGATGCTATGGAACAGTTACTGGATCGGATAGTCATTGCCGACGATGCAGGCCTTGATGTTTTTGGCATCGGAGAGCATCATAAAAAAGAGTTTTTGGATTCGGCACCAGCGGTAATTCTTTCTGCTGCGGCTGCCAGGACCAAAAATATTATTCTCGGGAGTGCAGTTAAGGTTTTAAGTACGGATGATCCTGTACGGGTATATCAGAGTTTTGCAACGCTGGATCTCATTTCAAAAGGAAGAGCAGAGTTGGTCGTAGGCCGCGGATCAGCTATTGAAGCATACCCTCTCTTTGGATATAACCTTAAAGATTATGATGCGCTCTTTGCAGAAAAACTGAAATTATTTCTCCAAATACGAGAGCAGGAATATGTAACATGGTCAGGAAAATTCAGACCTGCTTTAAATAACCAACCCGTTTACCCAAGAGCCTTTCAGGAAAAGCTCCCGGTATGGCTGGGTGTAGGAGGTACACCGGCTTCCTTTATACGGGCAGGTTCTTTAGGACTTCCCTTAATGGTGGCTGTCATCGGTGGGGAAACGGAACGCTTTCGCCCCCTGATAGACCTTTACCGCGAAGCAGGAACCAAAGCAGGGTTTTCGCCCGAGCAGTTAAAAGTGGGGTTACACTCACCAGGCTATGTGGCACATACAAGTGAGGAGGCAATTACAGACTACTATCCGGGTTATGCCGAACTATGGACCAAAGCAGGTAAGGAGCGTGGCTGGCCTCCGGTAACGAAAGCCGGCTTTGATGCATTAATTGCGCCTAAAGGTGTGTTGGTGGTTGGTGGCCCGGAAGAAGTTGCCGAAAAATTATTACGACACAGTGAAGCGCTTGGTGGCATTGACCGGTTTACCTTTCAAATGGACAATGCCGGTCTGACACACCGGCAATTATTGAAATCCATTGAGTTGATTGGTACAAAGGTTATTCCGCTTATTAAAAAATCAAAATAATAAAAATGTAAAACCTCTGAGCTTCTCCGGAGGTTTTACATGCTTCCATAAAGTAAAAATCAATAATGCGCGTTTTGCTAATAGTACTTTTATGTAATTGCTTCCTCGTAACCGCCCAGCAAATTCCCAAATTTCAACAAGTGCGGTATAACGAAGATTACTCCGGTCTCGAAAAAGATACCGTAAGGGATTGGTACCATCGATTGAAATATAAAAGGATCAGCAAAGATGCTTATATCAGTTTTGGAGGCGATTTCAGAACACAATACCTGATTATGGACAACGAAGGTTGGAATCCGGATCTTAGGGATGATGACGGGTATTTGCTTACAAGATGGCTGTTACATGCTGACCTGCATCTCTCGGGAAACGTTCGTGTTTATGCGGAATTACAGAGCGCTTTGGCCAATAGCAGGAAAATCCTTTTGCCTGTTGAGGAAAACCCATTAAAACTTCATCAACTTTTTATAGATTACAAACCATTCATTAAGACTCCTATTACATTCCGTATGGGAAGACAGGAAGTAAGCTATGGTTCTACGCGCTTAATTTCTTTAAGGGATTCTCCCAATACCCGCCGTTCATTTGATGGGATTACAGCAATTTTTAGTGGAGATAACATAAAAACCGATATTTTCTATTTGCATGCCGTGGCAGATAAAGTGGGTATTTTTGATGATACCTCTTCACCGGATTTACGGCTTTGGGGCACATTTTCGGATATTACCACATCAAAAAAGGAACTGCATTTTAATTTCTATTACTTGGGTTTCTATAACAAGAATGCGCTGTTCTATGACGGTGCCGGTACGGAAAAAAGACATACCATCGCTTCCCGGGTTTTTAAAAACAGTGGTAAATGGTGGTATGATTTGGAAGGAGGCTATCAATTCGGCTCGATAGGCAGCAGGAAAATATCAGCCTGGAGCATTGCTTTAGCTACTTCGTATAATTTTACTTCAATAAAATATACTCCGGAAATCGGACTCAAGGCTGATCTTATCAGTGGTGACAAGGACAACACAGACAATACGCAACAAAGCTTGAATACGATGTTTGGTCCCGGAGCCTACTTTGGTATGGCTGCACCGATAGCCCCAAGTAATCTTATGGACATTCACCCGAGTGTAAAACTATATCTTTCGGAAAAAGCAGCATTTACCTGCGATTATGCCTTTCTTTGGAGATACAGTAGAGGTGAAGGAATTTACCGGCCCAATATGTTACCGTTTTTCGAGCATAATGACGCTTCTTCCCGTTATATAGGGAGTCAGATTTCCGGTATTCTTACCTACAGGGCCAATAAGCATGTCTTTCTGCTTACGGGCATGAGCTGGTTCGACTCAGGGGCATATCTCAGGGAGGTATCTACCGGTGAAAATATTGTATTCGGATTTGTCAGTGCACAAATAAAGTTCTAGTGGCTTAAGTAGTACAAAGAATACCTCGTAAATGAACAAAACCAAATTAAAAAGGGAAATAGGTGTTTTTGGATACAGAGCCCATATGGTCAATATGGTTGTGGACTCCGGTATTTTTGTATTGCCTGCAATCGTGGCTTTCGGCCTCGGGGCTTCCAGTGTTTTTGCTTATCTGTTATGTATAGTTCTTGTGGCTTTTGTGAAGCTCTGCTTTGCGGAAGTGGGAAGCAGGGTTACAGACCCTGGAGGTGCCTATGTTTACATTAGAACCGCTTTTGGACCCTATGTACAAACGCCGTCCTTAATACTTTTCTATTATTTAAGAAATATAAACGGATGTTTTAAAAAGAAGGGGTTTTTTAAGCCGTTCCGGGAAAATGATGTTCTCAACCCCATCACTGCTACGACATCGTAGTATTCCCTAAAAGTGAAATGACTTGACGATTTTAGCTTGTAAGTGGTATTCCTACAGGTAGATATAGTTTTTGTAGACAACTATTGTCCCTGATATATCACGTTACCAATTCATCTATCGACCCAAACTATGGATAAGCCTATCCATAACCATGGTTCAAGGGATGCAAATTAGCATCAGTTAGCCTTGGTAAATTCTAAAATATTAGAAAAGTATTAAAAATCGGAAGGATTGATTATATTTTTTAAAATGTAAATAACTTATAATCAATAACTTAAAACAATGGCATGGATTTCGTCATGGTCATAACATATTTGAAGCCCAACATTCCAAAAATCCAAATTATGAATACCACATTGCATAAAGCCGAAACAAGAGGGAACGCCAACCATGGTTGGCTGGAATCGAGGCACTCTTTCAGTTTTGCCAATTACTATGATCCTGAGCGAATGAACTTTGGTGCCTTGCGGGTACTGAATGATGACAAGGTCGCTGCGGGGATGGGCTTTGGCACACATCACCATAACAATATGGAAATCATTTCCATACCCTGAGGATGCCGGAGTATGGTTCCATATGGCCAAACTTGAAAAAGAAAAGGAGGTAATGCACCATTTGAACAAGCCCGGTAAAAATGGGGTTTATGTTTTTGTGCTCCATGGAAAAGTTTCCGTAATCAAGCAAACGTTGGGCAGCAGGGATGGTTTTGGGGTCTGAGACGTCGACCAATTGAATATAAATGCAAAGGAGGATGTTGAGCTACTAGTAATGGAGGTTCCAATGTCATAACATATGAATTAAAATGTATAACAGTCAATATTGACACTTTAATCAAATCAAGGATGAAACGAATTATTGTATTTCTAAGTGCAGTTGTTTTAACTACCGCTGGGGCGGCACAAAAGCCTAGCCCCGAATTATTGAATCCGACCAACCACTCATTGCTGTTGATTGATCATGAAGGCCAAATGGCCTTTGCCACGCACAGTATTTCAACAACGGAATTAAGGAACAATGTTGGTCTTGTAGCCGGTGCATCAAAAATCTTTAAGGTGCCCACGGTAGTGACCACAGTGGCAGAAAAATCGTTCAGTGGTCCCGTTTTTCCGGAAATCCAAGAATTTTATCCGGAATCGACTTCTGGTTACGTGGACAGGACGACCATGAACACCTGGGAAGATATCAATGCCTACAAGGCCATTACAGGAAAAAACAAAAAGAAAATTGTAATGGCCGGTCTATGGACCAGCGTGTGTATCGTGGGGCCTGTTCTATCCGCATTGAGTGAGGGCTATGATGTATATGTCATCACCGATGCCTCTGGTGATGTTTCCCAGGAAGCACACGATCAGGCGGTGACACGAATGGTACAGGCCGGTGCCAAACCAATGACCTCATTACAGTATCTATTGGAATTGCAAAGGGATTGGGCCCGTCAAGAGACCTATAAGGCGGTTAACGATCTAGTGGTAAAATATGCAGGTCCCTATGGCATTGGGGTACAGTATGCAAGAGAAATGCTTAAGCATTAATTCATCAAACCAGGATTTCTTCCTTAAAACGAGAAGGAAGAAATCCTTTATAAACCGCATTGTTATGAGGTATTTCACGATTTTTTTGTGGACCACTATGTTCATCGCTTGCAAAAGCGAGAAGGGAGAAGGTGTGGAAAATGCAGACCTGATTGTGGTCAATGCCAAGGTGGCCATTATGGACAAGGAGCGAACCTTTAAGGAGGCCATAGCCATCAGGGATGGTAAGGTCATTGCGTCAGGTACCACCCAGGAAATCCTGAATTGGCAAAATGGAAAGACCATCGCCATCGATGCCAAGGGCAGGACGCTGATTCCCGGGCTGAACGATTCACATCTGCATTTGACCAGGGGAGGACGTTTCTATAATGCCGAACTGCGTTGGGATGGAGTAAAATCCTTGAAACGGGCCCTAGAAATGCTCAAGGAACAGGCAGAAAGAACCCCGGATGGGCAATGGGTCCGCGTTATTGGGGGATGGAGCCCCTTTCAATTTGAAGAAAAGCGCTTTCCCACGCCCGAGGAGATCAATGAGGCCACGGGGAATGTCCCAACCTTGGTGCTTTTCCTCTATAGTAGGGCATGGTTGAACCAAGCCGGTCTTGATGCCTTGGGCATTGATGAAAACACCAAGGCTCCGGAAGGCAGTAGTTTTGAAAAAGGCCCGGACGGTACCTTGACCGGTGTATTGTTGGCGGAACCCAACCCAACAATACTTTATGCACGAATCGGGGCCTTGCCTCCTTTGTCCAATGATGAAATGGTCAACTCCACAAAGCAGTTCTACAGGGAATTGAACAGCTTCGGAATCACCAGTGGTATTGATGCCGGTGGTGGTGGGCATAAATTCCCTAAAGATTATACGGGCACCAAGCTCTTGGCCGACACCGGTGAAATGCCCATCCGACTCTCCTATTACCTCTTTCCACAAAATAAAGGAGAAGAATATGCGGAATTTCAAGAGTGGATGGCCAATAACAAAGTGGGACATAATGGAGAGATCCATCTGGATCACGGCTATGAACTGGAAGGGGGAGGGGAGTTCCTGGCCTGGAGCGCCGGTGACTTTGAAAATTTTTTGGCCCCCCAACCTTTGTTGGAAGACAGGCCAACATGGAGGGAGGACCTCAAAAAAGTTATTCGGCTTCATGTGGACAATGGGTGGCCCTTCAGAATTCATGCCACCTATGGGGAGACGATTGCCCATATGTTGGATGTCATAGAGGAGGTCAATCAGGAAACCTATGGAAAGCTCGCTTCCAAAAGATGGCTGTTCGACCATGCGGAAACTGTTCAGGAAAACGAGTTGCAACGGATCAAGGCCTTAAACGGGGGAATTGCCATCCAAGCGCGTATGGCCTATGCGGGGGAATTTTTTGTGGAGCGCTATGGTGAAGAAAAGGCAAAGCAGGCCCCACCCGTCCGGAAAATGATGGATATGGGCCTTCCCGTTGGCGCTGGGACCGACGGAACCCGGGTGGCCAGCTATAATCCTTGGCCCGCACTGTACTGGTTGATCACCGGAAAAACGGTAGGGGATTATCAATTGGCCGAATCGGCCAACCGACTGACCAGGGAAGAGGCGTTGCATCTCTATACAAAGGGAAGTGCCTGGATCTCCGACGAGGAAATGGTCAAGGGAACTTTGGAAAATGGGATGTATGCGGATTTCACCCTATTGTCCGATGATTTCTTCACCGTACCGGAAAAAGAGATCAACACGCTAAAATCGCTGTTGACCGTCGTTGGGGGCAAGGTAGTGTATGCCGATGGCATGTATAAAGCCCTTGATCCAACGTTGCCTGAAGTGGTACCAAACTGGTCGCCAGTGAAACACTACGGGGGTTATCAAGGTAAATAATTGAACATAAAATGTAAACAACAAATCTTATGAGTAAAAAGGAAAGGACCCACTGGAAAATTGATGTGGCACATGCGGAAATCAGCTTTAAAGTGAAGCATATGATGATTTCCACGGTAACAGGCCATTTTGAAGAGTTCGATGCAACCATAGAGACCGACAATGATACGTTTCTTGATGCGGATTTCGATTTCTCGGCCAAATCAGTGTCCATCAATACCAAAAACAAGGACCGGGACAATCATTTGAAATCGAACGATTTCTTTAATGTCAAGGAATATCCTGAAATAACCTTTAAGTCCAAATCCTTTGATGGGAACAGGTTGACGGGCGACTTGACGATCAGGGACGTCACCAAGGAAATTGTATTGCAAGTGGATTTCAACGGAATAGCTGTGGATCCTTACGGCCAGACCAAGGCAGGTTTCGAAATGACGGGGGAAGTCAACAGAAAGGATTTTAACCTCAACTGGAGCACTGTGACCGAAACCGGTAGCATTGTAGTGAGTGATTCGGTGAAATTGAACATCGACCTGCAGTTTATCAAAGTATAGCGTACAACTGATTTTTGATAATGGTGTAGTGGATATGCAAGTTGACCAAATGTTGTAATTGCTATGAGAGTACTGAAAACCATGATGTCATTAGTTGCCCTTTGGATAGTTATATCTGATACCCTGGCACAGGAGAAGAGCACCTACCGTTTTGCCTTGTTGCGACAAGACGATAGTGTTCCTGTGGTAAAAGATCGAAAGGGAATGTCATGGTACCGTTCTTTGAAACATCCGTACCTATCGGAGAAAAATCAGTTGACCCTTGGAGGAAGTTGGAGAGGTCAAGCAGAGTCCTTTGTCAATGAGGAATTCAGTACGGAGGGACGTCAGGACAACATATGGTACCTGAACAGATTCCTGTTCCATGCCCATCTCAAACTTGGTGATCGGTTCGAAACCTTTGCTGAATTGGGGAGTAGTTGGACCTATGGGAAAAACAGTCTTAGTCCGGTCGATAAGGATGCCCTTTACGTGAACCAATTGTTTGTAGCCTACAAAATCTCCTCTCTCTGGACCCTGGAAGTGGGGAGATACAATTTACGGTTGGGCTCCGGAAGATTGGTGGATATACGGGAAGGTCCAAACGTGAGAAGGTCATTTGATTTGGCAGGATTTCGGTATCGCACAAAAGGCTTTGAGGCCCAAGCATTTTTCTCCATTCCGGTGACCCCGGAACCGGGAGCGTTTGATAACGATCTTGGAACCTTTGACGAAACGTTTTCCGGTCTGTATACCACGGCCCGCTTTTCTGATGTCACCCATTTGGATGCCTACGTCCTTTATCAGAAAGAGAATGGGGCCACGTATCAGAGTGGGACGGACAATGAGCGAAGGGTATCGCTTGGGATTAGGCATTTTGGCACCTTTAAGGGACTTACCTATAACAATGAGGTAGTATATCAATTGGGCTCCTTTGGAAAACAGGATATCTCTGCTTGGACCTTGTCCCTTCAAGTCGAAGGCCAGCTGACAGTACCGGGGAAGGCATTTGGAGTGGGAATTAAAACAGAGGCCATCAGTGGAGACAAAAATGAAGCTGACAGCAAACTGAACACCTTTGATGCCCTATATCCAAGAGGTGCCTATTTTGGGAGGGTGGCACGTTTCGGTCCATCCAATTTAATCGATGTGCACCCCTATGTGAACACAAGGTTCAAAAAGGTTAGCGTTGAAATCGATTATGCGGCCTTTTGGCGCTTTTCCCTGAAAGACGGGGTGTATGGGGCCGCTATGACCTTGGATTATCCGAGTCTGAACGATGAAAGGTTCATCGCCAATCAAATGGGCTTCATTGCAGGATATCGGTTCAACCATGCCATCGGTGTGGAACTGGAAGGCAACGTGATTTTTCCAGGACCTTTTTTACAAGAAAATAATTTGGATGACACATTGTACCATGTTGTGTTGACCACCGAAATTAAGTTTTAAAATAGCAAAATATGGATATACAGATAATTGAATCTGAAAGCAAAGGGATGGCATTGGCAAAAGAAAATGACAAACAGGTGGGATCTATGACCTATTCCATTGCCGGACCCGAATTGATCATCATAGACCATACCGATGTTGATCCGGCTCACAACGGCAAAGGGGTGGGCAAACAGATGCTCTACAAAATTGTGGAGATGGCCAGGCGGAAGAATATAAAGATCATCCCCTTGTGTCCTTTTGCGGCATCAATGTTCAGAAAAATAGAAGAAATCAAGGACGTGTTAAAATAATGAATACAATGGAAAATATCAAAGAGTATCAAAAGGATGGTTTGACTGTAATCTGGAAGCCCAAAAAATGCATTCACTCGGGGATCTGTGTCAAAACCTTGCCCATAGTCTATGACCCCAAGGCAAAACCATGGATAAAACCAGAAAATGCCTCGACAGAGGCCCTAAAAAATCAAATCAATAATTGTCCTTCCGGAGCGTTGAGCTTCCGGGAGTCCTAAAAACAAATATCATGGAACACCACATTCTGCTGAACATCTGTGCCATTTTTGGCGTGGCCACGGCTGTGGTCATTATATGCAGGTTCCTTAAGATCCGATATATCATCGGGTACTTGATCACCGGAATACTGCTCAGTCCCAATACCTCCAGCTACTTCGCCAATATGGACGAGGTTGATGTGTATGCCGAGATCGGGGTAATCCTGCTGTTGTTTACCATTGGACTTGAATTCTCATTCGATAAACTCAAAAAGATCAAGAACTATGTGTTGGGTGGGGGAAGTGCACAAGTATTCTTTACCATCCTGCTTACTGCGGCACTTATATGGTTGACCATGAGGCCCAGTTGGGAGGAAAGTATTTTTTGGGGGTTTCTCTATGCCTTGAGCAGTACCGCCATTGTCATCAAAACATTGCAGGACTCCAATAAAATAGTGACGCCCCATGGGAAATTCATTTTGGCGGTCCTGCTGTTCCAGGACATCATGATCGTGCCCTTAATGTTGATGACCCCAATAATCGCGGGGGTCGGAGGGAATTCGTTTGCCGCTTTTGGATGGCTATTGGCCAAATTAGTATTGATGGGTGGAATTGCCTATGCACTGGCCCGTTTTGTGATTCCCTATTTCCTAAAAAACGTTATGAAGATTCAGAGTCAGGAAGTGTTCTTGATTGCCTTGATCTTTATCGTTACGGGTATTGCACTACTTACGGAGCAATTGGGTCTCTCGCTCGCATTGGGCGCATTTATCGCAGGCTTGATCATAGCGGAAACCGATTATGACCATATGGCAATCACCTGTTTTTTGCCCTTTCGGTATGTGTTCATGAGTTTCTTTTTCATCTCGATGGGAATGTTGCTCAACTATGAAATATTCCTGACCGATTTAGGATGGATCGTATTTTGGACCTTGTTTGCCTTTGCCGTAAAGGCAGTAGCCGGAATCTTAGCGGTAAAAGTATTGGGACTGGAATGGAAAACGGCCCTTGCTGTTGGATTTTCAATCGCACAGATCGGTGAGTTTTCCTTTGTCCTTGCACAGAGTGGATTACAATATGATTTGATCAGTCCCAACAACTACCAGATATTTTTGGCGGTGTCCATCATCCTGATGTCCGTGACTCCGTTTATCGTCACCAATGCGGAAAAAATCCATCCCACAATCAAAAAAATGATCACTAAAAATGGATAGACCAAAATTGCAATTGTACGGCACCGATTGGTGCCCCAAATCAGCTGCCATTCGCAATTATTTGCAAGGCAAATGGATAGCTTTTGAAGATTTTAACGTGGAGACCGATGCTGTGGCAGAACTTAAAATAAGGTCACTGTATGATGGGACCCTCAAGTTTCCCACGGTAATGGCTGGGAATGATTTTATCAAAAATCCAAGTGTACCGGAACTCAATGCATTTTTGAGGAAACACCACATTGATAGCTGATTTTAAGAAAACAACAAATTAACAATAAAATGCAATAGCATGATGACCGACCCTAGATTTCCCATATTGACACAGAAACAGATCAATACCCTTAAGGAATATGGTGACATCATCAGCTTTGAAAAAGAAACAGTGCTTTTTCAGGTTGGTGATAGGGACTATGATTTTTACATCGTTCTGGAGGGTGAAATCGCCATGAAAGATTCCCATGATCAAAATAAAGTGCTCGTAACCCACGGGATCAATGAATTTACCGGGGATAACAGTATGCTGTCCAGTAGAAGGATACCTTTTAGCGCCCATGCTTCACAGGGCGCTTCCGTATTGCGTATTAAGCCGGACATCCTGAAGGAAATCATATCCAAACACAGCGGGATCGGGGAAGTGCTTTTAAGTGCATTTCTCCTAAGGCAGGAAGTCATGCTAAAGGAGTTTGTCGGGGGTATCAAGGTGATTGGGTCCGAAAAGTCCAAAGCCACTTATGCACTGCGTGATTTTATGGAGAAGAACCATATCTGGCATTCATTTCTCAATATCGATGAGTCCGAGGAAGCAAAAGAACTATTGGATAGTTTTAAACTTGATGCGAGGGACCTTCCCATACTCATCAATATGTCCGGTGAGCTATATAAAAATCCCAGCCTTGCCGAACTGGCAAGATTGACCGGGGTACTGATGGATTTCGGTGACGACATCTATGATGTATTGGTGGTCGGGGCGGGACCATCTGGACTGGCGGCGAGTGTCTATGCCGCTTCAGAGGGATTGTCCGTTGTGACCATTGATGGCAATGCCCCAGGAGGACAGGCTGGAAAAAGTTCGAAAATTGAAAATTACCTTGGATTTCCCACAGGGATTTCTGGAAACGATCTTGCCAATAAGGCCTATCTCCAGGCACAGAAATTTGGTTGTAACATATCCATTCCACATAAAGCAGAGCAAGTGGAGCACAATGGGGATTACTTTACATTGACCGCATCCAACAACAAGAAGATCAAGGCAAGATCGATAATTGCTGCCACCGGGGCGGAATATAGAAGGTTGCCCATCGAGAACATCGAGAAGTTTGAGGGCAGCGGCGTTTTCTACTCCGCTACCGGTATGAATGCATCGGCCTGTAAAAATGAATTGGTCGGCGTAGTGGGCGGCGGAAATTCAGCAGGTCAGGCAGCTTTGTTTTTGGCTGACCATGCCGCTGAGGTACATGTGATCATCCGTGGCGATGACCTGGGCTCCAAAATGAGCGATTACCTGGTGCAACGAATTTATTCTTCACCCAATATCATCGTCCATAAAAACAGCAATGTGGTCCAACTCAACGGAGCGCACCATTTACAATCCTTGATACTGGAATCAGAAGGGAAACCCCAGACCATAGGAATATCCAACTTGTTCACCTTCATTGGCGCAAGACCCTGTAGCGAATGGTTGCACCAGATCGTGTCCATGGACGAAAAAGGTTTCATTTATACCGGACCCGATGTTTTGGAGGCTGCCATGATCAAATGTTTCATATTCGATCAACGCAAACCACAGTCATTGGAAGCCAGTATACCGGGGTTCTTTGCGGTCGGCGATGTCAGGAAAGGTTCCGTGAAAAGGGTTGCCTCGGCAGTGGGTGAAGGTTCCATGGCCATAAGCCAGATCCATCAATATTTGGCCGAACTCAAAGTGAATGCCTAGAAAAAATATCATGGAAGACACAAAAGAACATTGTGGGCATTTGGACAGGGAAGATTTCAAGACGACCCATATAAAGGTATGTGAAGCATGTGTGAAGACCGGGGGCAAATGGAACCATTTGCGACTCTGCCAAACCTGTGGTGCCGTATTGTGTTGTAACGCTTCCCCAAACCAACACGCCCAAAAGCATTTTGAGGAAACCGGTCACCCCGTGGTCACTTCGATTTTGCCCAAGCCTTGGTCCAGGTTTGCCTGGTGCTATGTGGACCAGATCAAGAGACCCTTAAAACAGAACAATTGAATATTATGATAAACCAAAAATAGAAACACTATGAAACAGATCAAATTAGCAGGGGCAACATTTTTTTTCTTATTAACCATTTTAAACAACAACATTATGTCACAAACAGTTCAGGGGGAAATGGACCCCAACATTTCAAAGGATACCCGTGCATTTTTGGCGGTACTGAACAGTGGTGATGGGCCACCATTAGAAGAACTATCCCCTAAAGATGCCCGTCAGGTGCTTGTGGATGCACAAAAATCGGTATCCTATGACTACAGCGATATTGAAGAATCGGAACGACAAATAACCCAGGATGGCCAGACCATTACCCTCCATATCGTAAAGCCCAAAGGAGCAAAGGGCAAGCTGCCCGTGTTCATGTTCTTCCATGGTGGGGGATGGGTATTGGGAGATTATCCCACGCACAAACGACTGGTAAGGGATTTAGTAGTGAGAAGTGGCGCTGTGGCCGTCTTTCCGGATTACACCCCAACCCCGGATGCTCAGTTTCCTGTAGCCATCAACCAGGCCTATGCAGCCACTACTTGGGTGGCTGAGAACGGTAATGAAATCGGTGTGGATGGTTCCAGACTGGCGGTTGCCGGGAACAGTGTAGGCGGAAACATGTCCACCGTGGTGGCCTTGATGGCCAAGGAGAAAAATGGCCCCAAACTGGCCTTTCAACTCTTGCTTTGGCCGCTCGTGGATTCCGACACAAGCCGTCCGTCCTACAAGAAATATGCCCAGGGCAGGTTCTTGACCACCCCGATCATGGAGTGGATGTGGGATATGTACATTCCCAATCCTAAGGATCGGAAGCAAAAGTATGTCTCTCCGGTAAATGCCACTCTGGAAGAGTTAAAAGGATTGCCACCGGCTCTGATACAGGTCGCCGAAAATGATATCCTCTACGATGAAGGCGTTGCATATGGGCGAAAGCTCGATGAAGCGGGAGTTCCCACCACGATCACCGTCTACAAAGGGATGATACACGACTATGGGATGTTGAACCCATTGTCCCACATCCCAGGGGTACAGGAAGCCTTGACACAAGCTTCGGCGCTATTGCATGAAGCCTTATTCAGCAATTAGAATAATACATTGAATTCATGACAGTGCCACCTTTAATGTCACTGTCATTTACTGAAAAATAACAATGACCACGATGGACACAGTTCTGTGCAGGAAATCATAGGGTCACTTCAAATCCTTTTATCCAAACAAAGAGTTTTATTGGATAAATCAGCAGAAATAAACGATGCGGGCACCAATGCTTTGATGAACGATTATATCAGTGAACAGGAAAAGCTGATTTGGATGTATTCCGCTTATCTCAAATGAATAAATAGATAGTACTTATCCAATAACATGCTTTATGAAACCTGAATATAAAAATATAGCACTTTTCAAGAACGAGGAAAGAAGACGTTTTGAAATAGAAATAGGGGGTCGATATGCATTCACCAATTATGGGGAATTCGGCAATCAAATTGCCTTGGTCCATACAGAGACCGACCCGGAGTTGTCAGGGCAGGGAGCGGCCAGCGCACTTATCGAGAAGACCTTGCGGTATTTGGAAGATAAGCAGCTTCAATTGCTACCCTTCTGTCCGTTTGTATTTGCCTATATACAAAGACACCCGGAGTGGAAGCGTATTGTGAGCAAAAAATTTAAGGGCTATGACAAACTTTAGCCAAAATAATAACCATATCTGAAATAGGATGAAAACAAGCTTTGCTACTATAGGAAAACAAAAATATAAAACTGAAATCCAAGCTGGAAACCATATCGTCATAGCCGATGAACCGGAAGAGTTGGGCGGGGGAAATTTGGGGTTTACACCCACAGAACTCCTTGAATCCTCCTTGGCGGCCTGTACGGCGATGACCCTGCGAATGTATGCGGACAGGAAAGGATGGGATTTGGAAAAGGTGGAGATCAAGGTAGGTTTCAAAAGGAACATGGCCACAGGTGAGGTGACCTTTATGAAAGAAATCCAACTGTTTGGAAACCTTCAAAGTGAAGCGCGTGAGCGATTATTGGAGATGGGGTCAAAATGTCCGATAGAAAAAATGATTACCGGAAATATTACGGTAGAATCTTATTTGAAATAAAAATTAAGAAATAATCTGGTCGCAATGGAAATCAAGACACAAATCATAATAAATGCCACACTTGATAAAGTTTGGACGGTCTTGATGGACTTTGAAAACTCCCCCAATTGGAATTCTTTTATTACAAGCATTACGGGAGAACCAAAGGTTGGCGGTCAAATCACAGTAAGCATCGTATCACCAGAAGGTAAGCATATGACATTTAAACCAGCAGTACTGGCCTTTGAACATAATAAAGAATTTCGTTGGATAGGAAAGTTATGGTTCAAAGGTGTATTCGACGGAGAACATAAGTTTGAACTCATGGACAACGGTAACGGTACTACTATTTTTAACCATAGCCAAACCTTTAAAGGGATGTTGGTAGGGTTATTCAGAAAACAACTTAAGGATAATACCAAGACAGGCTTTGAGTGGATGAACGTAGAGTTGAAGAATCGAGTGGAAAGCAATTTGGATTTATAAATATAAAAGCGAACCGATTATGAAAAATTTAAAACCGCATTACCTGTTACTGTTGATGTTCGCTCTCGGATGTCAAGAGAATTCAACTGTAGAGAAGCAAATAATAATAAAAAAAGAAAATAAAATGGAACAAATTAAATATAAAGCACTAGAAGTTAATGGAGTGAATGTTGCCTATCGAGAGGCTGGAAACCCTGAAAACCCTACAATTGTATTGCTGCATGGATATCCATCCTCTTCACATCAATATAGAAAAGTATTGACCCAACTTTCTGATGAATATCATTTAATAGCTCCGGATTATCCCGGATTCGGGAATAGCGACTTTCCGTCACCGGACACATATGAATACACTTTTGACAACATTGCAGAAACGATGGATACGTTTTTACAGTTAAAGGGCCTGGATTCATTCGCCATAATGATGCAGGATTATGGTGCTCCGATCGGATTTAGAATTGCTACGGCACATCCGGAAAACATCACAGCGATCATTACACAAAATGGAAACGCCTATGAGGAAGGTATTGGAGAAATATGGAAAGGGATCAAAGCCCTTTGGGCGGATAGGAACGATAGTACCGAAAAGGCATTATTACCTGCTTTTACATTGGAAGGTTTAAGATGGGACTATACCCACGGAACCCGCAATCCTGAAAATGTGAATCCTGATACCTGGCATTTGGATTATTTGAGAATGAGCCGTCCCAATGCCCATAAAGTCAATTTGGATCTATGGTACGACTATCAAAATAACTTGAAACTATATCCAAAATGGCAAAAGTACCTTAGGGACAATCAACCACCGTTATTGGTTGTTTGGGGGAAAAATGACGAATACTTTCCTGAAAGTGGAGCTG
The DNA here is from genome assembly GCF_052983315.1 of Sinomicrobium endophyticum. Lineage (NCBI taxonomy): Bacteria > Pseudomonadati > Bacteroidota > Flavobacteriia > Flavobacteriales > Flavobacteriaceae > Sinomicrobium > Sinomicrobium endophyticum. Next base: position 36,536 of record NZ_JBRKIS010000030.1, read on the forward strand.
AAGCATTTAAAAAAGATGTGAGAAACATTGACTATAATATTTATGATACAGGACATTTTGCTTTGGAAGAAGATGGAACTGAAATCATAAATAAAATCAGAACCTTTATGGGAGGTGTGGTAAATAAATAGCATAACTCATATTGACATTCCTATTAATCAACACAATAACTGCGATTTATTCGCTCAATATAAATCAAGAAAAATGGAAAAACGTGTAATCAACCCTTGGACCTGGCAAAATGAGCGCAGTTACAATCAAGCGGTCGAAGTAAAGAATGTAACTGGAACTTTATATATATCCGGTCAAACTGCTATTAACGATGAAGGTATATCCAGCACCGCGGATATGAAAACCCAATTGGAATTAGCTATTAAGAACCTGGAAAAAGTAATTTCTGAGGCTGGGTATGAATGCCGAAATATCGTAAGGCTTAACATTTATACAACTTCAACAAAAGAACTTTGGCCACACTTTAACATACTTCAAAATTGGGTAGAAAAGAATGAAATAAAACAGGCGCTAACATTACTTGAAGTTGTAAGCCTTTTTGAAACCTTAACCGTTGAACTCGAAGTAACTGTAGTGAAATAAGCTGATAAATCACATGATGTTGTGAAGAAGGAGGGCTGTAAAACTCTTTACAGTTTACCTCTTTAATTGTTGATTGAATTTTGAGGTTCTTTTAATTGGGCAATAATTGAATTAAAATAAAAAACCGGATATAATCATGAAAAGAGATTTTGATACGTTGAGCCAGGCAATGAATGTACTGAGAGATGAGGGTTATGTAGAAGATTTTAACCTAAAACAGAATTGCCTTGAGTGCCGCAATGGCGAATACAAAGTATTCCATGATGAATTTAAAATAGATGAATACTACCGTTTTGAAGGTATGAGTGACCCTGGGGACTCCAGTATTCTATATGCTATTTCATCGGATAAATACAAGCTAAAAGGACAATTGGTCAATGGTTATGGTATTTATTCAGAAAGTATTACGGATGAAATGTTGGACAAACTCAAAGTTTGATCCCTTTCATATTTCAGGGATTTTGTGCATTGAACATCACATATGCTTGTCCATTGGAAACCCTGGGCTGTTATTTAATGTTTGGGGCAGTGATACTGCAACTTGTGGAAGTGTTTGGAACACACAGAAGCTTAATTAGTGAAACGAAAAATAGAATAAAATTGGATTTAAACGGAACCAGTACGGTAGTATCAGGAATTCGAAGGGCAACCGTGTTGCGCTTTAGGGAGGATGTGTTGAAGGGATTGTTTTCTTCACCAAAACAATTGTACCCCAAATATTTTTATGATAAAAAAGGGTCGGCATTGTTCAGGGAAATCATGGGGTTGCCTGAGTATTACCTGACCGATTGTGAACTGGACATATTCAAGAATAAAACCGGTGAACTGAGTAAGTTGGTCAACAAGGACGGTACCCCGTTCGACTTGATCGAACTAGGGGCAGGGGATGGGTTTAAATCAAAGTATTTGCTTCGGGAGCTTTACCTGGAAAATGCGAGATTTAACTATATGCCCATTGACATTTCTGACTCTATTCTTGATTTACTGGGCAGTTCATTACAAACGGAATTCCCCGAAGTGGAAGTACAAGGTTTTGAGGGCGAATACATGGAAATGTTGGCCGAGGCCTGTTCCTGCTCCAACAATCGAAAAGTCGTTCTTTTTTTAGGGGCCAATATCGGAAATATGGAACAGGATGAATGCAAGGACTTTTGTGGTCAATTGCAAAGCTTGCTCTCTCCGGGCGATATGGTGCTGATAGGGTTTGACCTGAAGAAAGATCCTAAACAGGTACTTCGGGCCTATGATGATGCAACAGGAGTGACATCCAAGTTTAATTTGAACCTTTTGGAACGGATCAATAGGGAACTTATGGCCGATTTTGTCCTGGGCCAATTTGAGCATTATCCTACGTATGATCCGATTAGTGGGGCATGCAGGAGTTTTTTGGTCAGTTTGCGGGAACAAGATGTTCATGTCGATGGACATACCATCCGATTTGATAAGCATGAAGTGATTTCTACAGAGATATCACAAAAGTACGACCTGACAGAAATCCAAAACCTAGCGGAACAGACCGGATTTGATACCGTCGGAATGATTCATGACTCCAAGGAGTGGTTTGTGGATGCTGTCTGGAAAATCAAGGAAGAAGTTTAAAGGTAAGCCCTATGAAAACATTGCCAAAAGAAAAAGAAAAGGATAAGGAACAACGAATATTGGACACCTATGTACGTGTTAGAAAGCATACCGAGACCATATGTTCCCCACTACAAACTGAGGATTATGTGGTGCAGCCCATAGATGATGTGAGTCCCCCCAAATGGCATTTGGGACATACGACATGGTTTTTTGAAACCTTTGTCCTGGTTCCCAACTTGGTCGGGTATAAGGTGTTTGACCCCAATTTTAACTTCGTGTTCAATAGCTACTATGAAACCGTAGGGGCACGGGTAATTAGAACGGATAGGGGAAACCTGAGCCGCCCTACGGTGTCCGAAATTTATCAGTACCGACAATACGTGGACAAGCATGTCGAACAACTGTTTGGGGGGGCGGGTATCGACAAAGAACTATGGGACATTTTGGAATTGGGGATTCATCACGAACAACAACACCAGGAACTGCTGTTTATGGACATCAAGTACATACTGGGGCATAATCCCCTGTTTCCGGCCTATTCCCAGGAAACGGTCCTTGATGAAATACAGGTTGTACGGGAAGAGCCGGTTGCTTTTTCCGAAGGGGCCTATTGGATAGGTCACAAAGGCAAGGGCTTTTGTTTTGACAATGAGAAGGGAAGACATTTGGTTTATCTGGATGCCTTCGAGATCGCTCCCCACCCCGTTAGCAATCGGGAGTATTTGGAATTTATTGAGGATGGAGGGTATTCCGATTTTAGATTTTGGCATGCAGCAGGATGGGAATGGGTGAACAAGAACCAAATCAAGGCACCACTGTACTGGCATTGGATGGATGGGCATTGGATGGAGTATGAACTCAAGGGCCTAAAGGAAATTGATGCCAAAGAAGCTGTTTGCCATATCAGCTATTATGAAGCTGCGGCTTTTGCGGCATGGAGAGGCAAAAGATTGCCAACCGAAATGGAATGGGAGGTGGCTTCCGAACTGATCAAGTGGGGCCATCGTTGGGAATGGACGGAAAGCGCCTATCTGCCCTACCCAAAATTCAAGAAAGCCAAAGGCGCCATAGGGGAATACAATGGGAAGTTCATGGTCGATCAAATGGTTTTGCGAGGAGCGTCCGTGGCAACCCCACAAGGCCATAGCCGCAAAACGTACCGGAATTTTTTCCAAACCGATCGACGATGGCAATTTTCCGGTGTGAGATTGGCGCAATAAATAGCCAAATAATAAGATTGCTGATTTGGTTTGTCCATTTTTAAGTCTGATTCTTGGAGGATACCCAGGAAAAGTTCGATATATGGAAAGAAGACTATAAACAGCTATTAACCGACCAGCTCCGTGGGAGAGATATCTCCCAACAAGTACATTGAAAACTATGAAAATAACCCGAATTCTCCAGATATGACCGATACTTAAATATGGGAGGAGATTTAGAATAAATAAAATTCGTCTGACCAATGGTCCGAGAAAAGGGCAGGTTACAGATGTCTATGAACGAGAGAAAGTAACAAGAATACTATCTGAAACATGGAAATTAAAATATTCAAATGAGTGCTTTTACCAAAATTGCGACCAAAGGTAAATTGACTTTGGGCCTTGTGTTTCCATTGGAAGCTTATAGTGGTTCCATTCCAACAATGAACAATCAAGAACAATTGGCCAAACGAGCAGAGGAACTTGGTTTTAAAGCTTTATGGTTTAGAGATGTTCCGTTCAACGACCCAAATTTTGGTGATGCCGGACAGTTGTATGACCCTTGGATTTATATGACTCATATAATGAATCACACAGCCGAAATTGCTTTAGGTTCCGCAAGTATCATTTTGCCATTGCGCCATCCTGTACACACGGTAAAATCAATGAACAGTCTTCAAGTACTTTCAAAGCAAAGACTGGTAATGGGTGTTGCTTCAGGAGATAGGCCTATTGAATATCCTGCGTTTAATCAACAGTTGGAACATAAATCAGAACTTTTTAGAGATAGTTTTCACTACATCAAGGCATTGCAGGAAGATTTCCCAAAATACACCTCAGAATTTTATGGCAACACCAATGGCGGAATTGATTTACTTCCAAAGTATCACAAAAAAACGCCAATGTTTGTGACCGGACATTCCGGACAATCCTTGGAATGGATCGCAAAACATTCAGATGGTTGGTTATATTATCCAAGAGATTTTAAAAAACTGCAACTAATGATGCAACTCTGGAAGGATGCGTTAAAAAATAACAAGGTCGATTGGAAACCGTTTATGCAATCCTTGTACGTTGATCTGACCACAGATCCAAAAACAAAACCAACACCTATCCATCTCGGATTTAAAACGGGAACGGAACATTTAAATGCCCATTTAAAAATATTGGAAATGTATGGTGTAAACCACGTGATGTTGAATTTAAAATATGCCTCACGACCAGCTGAGGAATTGATAGAGGAAATTGGTGAAAAAATAATTCCAAATTTTTCTTGACTTAATCACATTGCTTTGAAAAAATAGCTACTAGGGCTAGGGGAGTGCCGTTCGCTGTACTTGCTGAAGGGGCGCAAGCATATTTCCCAATATCGGATATGTTTCCACGTCCACGATGGCATCGGTCCCTTGTAATACAGGGTCGATCTTATCTTTTCGGTATTGTATAAGCCATAGTAAAATCTTTGTATGGTAGCATAATCCCACCATACAAAGATAAAAATACGGGAACGAATGTCCCGTTTTTACTTGCACCCAATATTCTGTTAGTCAGAATGATGTACTGTATGAAATTATTCTATCTGTGAGTTCGAACTAAATTTAGCCTCTTTAATTTAACATTTTATACCATGCTGTTCGTCAAGTATTGTTATTTCTTTGAAAACCTTACAAGATAGCTTAACAGGATTCGAACTTGGTTAAGTGATTGATTATCCGGTTAAAGGTTCAAACCTTGCAATTTCATTGCAGTTATTTTAGTTTTTATAAATGTTTTAGCTTTGTTGAATGTCAGATTTCCGAAGGAACTCACATTCGATAAGCAATTTAAGTTGTCATAGAGTATGGGAGACCAAATATTGTTATCCAGTTTTGAAGGGTCATTATTTTGGTGCTATATCGCCCAGGGTTTTTGTCCTTCTGCAAGGGACATGCAGGGAATATATCGCCCGGGAATCGGCTCATAGGCTCTGGCCTGTACCATTCCGATTTCAGAAGTGAAATAACCGCTAATGGTAAGGCTTCTGAAAATATCAAAATAGTGTTTTTCCTCTGAGTTTAGAGCTTCTTCCTGCAATCTTCCCAAAAATTCGAGTTTTTGATCAGGAGCCAATTGTTGAAAAGACCTGTTATATTGAGTTGCACATTTTTGGTCTAAATCGTTGAGGCCGTCAATGAACAGTTTCTTTTGTTCATCCCTGAAACAATCTTTTACCATAACGATCATATATTCCCCGATCCGGGTAGCTTTCGCCCCGGGAATGTCATCGGCAGCAGGGATAATTGTTTCTCCTATGTCATCGAGAAGAGAAAGTTCAACATCTTCAATGCTCACCCTGTTTTTTGGTACATATGAACAGGAATATAAAAGCCATGAAGGAATTAGTGTTATTCCTCCTAATAGGCCTGCATGGTGTAAAAAGGTTCTTCGTAACATTGCTATAAATTTCTTTTGTTTAATTCCCTTACGGCGAAATCTGCTGCACGGGCGGTCAGGGCCATATAAGTTAAAGAAGGGTTTTGACATCCGCTGGAAGTCATACAGGCCCCGTCGGTGACAAATACGTTCTCTGCCCCCCAAACCTGATTATTTTTGTTCAGTACGGAAGTTTTTCTGTCCCTGCCCATCCGGGCAGTTCCCATTTCGTGAATATTGAGCCCGAAATTCCGTCTTTCTTTCAGGTCCCGGATGTTCTTAAAATTGGCCTTGTCCAGCATTTCCATTGCGGACATGACCATATCTTTCTCCATAGCTTTTTCATTCTCCTTATATTCGGCATCCACTACGAGCAGGGGAATTTCCCACGCATCCTTTTTGTCCGGGTGCAGGGTAACACGATTTTCATGATAGGGAAGGCATTCGCCCATCCCAAGCATAGAAAACATCCAGGGACCGACACTGGTCATTTCTTTTTTCAATTCTTTTCCTATCAACGACTCTTGTTTGCCGCTTGCGGAAGGACGAAAGCCGCCGCAGGAATAGGCATATCCCCTTTTAAATCCGACTTGTTTATCTTCCTTAAAATTCCTGAACCGGGGCATATACGTACTGGTGGGTCTTCTGCCTGCGTAATACTTGTCTTTAAGGCCGTTGTATTCCCCGACTACCCGGGCATTATAGTTATGGTCCATCAAGTTATGTCCTAATTCTCCACTTTCATTTCCCAACCCGTCGGGGAAACGATCAGACCTGGAATTCATCAGAATGAGGGTGGAGTTTAGGGTGGAGGCATTTACAAATATTATTTTGGCAAAGTATTCGGTAGCTACTTTTGTGTCAGCATCTATGACTCTTACCCCGGTTGCTTTACCTTTTTCCCGGTCATAAATTATAGAATCTACCACGGCATGGGGTCTTATGGTAAGGTTCCCGGTTTTCTCTGCTGCCGGCAGGGTGGAGGAATTACTGCTGAAATAACCGCCGAAAGGACATCCTCTCCTGCATAGATTCCGGTATTGGCAGGGACCTCTCTCGTTGTGCCGTGTGGTAAGATTAGCAGTTCTCGAAATTACCAGGTGTCTGTCTTTGTAATTCGAGGAAAGGGTTTCCTTTACGTAAGTTTCCAGGCAGTTCATTTCCATAGGAGGCAGAAATTCCCCGTCAGGGATTTGCGGCAAGCCATCCCTGTTTCCACTGATCCCCGCAAATTTTTCAACATAACTGTACCAGGGAGCTATATCTTTGTATCGTATGGGCCAATCCACTCCTATCCCTTCTTTGGCATTAGCTTCAAAATCCAGATCACTCCAACGTTGGGTATGACGTGCCCATAGCAGGGATTTTCCTCCCACCTGGTATCCCCGTATCCAGTCGAAAGGTTTAGACTGCTCATAAGGATGTTCCCTGTCTTTTACAAAGAAATGTTCGGTATCTTCCGAATATGCATAACATCGGCTTGCTATCGGGTTTTCTTCGATCACTTTCAGAGGCAGCCTGTTTCTATGCGGAAATTCCCATAAATGCATGTGGGCGGTCGGATAATCCTTTATGTGCTCTACCATTCTCCCGCGTTCCAGGACCAGGGTCTTCAATCCCTTTTCACATAGTTCCTTGGCTGCCCAGCCCCCGCTTATACCGGAGCCTATGACTATGGCATCGTATGTGTTCTTGTCTTTACCTTTTTTATTGATGTACATTCTTGTTGGTTGATCTTTTGTTTGTATATGATTGAATAGTCTCAATTTTTCTTTTGTATAAGGTCCGTTAACACTTTTCCAAACCGGTGTCCTAACCCAATCTGCCCTTTGGAGGAATAGTGCAGCTCATCCTGATTTTTGTCAAGGCCCTCTGTAGAAATCATATAGGCATGTTCTACGTCTTTTTCTATTTTTTCCTGAGCTTCCCGCACCAATTTGGCCCCGGGATATCGTTCGATAACCGGGTTGATCCTGCCGTATAGTACCGGTAAATCCTGTTGATCCATATCCTTACGGATATTGTCGATCAACTTCCGGAAACCGGTATAGTAATCTTTTCCGGCCGCTGTGAATCTCGCGTCCGTCTCGCCCTGCATCCAGATCAGAGCCATCGGTTTGATCTTTTTTCCCTTGGTGAGCTGATAGGTATGGTGAACCAATGAATCATAGAGCTTGCCAAATTCCGGGGTTCCCATTGCAGCGACCTTTTCGGGATCATAATTCACGGCCCAATCATACAGGGAAGAACCACCAACAGCATATTTGATTAGTATGAATTCCTTGTCCGGAAAATATGCTGATAATTTATCGCAGATCCCTAATTCCGGCCCGAATGAACTATCGGAAGCAGGGGAGAGCCTGGAGCTTTTCCCAAAATTGTAATAGGTGATATGTTCATTTATCCCTTTATGATCGATCTCTTTTTTTTGTCCGGCACCCACCATATTGGATTGTCCTGCGAGAATGATGAGACCGACCGGTTCTTTTTTGTTTTTCTTTGTAACATCCTTTTCGTTATTCTTCCTGTTAGTATTATGGCACCCCGTTCCCAGAACCAGCAACAGTAAACATATACACAGACTATTGATTTTTATTGTCATAATAAAATTTCCGTTCTTAATTATCGATTAGTTTTTGTAAAAAGGCGGGGTAAGTCTCTCCCAGGGAAGTGCCTTGCCCTTTTACATGCTTTCCATAGGTTATGGAATCTCCGAAACACAGGATCTTAATGCCGTTTTCTATCAGGTTGTTTTGCATGAGATATTCGTAAATCCTTTCTGCTATAAAGTAATAGCCTTCAGCCGTAGGATGGACCCCGTCTTTTTCACCGCTATTCAACTCATTTTTTATGAATCGGTCCCGGTTATGCACAGGTATTTTCTTTTGGGAAAAAACGTGATACAGATCTATCATCCCGAAATCATAAACGTTTTTCAGTTTTTTCATAACGGAAGTAATACTGTCCAGTTTGCTGTTGGGATCCTGTTTGAACATTTCCGGATCGTGCCTTTGATACAAATAAATAGTGTCCACGGGAGGGGGGCTGACCAGGATACACCCTATTTTCCGTTCTTTGATCTCGTTCAATATGGTTCTGAGATTGTCTTCATATTCCTTGAAGGAGATCATCTTCGACGTATTGAGCATATCGTTGGTGCCTATCATTAAGAGGATCAGGTCCGGATGTTTTTCCCATACATCGGCATCTAAACGGGCAAGTAAATCCCCGGTGGTATTTCCGCACACTCCGGAATTGATCACGGAATGATTTTGTCCGTATGCCCGGATAAGGGATAAAATACTTATGCCCGTCAGGATAAGTATTTGGATTTTCTTTTTAAAAAATTCACACATAATCCATTTCAAATTCGGTTTTCCCTTTGAGTACATAAATCCGGAACAAAATTGTAACGCATAATGTAGCTATGGCCCCTCCTATATAGGAAATGTTGTTATCCAACTCAAAACCTTCAGGGGCTATCAGGATATAAGTGGTACAAACCATGGTCATAAACACCGCCGGGACTAGGCTTATCCAATAGAATTTTCCGGTGTAATACAGGTAGGCGGTTACGGTCCATAATACCACCACGGCGAGGGATTGGTTGCTCCAGGCAAAATATCTCCAGATTATGCCAAAATCTACTAAAGTCAGTAAAAATGCAATGATAAACAGCGGACTGCTTATATATAACCGTTTTTGTATGCTGTCCTGTTTCAGGGAAAAGGTGTCTGCTATGACTAGGCGTGCCGACCTGAAAGCGGTATCCCCCGAGGTAATCGGTGCTGCTACAATTCCGATAAGGGCCAGCACACCTCCTATATTTCCAAGCATTTTGGTGACAATCTCATTGGCTGCCCATGCAGCGTTATTATGGTTTGTTTCCATGGCTGTATTGAGCCCTTCCACGTTGCCTAAAAAGACCATTGCTGCCGCCGCCCAGATAAGAGCGACGATACCTTCGGTGATCATGGCTCCGAAAAAGATCCGTTTTCCCCGGGATTCATTGGTGATACACCTTGAGATCATCGGCGATTGAGTGGCGTGAAATCCTGAAACAGCGCCGCATGCAATAGTGACAAACAGTATAGGGAACATGGGGGTCTGTTGGGGATTCCCCGTCATATTGTGAAGGTTGGAGAAGGTGACTTCCGGAATGGCATACCGGCCCGACAATAAAGCGATCAACAGGCCGAAAGCCATAATAAGCATGGCCAGCCCGAAGATGGGATAGAGTTTCCCTATCAACTTGTCTATGGGGAGCAGGGTAGATAAAATATAATAAACGAGGATGATGGCTACCCATAGCCACTGATCTGCGAAATTTCCCGTGAGTTCATTTATAATTTTAGCAGGCCCGACCAGAAAAACAGTACCTACAAAGATCAGAAGGACTACCGTAAACAGCCGGATTACCTGTTTGGTGTGAGGCCCCAGATAAATTCCTACAACCTCGCTAATACTTAACCCGTTGTGTCTTAACGATAGCATTCCGGAAAAATAATCGTGTACGGCCCCGCCGAAAATACAACCCAGGACAATCCATAAAAATGCAGAAGGGCCGAACATTGCCCCGGAAATGGCTCCGAAGATCGGCCCCAGTCCGGCAATATTTAAAAACTGTATCAAAAAAGCCTTCCAGGTCGGCAAGGGAATAAAATCAACATTATCCCTTAGCCTGTAGGCAGGAGTAGAACGATCCGGGTCTACTTTAAAGATCTTTTCAACAAAACTTCCATAGAGAAAATAACCGGCTATAAGTACGCATATGGATATTATAAATGAAATCATGGTCGGACTAATGATTTTGCGATGATGTCGATTCAAGGACCTGCCCGTCAGCTTCAAGCTGTTTTCTGAGTGGCCCGTACTCCAGGTCCTGAACTACGGCGCTATGATGTTCAATAGCCATAACGGCGACAGTGGCAGCACTTTGCGCCAGTATCATAAACACGGGTTCCATTCGAATAGACCCAAAGGCTATATGGGAACTTGAAACTGCTACCGGCACAATAAGGTTGTTACATTCTTTTTTTTCTGGTAGAATAGCGCCAAGTGAAATCCGGTACGGGTTATCCGGATGCACCCCGATATCCCCTTCGTTCTGCACATGACCTTCCCTGGTGATATACCTTTGTACATTGTGAGAGTCCAGGGTATAAGATCCCATGCCTACCGGGTCGGGTACCGGTTTTTTTCCGAGGATTTCGTGCTCGGTCATTACATATTGCCCTATCATTCTTCTTGCTTCCCTGACATAAATCTGATAGGGCCAATGGCCATTATCCGCAAATTCATCTTTGGCAAGGCCCCACTGTCCGAATTCTTTCCGGACTTCCTCCGGGATACGCGGATCTGTAGCCATAAAATAAAACAGTCCCTTCTGGTACGTTTTATGAGCTTTGACGATTTCCTTGCGTTTTGGATAACCGGCTTCGGGATATTCGTAATTCATTCCTATATAATCTGTACTAAAAGGGCCGTGGTTATTGGTGTCTGTTTTTAAATTAGGGACAGGATCGAACTTGTTAAAAGTCTCGTTCCAGCCTTTATCGTACAGTCTGACCAGTAACTCATATTGTTCCGGGTCATAGCCCTCCGGTTTCTCAAAAGGAATTCGATTCTCTTTTACCCGGGTCATACATACCCTGAAACAGTATGCCTGTATCCTGTGGTCTCCGTCGCATTTCTCTCCCGGGGCTTCCGGAGAGATTCCTTTAAGCAGCCCACTCTCCGGGTTTCCGGGTACTTTATAGGGGCTTATCCCGAAATTCCCGAAATGATGGGAATGGTGAAATACTTCGGGCTGGATGCCGTTCCATTGCTCCTTATAAGTATCACAAGATTCTCTTCCTACCGTATAAGAAACTCCTGCAGAGGCCATGAGATCTCCCTCGTAAGTAGCATCTATAAATACCTTTGCCTTAAATTTAAGACCAGATTCCGTTGTTATGGTGTTAATCCGGTCCCCGGTTTTTTCGACCCCGGTTTCCCTGTTGAGATATTCTTCCCGGTAAACGGTAATTTCGTGTTCTTTTATAAAATCCTCGAATACCTGTTCTGCTATATGCGGCTCGAATATCCACATTGTCCTGTGTTCCCCGTCAATAGCAGGGGTTCCTTGCCCAATGTTGCCATAGGATTCCCTGTTTTGCCATTTCCAGGTGGAAGATTCCTGGTAATAATTATAGATCCGCTGATAAAACTCTCTGGCGAGGCCGCCTATTACACTTTTATTTCCCGTATCGGTATATCCCAGCCCGGAAGAGGAAAGACCGCCAAGATGTTTATCGGGAGATACTACAACTACGGATCTCCCCATTTTTTTTACCTGGACCGCAGCAATAACAGCTGCCGAAGTCCCGCCATAGATTACAACATCTGCTTCCACTGCCGGAGCGCCTTTTTGGATTTGCCCATGAGATGATATACTGAAAAAGATGATCAGGAGTACTTGTATAGCCTTTTTCGGATTCATTTTGAAGATTTTAAATTAAAAAATAAGTATGGGATAGTACTATCCGTATTTCTCTTAATACCCCGGATTCTGGTCACTCGGACTCAGGGCAGGGTTATTATTGATCTCATTTACGGGAAGGGGTAAAAGCAGGCTCACGTCATTCCATGCTTTCCCTGTAGCTTCAATGGCCTGTTGTGCCTTACCGGTTCTTAAGAGGTCGTTCCATCTTTTCATTTCCAGGACAAACTCAAATGCTCTTTCATCTAAAACCTTATCCTTGAAGTCCGAAGCCGACATCCCTGAAGGATAATCTATTCCGGAAGGACTGTTCAGGTCCAATCCGTATCCTCTTCTTCGAATCATATTGAGTCTTTCCAATGCCATATTATCCGGCTGGCCTTTTAATTCACTGGCTGCTTCGGCATAAATAAGATAGGCTTCCGCCAGTCTGAAAACGGGTACATTGTTCCTGCTGTTATTAGTATCCGGAGCATCAGGATCCCTGAACTTTCTGAACAGAACGGGAGTTTCCTGGTTAACCCAAACCGTATCGCCATCAATAATTCTATAGGAGAACAGGTTAAATTCTTTCCGAAGGTCGTTTTCGTTCCATCTTCCAAAAACGGAATTTTCCACAGGAACCCATCCCCTGAAGCCCCCTACAGAATAGCCCATGCCGGGATCTCCTATATAAGTAGGTATGCGTTGTCCGTTTGTTCCGCTGTGATGAATTGACCAAATATCTTCTGAATGTGTATTAACTCCCGGACCATATATCTGCATAAAATCTTCTGCTTCGTTCACTTCAACCAGTGAAAAAGCCCCGCTTGTAATGACTTCGTCGGCCAGGTCACTTGCTTCCTGCCATTTTTCGGTATTCAGATAGGCGTCGGCCATTAGCATTTTTGCCGCCCAACGTGTAGCACGGCCACTTTCAGAATCCGGAAATGAAGTGAAAAGGTCTGGTATGGCCTCTTCCAGGTCCTTAATAATAAAGTCCCATGTTTCCTGAACTGTAGCTCTCGGTGTGGCAATATCTTTAAGATCAGTAAACTCGTGATCTCTTATGGGAACACCTCCCCAATACTTTACCAGATTACTGTAAAAATAAGCCCTTAAAAACCTGGCCTCGGCAATATATCGCTTCTTTAGCGCCTCATCCATATCAATTCCGGGGACATTGTCGAGTACGGCATTTGCACGGTTGATTCCTCTGTAGATATCGGCATAGGCATCGAACATCCTGCTTTGATTGCTATTATCGAGAGGGAGGTCATAGACACTCATCGGGGATTGACTTCCCCTGCCATTAGAATAATCGGCCCTGTTTTCAAGCATGGCCATATACCAGATTGTCGGAAACCCTCCATCTTGCCCGAGAGTACTGTATACAGCTGTTAAAGCTGAAAAAGCATCGGATTCATTTCTGTAAAAATTCTCCTTTACCAGAAAGTGTTTGGGGTCTTCGGTTAATTCATCCCCGCAGTTGACCAATGCCAGGGATAAGACTAAAACTATGATTATTTGTATTCTTTTCATTTTTATAGGTTTATGGCGGTTAGTTACAGCTGTAAGTTCAAACCAAGGGTAAAGATCTTGGAAGAAGGATACCCTGTTTGATCGATCCCTATTCTTAGATCCCCCTGGGCTGCCCGGGTATTTACTTCCGGATCCAGCCCGGGATAATTAGTTAGTGTAATGAGGTTTTGTCCACTGATATACAGTTGCAGGGATTTGATGGGAAGCCCCGTATCCCAGACAGGCAGGTTGTATGCTAACCTGATATTTTTTAACCGCAGATAAGATCCGTCTTTAATAAACCTGTCGGAGACCCTGAATTGAGAGCGGTTGGCGGTTGGTGCCGGATAGCGGGCATCCGTGTTTTGTGGACTCCAATAATTATCGGACAAGTCTGAGAGCTGATTTCCTCCTTCGCTCAGAGAGTTTGCTACCACTGCACCAGTAGCCCAGAAAAGATCATTTCCCTGAGATCCTTCTACAAAAATATTCAGCTCAAAATTTTTGTAATTAAAGGTATTATTCAAACCATAGATAAAATCGGGATACGGATTTCCAATGATCTGTTGGTCTTCGTTGGAGATTTGTCCGTCTCCGTTAAGGTCCCTGTAATTAATTACACCCTGATCGTCATAGCCATCTTCTACAAACCCGTAAAACATTCCCAGGGGTTCTCCTTCCCCGGCAATGTTTATAGGAGCAGCAAAAGGAATATCCAAAGGACCTCCTAATATATCTTGTCCTATGGTGATTACCTTATTCCTGTTAAAGGACAATTGTCCGAAAATGTCCCAGCTAAAATCACCATCAAAAACCAGTGCTCCGAGGCTGAATTCCATCCCGGAATTTCTTACTTCTCCCAGGTTAGTGATCAATGAATTGTATCCGACAGATTCCGGTAGGGGAATTATCGCGAGAAGGTCTGTGGTCTTTTTATTGTAGTAATCTATAGTAAACCTGAAACGGTCATTGATAAATCCTACATCCAGGCCAATACCAAGCTGAGTTGTGGTTTCCCATTTTAAATCAGGATTAGGGGCGGAAAGGTTTGCAAATCCTATCACATCGGAATTCCCGAATGTAGCCCTGGTCTGCCCGAGGGAATTCAGGGATCTGTAGGGATCGATGGCTGTACTTCCGGTTTCTCCGTATCCGATCCTCAGTTTCAAATCTGACAGGGGGTCCCAGTCCTTTAGAAATTCTTCGTTCTTGATTTTCCAGGCGAATGCACCTGAAGAAAAGATTCCCCATTTGTTGTTTTTTCCAAATCTGGACGATCCATCCGCTCTTATACTTGCCGTAAACAGATATTTATCGTTTAAATGGTAGTTTACTCTTCCCAGCCATGATAACAAGGTCCATTCCGTGATAGAAGAACTATTAGGAAGAGTATTGCTCCCCGAACCCAGCGCATTATTTTGTAGCTCGTCGGTCGCAAAACCAGTGGCGCTGGACCCGTTATATTTGCTTTGAAAAGTCTGGACGGTAAAACCTCCAACAACATTCAGCCTGTCATTATTCCCGATCTGCCTGTCATACGTAAGGATGTTCTCGTTCAAATAAGAAATGCTTCTGGTCATGTCGGTGAGTCCATAACCTGTCGGTGTACGATTTGTAATGATAGAGGGAGAATAATAATTACTTTCGGTAAATGCCTGTTGCGTACCTCCCAGTATCTTAAGTTTCAAACGATCGCTAAGTCTGAACTCGGCAGAAATATTAGCCAATACCCTGGTAGAATACTGGCGATCCAGGATTTCCGCATAAGCCAGGGGGTTATTGATAACTACGGGACTGAAGGGATATATGCCCACCTCGTTTAGATTTCCTTCTGCATCATAAGGTGCAATGGTTGGTGGTGCGGCAAGTGCAGCAGCAAAAATATTATTTCCTCCGCCAGAACCGTTATTGACGTTGGCATCATTATTTTCCCAGCGCGTTAGTACCGCATCGGTACTTAATCTAAGCCAGTCATTTACATCCTGATTAAGTGCAAGTCTCAGGGACCCTCTTTTAAGACTGGAGTTTAGAATTACTCCATCCTGGTCGAAGTAATTGGCGGAAACGGAATAGGAAGATTTTTCATTCCCCCCGGAGAATGTAAGCGTGTGACTTTGGATTGGAGCCGACCTGAAAATTTCATCCTGCCAGTCTGTATCGGCCTCAGGAAGGTTGTCCGGATCGAAGGGCTCCGCTACACTTTCATTAATAGCCCGTAAATTAGCAAATCTTGTGAACTGGGAAGAATTCATCATGTTGTATTTTTTTATGACTTGCTGAACCCCATAATAACTCTGGTAATCTATTCTGCCCTGTTGTCCTTTCGTCCCTTTTTTAGTGGTAATCATAACCACACCGTTTGCTCCCCTGGAGCCATAGATAGCGGTAGCCGAAGCATCTTTCAGAATATCTATAGACTGTATATCGGAGGGATTCAGAAAGGAAATACTTCCAACTATGGGAAAACCATCGACTACATATAAAGGATTATTATCCCCTAAATAGGAGTTACCACCTCGTATCTGGATCTGGACATTAGCCCCCGGCTGTCCGGAATTCTGAACAACCCTGACCCCGGAAGCCCTTCCTTTTAGGGCTTGTTGGACGTCGGACGTCGGTAAGGCAGTCAGGTCTTTTGAGTTAACGGTTGAAACAGCTCCTGTGACATCTGTCCGTTTTACGGAACCGTAGCCTACAACCACCACTTCTTCCAGTCCTTCTGCACTTTCTATGAGGGTTATATTAATGGAGGTTTTATCACCCACCTTAATTTCCTGGGACTGAAACCCTACGTAACTAAAAACAAGTACAGATTCAGGTCCGGCTACATTTATGGAATAATTTCCGTCAAAATCGGTTTGTGTTCCATTAGTGGTCCCTTTTTCGATAATATTGGCCCCTGCCAAAACAGTACCTGTACTATCGATAACCCTGCCGCTTATTGCGTATTGTGCGATAGTATGCTGCGACCTGTTTGCCTGATCAGACCTTCTGACCAGGGATATTTGCTTGTCTTCAATCGAATATGTGGTATCAGAGCCTGAAAAGATCCTATCCAGAATAATATTAATCTTTTCATTCCTGACTTTAACGGTAACTTCCCTGTGTAGATTGATATCGTCAATCAAATACAGGAACCTGTATTCCGTCTTCTTTTCAATGTAATCGATGAATTTCTCTACAGTTACATTCTTTAGATCAACAGATACTTTCGTATTCTGTGAATATGAATTTCGGGCGCTTATTGCAAACACACCCGTAAACAATAAAAGTAAACTGATTTTCATTCTTAAATCAAATTTGACCAACGCAGGTCTTTTCCTGGCACGGTTCAGAGGAATTTTCATAATTTTGTAATATTGATGTGGTTATACTTTAAGTCTGACCATTTTGTCTAAATCGGGAAATGCGCCAACATTTCCCGATTTTTTTTGTAGATCAAATGACTAAACTCCGTCACTGAAATCGGAAGTTTTCAGGTGTTTTTCTATTTATACATAGGCGAAAAATTTAAGTTTATTTAACGGTTATATGTCGGTCATTAATTTTATATTCAATATCATAGGTGTTTTTAAAATACTTCAATACTTCTTCAATAGGTTCATTTCCAAGATTTGCATTAAACTTTTTATCCCTATACTTATGATTTTCATTGATAATTGTAACGTTATAATGTCTTTCCAGTTTTTTTAAGATATTCTCGAAAGTCATATTTCTAAAAATCAACTTTCCTTTCATCCAGGAAGTATAAGTGTCCGTAATTACCGCTTTTGTGGTGATATTGTTTTCCCTTCTGTCAAAACTTCCTTTAAAACCTGGCTTTAGAAGAACAGATTTATGCTCCGGAAGATCAGTATTCTCAATATCTAAAGAGACAGAACCTTCAACCAGAACAACATCAGTCGTCTGATCTTCCGGATAGGTAGAAATGTTGAATTGTGTGCCTAAAACCTTTATGTTTAAAGTATTGGCGTTAACAATGAAAGGTCTCCCGGTATCTTTTGCAACATCTAAATATGCCTCTCCGGATAAATAAACCAGCCTTTCCTTATGCTTCGGAAAGTTCACAGGATATTTTAAGGAAGATCCTGAATTTAAATAGACTACTGTCCCGTCCGAAAGTTCCAGCTCAAATCTCTTTCCATAAGGTACGGTCAATTGATTATATGAAAATACATCCGGGTCCTCTGTTTTTTTATTATAAGTTATTCTATTTCCTTTTTGTTTTCCGATAAAAGCTCCTTTTTCACTTACTAATCTTGAATCTGCTGATTCTGAAATAACTTCAACATTACCATTACTCAATTCAAGAGTGATCTCACTATCGGATGGCATTGAAATTTTATGCAAAGACTTCTCAGTTGACAAAGGTTGCATCAAAAAATATCCCAGGGAGAGAAGAATCATCACCGTTGCCGCATATCGGATATATTTGCCTCTTCGGAGTCTTTTCGTTCTTTCTCCCTCTCTTTTTATTTCTTTCCTTAGGGTATCCTTTATTTTATTGGAATCAGGTTTATTCATAGCAATTTGAGTAATAAATAATACTTTTATCAGCCCTTTAAGCACTGATTTATGTTCTGGATTCTGAATCCATTTATCCAGCATATCCAGTTCTTCCTCAGTAGCCGTTCTGTGCAGATACTTTACTAAAAAATGCTCGAATTTTTTATTTCCCATGATTTCTTAACTTCAATAATATTATGCGTGAAATTTATAATACCCTTATATTTTTGATAATTTTTTTTAATATTGTCATATTTTGCATTTAAAAAAAGCAGTTTATGTATTTTGAAGACGGCAAAACTTTTGTTAAATATCTGAAGGATGGAGATGAAAGAGCATTTATGTACTTAGTGGATAAATACCACCAAAGATTATATTCTTATTGTCTGGCATTGGGAAATGATCACTCCACTTCTGAGGATATCGTACAGAATGTTTTTATTAAAACCTGGCACTTTAGAAAAAAACTGAATCCCGAATTTTCCTTACAAGGATTTTTATACAAGACAGCTTACAATGAGTTCTTGATGGAATATCGCAGGAACAAAAGAGTAATTCCATTGGAACATTCCCATTACGGGTTATTAAATGAAGTTGCCGGATCAATGGATGAAGAAGCACTGGAGAAAATAATTGAACAGGTCACCATGGAAATTCAAAACTTGCCGAAAAAATGTCGTGAAATTTTCACCCTTAGCAAAAGGGAAGGACTTACTAACATGGAAATTTCAGACTATATGAATATTTCCATCAAAACTGTGGAAGCTCATATAACGAATGCCTTTTCGATTCTTAGACAAAAGCTTGGAGATAAGTATGAGTCATTTTTATTTATATTTTTCAATCCCAATTTGATCTCTGAATAACTATTATTATCCATGATCTGATATTTTAAAGGCAGAAAGCGACATATTGTAGTAGATACTTTAGGCTTATTGTTAGTGGTTGTAGTCCATTCGGCAAACAGCACGACAGTAAAGCAGCCTATAAAGTTTTAGAAAAACTCCAGCAACAGTGCTACACTTTGGTCAAAGTCTTTGCCAACGGAGGGTATCGAGGGGAACTTATTGATAAGGTCAAACAAAAATATAAATTTATCCTTGAAATTGTGATGAGAACCAACAACCAGATGAAATTCGAGGTCTTGCCCAAGAGATGGATTGTGGAAAGAACCTTTTCCTGGTTCGAAAGTCACAGAAGATTGAGCAAAGATTTTGAATATCATACAGATACAGCAGAAGCAATGGTGCAAATTGCAATGATCAGGCTGATGCTTCATAGAATTAAATAAAAAAGCCGGGAAAATGCTAGAAAAAATTAAGAATGGAAAATAGAATAACGGACAATAAAGATGATCGTTCCCCCCCGAACTTTCAAAATTATAGACGCACAAAGATTATAGCCATTGTGCGTCTATTCCTATTTTATTAAACTCATCAACAATAGATTCTTTTGCATAACATAAAGTTGCTTTTTTTAGGTTTGGAAAATTTTTAGCGTCTTCACTGCTTTCTATATCCCAATAATCTTCCCAGCCTTCAGCAAAGCATACTAGGTTTAAATAAATATCGTTCCCCCCATCTTGATAAATTTCCGTTACTGCTGTAGCCAATCTTTTGGGAATTGGCAACTCTTTAAAATACCGGGTCACTTCTTCAATTGGTTCATATCCTTCTTCTTCAAGATCAATTTCTCTTTTAGGATACCACTTTACAAACTCATGCAAATCAAATTTAGGTTTGATTAATTCTTTGTTATACATTAATTCCTGTATGACAGATAGTTTAAACCCAAAATCTACAAAAGTGATTTCCTCTTCCTCCGGTTTTTCAATACTATATTTATCTTTGGGGATACCCTCTCCACGAAAATAAGCTTTGTATGTTCTGACTTCAATAGCTCTAATATTTGTTTCATTAGTGTCAAACCAAGCGCTAATGTTATTTAAGACCAAGGCACCGGATGAATCCCCATTAAAAAGTTTTACACGCTTATCTTTATGGGCATTATAATAACTTGTAATTTCTTCATCATCAAAAAAGAACTTTCCTGTGAATGTTTTTTTAGGACTAAACGTATAGCTCTGGAGTTCTAATTCCAGGCTTAATGCTTCAACCATCTCTCCATCTTTTGAATACGCTATAATTCCTAATTCATTCCAAGTGCAAAGGGTATGGTTTTTTGCTTTAAATGCGCTATGATCGCTCCCAATGATGCTTCTTAAATGTTCTATAGGAATTGGAAATTCTACTGAAATAGTATTAATTTGGAAAAGATCTGAAGATAAACGTAATGTGATCATACGTGATGTTTAATGATTTATTATTAAGTTGAAGGTTAAAACCCTTCTCCCGATATTATCGGGATCGGGACTATTGCAGCTACTTTAGTTAATCGGTTATTCAGTTATTGTGCCTAAATAACCTAGTAACCTAATAACTATGGCAATTTCCCCGCCGGGCGGGCAGGATTGCCACTTTCTAACCTCCGGACTTGCAGTCCGGAGTTATAACGGCTTTCTGCTTTTTAAGAATTTATCAAAAGAGCCTGAAATTTTTGTGACTTCTCCGCCATCGTGATAATAAGCCCAAACAGAGAAACTACAACCAGGATCTAAATATAAGTAGTCTCCGTTTTCCCGACCTATAACAAAACCTGCTGCCACACGTTCTGAATTGACTCTGCCATAATGGACAGAATGGGCAAATTGAGCTTCTCCGACTTCTTTTTGAACGTGTGTATGTAATTTTAAACATTCATAGTTGGCAGCTTCTCCAACGCCATTCATTTTCCACCTTTCTAATAATTCTTCTTCACCCATCATATTTGCATGTACGAGAATCATATCTGCCTTTAATTTTTATTTCGGCATTAGGATTTTCTTTAAGAAATTTAATGTAAGAACAGGGAAGTTCTTGATTAAAAATTTCGCTTGATTCTAGTTTCATGATAAACAGCGGTTAAATTAATTTTATATTTCCTTATTAGTTACTACAAAAGTGGCATCTTATGTTCAAAATGAAGTAACCGATTTCAGGGATATTATACATTCGTAGAAATTGGAAGTAGTTATATAAAGCTTGATATATTCTTTTAAATAGCATTTAAAATAACGAACCGGGTTCAGGAGGCACTGCATCAGATAGCACAGATACTGAAGTAGAAATTATACTGTAAATAGCCACGTGGAGTATTGTATTAGATTTAGGTTTTGATGGTGCCGGAAAAGGATTAACTCGCTAAGTGAAATTTATGCTCCGTCCCGATAACCATCGGGATGCATCGGGAATGAATTTATATTTTGTTTCTTTTGAATGTCTCTTGCCCCGAGGTAGTTGACTATCAAATGTTAGCCTCCAAAACACCCCTTATTTTTTAAAATCACCCCATTCAGGGATACGCCTTCCGGTATTCCCGGGTACCTTAGCACCCTATAAAAAAGAGATTACATGAGAACTATTGTCGCTTATAACGATACACTTGACCTAAAGAAATGGGAGGATTTTCGGTTTGATATTATTGAAATTGATACCCTTCATGCTATGTCGGATCCTGAGGATTTTAGAAACAGTTTTACATTTAGAGATGCGCTTTTAGAAGCTTTTGAAAATTATTCAAAAAAGCCTGTTCTTAAAGTGCTCATGCTTACACCGGATTACGTGTTTAATTTTAAATACTACGGTATTGCTTATTTGAAAAGTAAGGAAATCGTAACCGTAGAACTAAAACAAACAGAAGTTTTCAGAGATTGGTTTCGGGTGATAGAAAAAGATAGAATAGAACCTGCGAAGGTGAGTGCTAAACTCTTTCATTTTGGTAAAAACCAGTACAGTATGGAGCCTGTTTCCAATTACAAATCAGATCTTATTTTTAAAGACACAGGCCTGTTTATTTCAAAGTTTATTCCCAATGCATTTATTGCAGAAGAATTAGCGAAAGAGAAAGCAGATTTTATAGCGCCTTATATCAGTTTTAAAATAGAAACCGACTTCACAACGGTTAAAGAACACTTTGAAAAGTTGGTAGCTGCTAACAATCTTAAGGTTATTCCACCAGCAGATAACGAAGCGGTTTATGCTGAATTTGAATCTGAATCCGGTTTTGCATTTCCCGAAATTCTGAAAGCCTTTTTGACCCTGCATAATGGAGTGGAAAACACGGCATTTATGAGTGCGGAAAACATCGTAAAGGAATGGAAAGACTGGCAAACCATCTATACTGACTGGACACAGGAAGAGTTGCTGGATACTTATAGTGAAAATGAAGGGAAGACTCTGACGATGTATATCACTCCGTACTGGATTCCTTTTTTTGACTTGCGGAACGGGAATTTCATCGGACTGGACTTTGCACCCACAGAAAAAGGTAAACCCGGGCAAGTCATTCGTTTTGGTGCCGATCAGGAAATAGGCTATCAGGAAGCAGAAAGTTTAAGTGCTTTTTTAGAAAGCCTGATCTAGCAATACCAAAGAAGGACTTCCAGCTTATTTATCAGACAATAAAAGTCATATGTATCAGATAATCTATTTTTTACCGTATTATACTTTTAACTATAAGTAACGTGCCGCCGTAAGCGCTACCCTAATTTGTCACCCCTTATCAAGCTATGAATGCAGGAGCCTATTACAAACGGGCTTTTTTATGCGCTGTTGAAGGACATGAGAATAGCCACGTATCCTTACAGAGCTTTTTACGATTATCCTGAAGATATTAATTATCTTGCGGCAGTTATAAAAAATACATCGGAAAACGGGGAGCTGTTGGTCCATATACTAAGAAACTGTCTTAAATATAATAAGATGTTTTTAAGCAAAGAAAACCTGCAGGAAAATCAGTTAAAAGAACATCAGCAAATCGCCGATTCTAATTCTAAAGAAGACCTCTTTTTGCATTTTGGTTTATTAGAAAGTTCATCGCGATTTAGTATGGAGATGGAAGTTCTGGAAACGCAAGAATTACAGAAAATTAAATCCTATTTAAGAACGACGTATTTTGCCTAAAGGCGAACCGTATTTAATGAGTTCAATGGTGAAATTTGTAAAGCATCCGGTTTTAATTCTGCTTTTTTTTCTGGGAACAGGTCACAGTCTATCGGGGCAGAGTGTACCATCGTCGGCAGTAATAGATTCCCTGGCCAGCGTATATCGCCAGAATTTATATGCGCATCCCGGGCTGGCAAAAAAAGCAGCTTTAGAATGGCTGGCTGAAGCTAATAAACCGGACTTAAAATTGCAACAGGCACAGGCACATTATGCGCTGGGAAATCTGGGAAATATATCGGGAGATTACCAGAGCACGGTAGCTCATTCGCAGCAAACCATTAAGATATTAAAACAGCTCAATTTTGAAAACGGGCTGGCAGCCTGTTACAACCTGCTGGCGTTGGGTTATAAAAATCTGGGCGAATACCCTAAGGCGATGGACGGCTTTTTGCAGTGTCTGAGTTACGCCAAAAACAACGATGACAAGCAGCAAGAGGCGAATGCGTATCAAAATATCGCGACGCTTTATGTGCTTCAGAAGGAGTACAAAAAGGCTTCTGAGAATTTGGATCGTGCGGCAAACTTATACCGGGAGTTAAAAGATGATGACGGGGTGCTTACCACCTTATTTAATTTTGCAAATATCTTAAAAGAACAGGGGAGGTTTGACGAGTCCCGAAAGCAGTACCAGACGGTATTAGATTACAGAGAACGCGAAGGAAACAAAGCAGTAATAGCCTACATACACATCAATCTGTCGCAGATGCTTCTGGAAGAAAAACGCTACCAGGAAGCTATAGTTGCCCTTAAAAAAACACTGAGGCTTCTAAGAGAACTTCAGTTTAATTCAGACATTACCATTGTACTCAATGATCTGGGGCTTTGCGAAAGCAAACTGGGCAATACTGAAAAAGCCATTGATTATTTTCATCAGGCTTTAGCTATTGGCGAGGAGCAATCGCTGTTGAGATACAATTCAGATATTTATAAGAACCTATCACAGCTCTATCAGGATCAGGGCGATTATGAGAATGCGTTGAAATTCTACGATAAGGGGGTTAATACAACAGCAGAACAAAACTCGCTTGATAAAGAAAAATATGTCGCCAGGCTTCAGGAACGTTACGAAACCCAGTTAAAGGAGACCCGGATTAAACTGCTTGAAAAAGAACAAAAGCTCAGCGAAGCAGAATTACAAAAAGCGGAGCTTACCGTAAAACGCCAGCGCATTATAAGAAATGTATTTATTGCAGGATTTGTACTGGTCTTAATTTCGTTAATCATACTGCGTCTTTTTTACATTCAGCGGTTGCGTGTGCAAAAAGAGTTGAGTTTGCAGCAGGAAGAAAACGCCAAACAACGCATTAACCAGATGATTAAAGATCACAAATTATCGGTTATAGAGCGGTATCAGGAAGGACAGGATGAAGAGCGCGCGCGTCTGGCCCGGGAAATTCACGATGGTATCGGGAGTGATTTAGCGGGGATAAAAATTGCTTTTGAGCATTATACAGAAGATCAGCGCGAAAAACCACAGACTAAACGAATATTAGATGCCATCAGCAATGCGTGTATAGAAATACGCGGACTTTCGCATCAACTGCACCCGTTACCGTTTTCGAAAATAGGTTTTAGCAGTTTTCTCAGTGATTTTATCGATCAGATTACGAATAAAACAGAGCTGGAAATTCAGACGTTTTTCTTTCCGGAAGAAGATATAGATGCCTTGCCTGATGAACTTCTGGCAGACGTCTACCGTATCGTACAGGAGTTGATAAGCAATATTTTAAAACATGCCGAAGCGACCCGGGCAGAAGTGCAACTTACCAAGCACGAAGACCATTTAAATATCGTGATTAACGATAACGGAAAAGGATTTCAGAAAAACAGAAAACAGGGAATCGGACTTCGTAATATTAAAGAACGCCTGCAAAAAGTGCAGGGCACATTAGATATAGACAGCGGTTCTGGCAGCGGAACTTCGATTACCATAGACATTCCTATTCCTTTAAATTAGATATTTTGAAGAAAATAAACATCATTATTGCAGACGACCATTTAATGTTCTTAGAAGGTATAAATACCATTTTACAAGATATGCCGGAGATCGGAGAAGTACATTTAGCTACCGAAGGAAAACAGGTTATACGCTTACTCAATCAGTTTGATATTGATTTGATTATCAGTGACATAAGTATGCCTAAAATGGACGGACTCGAACTGCTTACCGAAATTAAAAAGAAGCACAGTGACGTAAAAGTTATTATGCTGAGCATGCTGGATAATCACCGTACCGTGCATAAAGTGATTCAAAAAGGAGCGAATGGTTTTGTGCCAAAATTTACCAGTAAAGGAGAATTGCAAAAAGCGGTGCGCACTGTAATTGACGGCGAGCAATATTTTTCAGAGCTTATTAAGCAGCGCTATATGGAAAGCGTTTTTGAACGAAAAAAGTACAAAAGCATAGAATTGTCGCCCAGAGAAAAAGAAGTACTTCACCTTTTAGGAGAAGAACTCACGTCTAAAGAGATTTCAGAAAAACTCTTTATTTCGGTAAATACGGTAGAGACCCATCGCAAGAATATTCTTTTAAAAACAGGTTCTAAAACTACCACAGGCGCGGTCAGGTATGCGATAGAATCCGGATTGTTCGACGATTAAAGGAATATGTTAGGCACGCAAAAAGCCCGATGCAAGACACGCACCGGTTTTTTTTGTATAACTGGTAGATGAGATTATAATGCGGTAGAAAAAGGCAGCTCCCGGTTTAGGGCTTCCCACCGCTCTATAAACGATCGTGTATCGTTAACCGGTTGCAATTCTCTGCGAATAATCTTTTGAGTTTCTATATCAAAAAATACCAGAAGTACTGCGGTCGCCGGGTCTTTCCATGCAGCGGTATCTGGACTTGCAGTTTCTTTTCGATCACATAAAAATTGCATCCGGACAGCCTCATCAAACGTGTCTGCGTTTACCATTGTTTTAGAAACGGGATGCAAACGGTAACCGGGATGTGTTTCCTTTAAATAGGCAATGGTATTTGTAGTAAGCTTATTTTCCAACTGCTTATAACCGGCGGCTTTTTGATTAAGAGTAAATTCTGTAAACTCCCATCCGCCGCTTTCCGGTGAGGTTGCACCCTGCAAAAGCGCATTAGGTAACTCTGGTGTTTTTATATTGAATTTGAAATATCCGGCACAATTGAGCACACTCCGGTTGAGGTTCATAGTTCTCAGTAATTCTGAAATAGTCTCTTTTATAAATTCGGGAGTATGGGAGACCGTAAAATCCATTTCAGCGGTAAAATAATTAAAATCCAAAGCAACACCTTTCTTTTCTATTTGAGCAGTCAGGTTTTGTTTTAGGTTGTAATCAATTTCTGCTTCCTTATACATTTGTGCAACAGACTTATTATGCAAGGCCCCTTGATATAAAGTATCTTCTTCTTTCATACGTTTGGCATCAAAGTGTAAGGCAAAACGTATTTTGGGACGCTGTTTTTCAAAAATCTCAACCGAGAACATATTGGGGTTCATATTGCCTTCATTAAAAAAGCGGTGCAAGTTGTCAAAGCCTAAATTTTGTTGAAACCGTTCTGAAAGATACTGGTCGAGTACCGAAGCTGCCCGGCTTTTACTCATACCGCCAAATAATCTGGCACAACTGCCCAAAGACAATAGGGTGACAACCAGTAGTATTACTAAATAGATCATATGCTTCATAAATAAACAGATTTATAAATGCTAATCTAAGAGGAAGTCGCAAAGACCGGCTCACGGAATTCCGTGAGTTTTAACATTCATCAAAACAGGGCAGTTTTTGTCTCTTAATGCAGGGTACTTTTGAAGTATTAATTTCAATAATAAAACCATTATGGGACTACAAGAAAGAAAAGCAGCTAAAGCCATTGAAGATCAATATCTGGGAGATTACCAAAAAGAGATCAATGAGATCGTAGGTAAAGAATTACCGGTTAATATCAACTGGGATACTTTTGAATTAGACTTTATAAAGTTCGTGCCAAGCGTGTGTTTACAACGTCTCACCGATTCTCTAAAAGAAATCTGCGCTGATGATATGGGGAAAGAAGCCGTACAGGAAAGTATTAATACCGTAGAGGTGTATTGTATTCCCGGCGAAGGAGCAGAAGATAAAAAAGAATTAAAGTTAGAAGGTGGTGTATTTTCACTTACCGCTTGCTGGGGTGGTCACCACAGCGGATATTTCTCAGATCTTGTAATTCGTGAATATCTGGAAAACAGTTTGTAAGAGAGGCAGACTATACTCTTCATAAAAAGGAAAGCTCAACAGGCTTTCCTTTTTTATTGGGCTGAATTCAGAGTAGAAATTCAATGGTATACGACTGAAAAATGAAGTATAAAAAACGTCTTTATGAATCTTCTTAAAGACATTTTAAGTTAGTTTCTCCAATGGTGTTAATCCATTTTTACTCACTAAGTGTCCCGGTATCGGGATGCCCCGAGGTCGTTAACTTTATTAAGAACCACACCTTTTAACACAGCCGAAAAATACGCACCTTGAGTACACGGATTATTTTCAGTAAAAGACGGACTGTGACTGTTAATCGTAGTTATAGGGTTTTTTCAATTTGATCTTGCAGTTCTGTTTTTGAAGCGACACTTTTCCAGCCTTTAGCAAGACTTAGTGAAACGTGAAGTTCATCATTCTCGAGGGTAACTGTATTCTCTTCAGAAAATGAGAAATGAAGGGTATTTACGGTTTCTGTAAACGCTTTTTTGGCCAGATTATCTTCCGAAACAGTATTTAAGGTCTCTTTTAGTAAATTTATTACCCTTCCGGCATAGAATTTTTCGGTATCCGTAGAAGTGTCCGTATGCCTGTAGGTGATAGTAAGTTCTTTGCCAAGCGTATCTTTAAGGGCTAAGCTTAGGTTTTTAATTTCTTTTTTAAGCTGAAGCATTGTAGGAACTTCATTTGGATCAGGTATAAACGGGATTTTTCCGTCTGATAATAAGTAGGCGTAATTCTTAATATTGGCTACAGAAATAGAAGAAATGCCGTGAAAATTAATGTATTGTAAATCAGCTTGATTATCATACCAATTACCCACTAAAATCACTCCTTTATCAGCATCATAATTTATAAAATAACCCGAAACTTGTCCTGAACTGTTGCTTATAGAAACCTTGGGCATATTAGGTCTTTCCTGGTTACGCTCTTTATTCGCTATTTCCTGAAGTACTTCTAATACTTGACTTGTCTCAAGTACCGGTAATTGTATCATTGTCTTAAAATCCATAATCTTAGTTTTTTAATAATACTACAAAGTTGGGCCATCGGAAGCGGAGTTCAATACCCGATTTCGGTGATATTTAAAAAAGAACCAAAGATGTCCCGAGCCTGCCGAAGGGATAAAACTCGGGCAGGCTCTTAAAGTCTATCAAAGATTCTTTAGATAATTACTTACCAATACGAACCGACTTGAAACATCATTCAGATAAAGGCAATAACACTGTCTGAAGTCAGGCTTAAAGGTGCTTTAAGATCTGTGACTTTATCGTCATCTATAAAACGACAAACAAGTCGTCTTTAAAGGATAATACATGTTCCAGGACTTGTTGCTCGTCTGCCGGATCATTCCGGCCGGTTCTCCAAAATCTGCTTTACCGCTCTGTGCCTGGTCATTTATTTCTGCCGGACTCAAAAAACCGATGACATTGACCTCAAAGCGTTTTTTATTAAAGGCTTCTACCTGGTGTCGAGCCGTTTCTTCGTTATTCCCTGTGAAAAAGCAGTTTTGTTTTCAGGCAGTTGCATTGTTAACAAATACCGGAAGAAGCGGTGCAAAAAGTGCTATTGCCCAACTATTTTAAAGGAAGAAGAGGTATATTTGTGATTGAATAATATGTTACTTAACATTCAAATCAAAAAACTAAATAAAAATCATTTATGCCACATTTTGTAATTGACTGTTCTGAAAATATTATAAAAATAAAATCTCCGAAAGAAATTATTCAGAAAGTGTATGATACAGCTGAATCAACCGATCTTTTTGACAAAGGAGATATTAAAGTAAGAATTAACCCTTTTGAGTATTACAATATCGGAAATACCGAAGATGATTTTATTCACATCTTCGCTAATATTATGGAAGGACGAACTGTTTCTCAAAAAAAGAATCTTTCGGAAAGAATTATTGCCGAATTGAAATTAATGTTCCCGGACGTTCCGATTATTTCAATCAATATCAGGGATTTTGAAAAAGCAACTTATTGTAACAAATCAATGGTGTAATACTGAACTAACTCTAAGAAACTGTCTAAATTTGATCCTTCGGTTCTTTTATTCTGCCCACACGCCAGCTGGCCCCTTCACTAAAAACTATCAATTGAAACAACAAACCAAAACGGATAATCGCTCGAAGATTCAGAAAAACTTTGGGGAGAAAATATTCAAGACCAGTACTACGATGGAGACAATGCCGAGGTAGAAACCTATATTTCAATAGAAGAATAAAATGAAGCAAAGTTCGATCTTAAAACAACTTCAACATGTGACGTTACAAAGCCAGGGACTAAGTAAAACAGATCCATTTGGAAAGGGCAAGAAAGCTGTGTTATCTGCACTAGAACACCTTGGTTATGTTCAAATTGACACACTGGCAATAGTTGAGCGGGCACATCACCATACTTTTTGGACCAGGGTGCCTGATTATCAAACGGAGTATTTAGACCAGTTGGTCGAAGAGCGTAAAGTTTTTGAATATTGGTTTCACGCAGCATCTTATTTGCCCATAAGGGATTTTCGATACGCCTTGCCCCAAATGCTTCTCTTTAAACGAGGAGAAGCACGTTATTACAATAATGTGGACCCAAAAATCCTTAGTTATGTAAAAGATAGAATCCGTTTAGACGGTCCGCAAAAAGCAAGGGATTTTAAATCTACTAATAAAAAATCAGGAAGTTGGTGGGAGTGGAAACCGACAAAAGTAGCCCTTGAAAAACTTTTTATGCAGGGTGATTTAATGATATGTGGGCGTAATGGTATGGAAAAAATCTACGACCTGACCGAAAGAGTATTGCCCAATACCATCAACACTACTGAACCCGATCCTCTGGAATTTGCTGAATATTTAATCAAAACGTATTTGCGGGCTTATGGTATTACTACCGTCAAACAAATAACACACTTAAAAACCGGTAAAGCACTACGAAAAAATGTTGAACTCGTTTTGCAATCAATGCTTGAAGCAAAAACAGTGCAACAAGTAAACATTGATGGGCTGCCCACTATTTTTGTGCTCCCTGAACTATTTGAAAACAAAATTAAAAAGCCATCTCCCGATATTCGACTGTTATCTCCTTTCGATAACTCGGTTATTCACCGTGAGCGTGCAGAACAACTTTTTAATTTCACTTACCGTCTCGAATGTTACACGCCTAAAGAAAAAAGGCAGTATGGCTATTTCTGTTTGCCCATTCTGTTTGGAGACGAATTTATCGGACGTGTCGATTGCAAAGCACATCGTAAAAATGGGCAATTTGAGCTTATTCATTTACACATTGAAAATAAACATTTAGAAGTCGAATCATGGTTAGAAGCTTTTGTGGAGGCAGTCAATCGCTTTGCTACCTTTAACGGATGTCAATCCGTAAAACTGACCAAAGTAAGTCCGTCAGCATTAACAAAAAAAATTAAAGCAAGCCTTCAGTAGATATGTACTCGAAGTATAAGACTTCAATGTTATAAAGGTTGTTGTGGTTGTTCGTTACGGACCACCGGGAGGTGGCTGTCGTCAAGATCCGCGCTGGACAGGTCCAGTCTCTCGACCTGTGTCTGTCCAAAAACCTGCCCCAGCAGTTTTCCATGCTCCATTCCTTTTTCAGATAAATTAAGTTGTTATAAAAGATTTTGCCGGTTCCGGAATTAGGAATGAGTGACAGTAACAATAACTTTAAAGTTATTTAATATTTCTTCAAGGCGGACAGGCATAAACAGGCCTAAATTTGAAGGCAACTTTAACTGCCTTTATCTATGTCTTTACTTTCGGATTTTAAAAATGGAGATAAGAAGGCATTGGAACGCATCTATCGGAAGTATTATCAACGGATCTACCTTCTAGCGCTTCACTTTACCAAAGCACCCGTCGAAGCAGAAGATTTGGTTCACGATATTTTTCTGAAGTTTTATAACACCCGGGCAAGGCTTTCCGATACGGTGACCGTCGAGGCTCAATTAGTCCGTATTGCCAGGTTTTTTATACTCGATGCGCTTAAAAAGAAAAAGCATTTCCTTTCTACCGATGAATTATCCCTTCCCGAAAGCCAGGAAGACCCTGAAACCGGGGAAATCCCTGATATAGGTAAAACACAACAGCAAAAACTGCTTCGTGCCATAGAGCAGTTACCTGCCAGGTGTAAAGAAATCTTTACCCTGTACAAGATAGAGGGGCTTACCCGAACAGAAATAGCAGACTACAAGAATATATCGGTGAAAACCGTTGAGAATCAGATTTCCAAAGCTAATAAAATACTTAAAAAAGAGCTTGGGACACTATAACTTTGGCTGTTTTTTATTTAAAGAAAAAGTTACCAAACTGTAAACCCGTAGGGGAAAGTATTTTAAAGATCGAATATAGGGTGTATTCATTCTTTAAAGTATGGAAGAGAAAAAGAAGTATCCTTATACTTCCGAAGCGGATCTGCACAGACATATCGATGAGGTATGGAAAGCTTCGGAACATGCAAAGATAAACGAAACCGGCGTTGGTAATCGGGTATGGAAACGTATATCCCTGTCCATATCCAGGCAAAAATGGCGCATGTATCGTCTGACTGCGGCGGCTGTAGTAGTAATTATGCTATCTGTGGGACTGTCGTGGTACGCTTTTTCCGGAAAAGAAGAAGTGCTTATTGTCAATAACGAGAACAAGCCGAAACATATAAAACTGGAGGATGGATCAGAGATTATCCTCAACCGGTTTTCCACGCTGTCCTACAGTCCTTCCGAAAAGAGAAAGGTAACGCTTTTTGGGGAAGCGTTTTTTGATATTTCCAAAGACAGTCTGCACCCGTTTCGGATAGAGACCGACTCGTTGGCCGTTACCGTACTCGGTACCAGCTTTAACGTATATGCCTATAAGGAAAACCCGGATATCCGGGTGTCTCTGTACTCCGGTAAAGTAGCAATAGGCATGGCCAATGGTTTGCAAGAACAATTATCACCCGGCCGGGAATTTGTCTATGATTTTACGAATGCCGGCGGGTACATACGAGAGTTTCATAAAAGAGGTACCATAGCCTGGACTTCTTCCTCCATAGAATGTTCGGAGACTCCGTTGTCTGAACTGTTTGTAAAGATCGAGAATTACTATCACATAAAGTTGCTATATGATGCGGATAGCATACAACAGTGTCGGATAACGGGAACTTTCAAAATAGAAGACGATATATCGCATTTGTTTCGCCTTATCCGTTTTTCTCACAACATAGATTTTGAAAAGAAAGGAACGAACCAATACCGGCTGGTTTCCGGTTCCTGTGAATAAACAAGAGGAAGATCCGGCCCGATCCCCCTCCTGAGTATCTGAAATTACATAGTAATAAAGAATAACCAAACATAACTAATCTCATGAGAAATTTCAAGTAAAACCAAAGAAAAAGACTACTCCAAAAAGGAGGTATCGTCTAAGCTACTGTAAATGCTATCACTACCGGCCCTTGTGATAGCCAAAACAATCTGTAACATAGTATTAAAGATGAAACTAAAACAATTTTTTACCCTGAAAATATGGTGTGTAATCCTGTTTTCGGTACATGTATCGGCTACCGCTGCCAGTCTTTCAACCGTGTTCTATGAAACACAAAAATTAAGTGTGATACTCGAACTCCTGAAAGCAAATTACCAGGAAATAAACTTTGTTTATAACCCCGACAATTTTAAAGACATAAGCGTAAAGGACTATAAACTGAAAAAAGAACTGGGAATTCGTGAAAATCTGAACAATCTGGGACGCCTGGCCCCGATTTCTTACCTTATTGAAGGGCATACTATAGCTTTAAAGCGCAAGACAATTACACCAAAAACACAACAACGCATAATAAGTGGTAAAGTACTGGATGAAAATGATATACCCGTTTTCGGCGCCAATGTGTTTGTTGAGGAGACCGGTTTAGGTACCGTAACGGATTTCGATGGAAATTTTGAGCTTGCTATCCGGTCTTTCCCTGTGGAACTCAAGGTGTCCTACCTCGGATACAAGATGCACATGGAGATTGTAGAAGACCCGGTAAGTAACATACTGGTTAGTCTGGAACCCTCTTTTGAGAGTCTGAATGAAGTGGTTGTAACGGGGCAGGGAGCAGATGTGCGTAAAAAACGCCTGTCTACCAGGGTAACCACCATCAGTTCAGATGAGTTGGAGCAATTGCCGGCACAACGTATCGACCAGCAGTTATCGGCTAAATTACCTAATGCGCAGATCAATCTTACCGGGGGACAGGCGGGAGCTACATCTATCATAAGGGCAAGGGGAGTGAACTCTGCTTTTCTGAATTCCACGCCTATTATTTACCTGGACGGTGTTCGCCTGGATAATCTCAATACCCAATCGGCATTGGGAGGAACTTCCCAGGGGGCTTCCATGAGTGCCATAGCCGATATTCCGATGGATAATATTGAAAAGATAGAATATATAAACGGGGGAGCTGCAACCACACTTTACGGATCAGATGCAGCTAACGGGGTCATCCAGATATTTACTAAAAAAGGGGGTAGGCCCGGAACCCATCTCACAGTAGGAACCGAAGCAGGTTTTGAAACGCCTACTACCGATTTTCTGTATTTCGACCGTACGAAAGACCTTTTGTTCCGTACAGGAGCCTACCAGAAATACAGGCTTAATGTCAACGGGGAGAGCGAAAGAGGGTTCGGATATAATTTTGCCGGAAGTTTTCTGAACAGTTCAGGGGTACAGATACACGATCAGAACGAAAATCAGAAAGCCGATTTCAGTACCGGGTTCCGGGCAAAACTGGCAGATAACGTAGATTACGAAAGTTCCTTTATATATGTTTATAACAAGTACAAGAGAAGCCGTAACGGTAACCAGGGAGGGTATACCGGGCTTTGGTTTGCAGAGGACGGGGCTTCTTCTATTACCGGGCCTGGTTTTAATAACAGGCTCGATGAGCTTTCGGACGAAGAGTTCGGGGAGATCAGGGATTTTGTGGACAATGCGGAAAGGCTTCAGGACAACAGTATTGTTGTAAATCGCTTTACGACATCACAAATTTTCAAGTACCGGCCTTTTGATAACCTTTTAGTGAAGTTTACGGGAGGTATTGATTTCCGGATGCAGGAGCAAAACGTCGTACAGACCAATGAATACCTCTCCGCTACCCGGGGGCAGGAGATTACCGACCAGGGGAGTATACAAAACGTACAGCGCAACTATCTGGGAGTAACATTGGAATTGACGGCACAACACACCTATGAAACCGGGGATTTTTCTTTGATAAGCACTTTGGGAGGGCAATTTTTCCGGACCAGGGACCGCCAGATATTGTTCAGCGGGACCAACATCCGGGATGGTGCACAGACCATAAGCGATGCAGCCATAAAAGACAGTGACGAATACCTCAATGAAGTCTTGAACTATGGAATATACCTCCAGGAAAATATAGGATATGCCGATAAACTGTTTCTCGACCTGGGTATCCGAGGGGACCGTAACCCTGCTTTCGGGGATAATATAGGGACTCAGTTTTATCCTAAAGCAGGATTATCATACATGATTTCCTCCGAACCCTGGTTTAAATCACAGGTATTAAATTCGCTGCGTTTTCGTGCCAGTTATGGTGTTGCCGGAAACCTGCCACCTGCATACGCCAACGAAAAGACAATCTCATTTGACGGTTTTCTGGGAGAACAAGCCGCTTTTTTCGGCCAACCCGGAAATGATAACCTGAAACCGGAGAAAACAACCACAACAGAAGCAGGTGTGGATATAGCCTTTTGGAACAACAGGATAAACCTCTCTGCCGGGTATTACCGTGCACTTACAAAGGATGCGTTGTTTTATGTACCGCCGGCTCCTTCCGGAGGCTACAGGGTAAGCCAGTTGTATAATATCGGGGAAATAGAAAACTATGGTCTGGAGATCAGTGCCATTGTAGTTCCGGTACAAACCGAAGACATAACCCTGAGTATCAATGCTTCCGTAAACACCCTACACAATGAAGTAATCGACGCGGGAGGAGCACCTGCATTCAATATTAACGGATTCAGTTCCAGGACACTGCAAACAGTTGTACAGGAAGGGCATCCCGTAGGCTTCATCCGTGGGAATTATGGTGTTTTTGATGAAAACGGTGTACTCGAAGAAACCACGCCACAATCCTATCTCGGTTCCACTATCCCAAAGGTTTTTGGTAATCTCGGACTGAATTTTTCCTATAAAAATTTCAGTCTGTTCAGTAATGCTTCCTACCAGACCGGGGCTTATGCCGCTAACTGGGATGCACAATTCCGGTACTACTACGGCGCTTCGGAAGATTTTATTCCGCAAGGAGAAATCGAGACCAACGGAAGGACAAACTGGTTAAATTTCACCAATTGTTTTGTGGAAAAAACAGACTACCTTAAAATTCGGACAATTGGAATGACCTATATGTTCAGACCAAAAGAAAAAAGTTTTTATAATAATATGATTTTTGGACTTACAGCCCTAAACCCGCTAAATTTTACTTCCTCGACATTTGATCCGGAAGCTACCATAAGTGGTGCCGCCCAGGGACAGGGAGGGGCAAGCACCGGGGGGATCTCTTACGCGACCTATTCGGCTCCGAGACAATTTCTGGCATCTGTAAAAATTAACTTTTAAAAAAACGATGATGAAAAAGAACAGCATATATCTATTACTTCTTTTGATCTGTATAACATCTTGTGTAGAGAATCCCAACGTTACGGAGGATGTTTATCTCGAAAATCCCAATTCCGTAAGCAGTTGGATTGTAGGATTAAAACGCCAGCTGGCCGTTACTGCCAATACCGTAAATGTAAATGTTGCCATTACCTCCGACAATTATTTCAACAACTATTCGCAATACAGTAAGGTTTTTGATATTCCACAGATCGATTATTTTGATGTGGATGTCAATAGTCTCCAGGCTGATGTACAGGCGTTGCGGGAAATGGCCGTATATGGTATAAATCATATTGTTGTTGCCGACGCCTCGGCCACGGCAGAAGACGAGGCTTTTATGCATTTTTGCCTGGGATACGCCAATATCCTGGGAGGAGAACTCTTTACCGGGTTACCGGAGACAAACCTGGGAACAGTACTTACCCCCGAACAAATTTTTGGCAATGCCATTTTAAATCTGGAAGCTGCTATCAGCCTGGAAACCGATCCTGAACGGATAGCCGTGTACCAGCTTTTGAAAGCCAGGGTGTATTATAACGTAGGAGATGTGTCCAATGCCATCGAAGCAGCCAGGGCATCTTTATCCAGCCCTTCCCTGCTGTACCATATACAATTTGACGGTCAGAACGGAGTACGGAATGAAATGCAGAACGCCATTTTTGATGCGTTGCCCAATCGTTTGGCTCCGCTACCGAGACTGGATTTTCTCGATCCGAAATATTATTCGGAAGGAACCCCCGAAACCGATCAGAAACCTGTTGCCCTGGCAAAATCAGAAGAAGCCTATCTGATCATGGCCGAAGCCTATCTGGCACAGCAAAACATGACTGAAGCCAAAACTGTGTTACAGTCTTTATTGACGTTAGTGGCAGAACGCCCCGTAGTACTTATTGATGATAGCGGAGAGACAAGGAACGGTGGTAACCGGGACGATTATCCTTTAACAGAAGTATTGGTCAGGTTCGATAGTGAAAGTGTTTATAGGGAAGGATACGTCCTGGATCGCCAGGTTGGAAATGTAAACGTTTATACTGTTTCCGGAACCAGCATTACAAGTGATGACATTGAAAACGCTGTCACGGTAGATAAACTCCTGTACCTGGTATACCAGCTCCGTCAGGAAATATTTATCAGCGAAGGCAGGAGGTTGACGGACCTGGGGATCAAATATCCTGTTTCCCAGACAGAACAGGACAACAATCCCAATGTCCCCGACGAATATACTGTGGCACAGATTCCTTCCTTTATTCCGGAAGGAGGTCAGTTGGATAATTTCCGGACGGATGCCGAAGGAAATATTACCATGGATGTGGATATGAACAAAATAATTGTAGAAAACAAAAGCGCGACGGAAGTTGTTCCGTTCTTTTAAAGCTAAATAATAATGAAACACATAATAAGGACCATACTGATTTTCGGGGCTGTTTTTACCTTTGCTTCAAGCAGTGCCCAAAAAGTAGAACACGTAGTATTGATAAGTATCGATGGTTTCCGGCCGGAATTTTATAAAGATGATTATTGGCCGACGGCCAACCTGAAAATAATGGCGGAAAAAGGAATTTATGCCGATGAAGTAAGAACTATTTTTCCATCGGTGACCTATCCTTCACATACTACCCTGGCAACCGGAGTTTTGCCCGCGGAACACGGTATTTATTACAATACCAGTGTGAATAAGGACGGCAAACCAGGCAACTGGATATACGACCATAAAGAGATCAGGGCGAAAACCATATGGCAGGCAGCCAAAGAAAAGGGGAAGACTACAGCTTCGGTTTCCTGGCCTATAACGGTCAATAATCCATATATAGATTATAATATACCGGAAATATGGTCTTTTGATAATCCAATGGACAGGAGAGGAGCCACAGCAAAGTATGCCCATCCGGAAGGCCTGTTTGAAGAAGCGGTATCCGAGGTCACGGGAAAACTGGAAATAGATGAATACAACTTATCCTCCCTGAGAATGGATGCGAATCTCGGGCGAATTGCCGGTTATATCGTGGAAAAATACAAACCCAATCTGTTGACGGTACACCTGCCCAATACGGACGGGGCACAGCACAGAGAAGGAAGGCGGGGAAGCCAGGTAAAGAGGGCTATAGCAGGAGCGGATAACAGCGTTGGCTACATTTATGACGCCCTGGAAAAAGCCGGGATTCTGGAGAATACCGCTATCATTATTACCGGTGACCACGGTTTTGTAACTACACATACGAGTATTTCACCCAACCTGTGGCTAAAGGAAAACGGCCTTGCGGATAAAGCATTTTTCTTCTCTACCGGAGGATCTGCATTTTTACATTTACGGGATGAAAATGATAAAAAGACAATTGAAAAAACGAAACAGATGTTGAAGGGTTTACCCCTGGCCTGGAAAAGTATGTTCAAAATTATTGATGCAGAACAATTGAAAGAGATAAAAAGCACCCCTGGTGTGTCCCTGGCTATCTCAGCAAACAAGGGATTTTGTTTTGATAACGATATGAAAGGGCCGCTTTTAAAGGAAAAAACAGGTGGCAAACACGGTTATTATCCGGATTTTCATGAAATATATACCGGCTTTATAGGGTACGGGGCCGGATTCAAAGAAGGGAAAAATATTCCGTTTATGCAGCTGGAAGATATTCCGTCCATAATAGCTTTTCTGCTCAATATCGATCTCCCCGGATCCGAAGGTGTTGTTTATCCGGGAATATTAAGCCAGGAGTTACCAGACATGGAAAAATAATAAAACTGGCTTATTAATATCAGGTCCGTCGGGAAAATTGGTTGCCTGGCGGACCTATTACATAAACTTGTTCTGTACAGAATTAATCCCTGTAGAAAGGAACAAAGTGATGTGTACCACTTGCTTCTCTACGCGTGTTCTTTTACAGTAATTTAACTTGAGTTCGATTTAAGATAAGACCAAATATGCTGGTTATAAGGTGCTTGGGTCAAAAATAGTGCTGTCCCCTCGAGAACTAACAAATAGCGCTCATCCTTTCCGTAGACAGGATACTTGATATGTGTATATTTCTCAAAAGTACTTTATAGTATGAAAGCCTGCACTTAAAATGCAATTTCCACGAATTGATTTCAAAAAAACTAAAATAATTCATACAGGATCTATGTGAAACTGAACTCTATTAGAGAGAAGAACTAAGTTTAACAACAATTTAAAACACAGCGATTTATTCGAATAAAATAAAATAAATGAATTGGAGTTATAGAAGCAGACGAATCATAATCAATAAGAATTGGAAATTTCTAATTACTCTCTTATTATCAGTTCAATTTTCACCTGTTTTCTGAGTAGTGTTCTCTATTTTTATAAAGAATACAACTTTAAAGACAATAAATATATATTGTTTGCTATTCTTACCATTACTTCAATTTTATTGATCGATAAAACCGAAAACCTATACCTTCAAAAAGACTTTTTTGGAAATTCTCTTATTAATTTTTTTCAGGGGGTACGACTCGCTTTTATATTTCCGGTATTTATCTATTTATTCATAGCAAATATTGTGAAAAGTGATAAAGAAAGGAACAGTATTTTATTGTTTATCCCTTTTGTTTTTTTTACGGCCTTAAGTGTAATTTTTAAATTACATAATGACGTTTATGTTGAGGTCACCCGGCTTAAATTCAGCTACCTGTATTGGTTTGAAAATATTTCATTATTTGTATTCTCTTCCTGTCTTTTCTATAAGATCTCTGGTACAATTAAGGCCGAGAAAACACAAAACACTTTAAAACTCGATGAAAACTGGTTAAATCAAATCAAAGGGGTCAGCTATTTACTAACGCTACTGTTTATTAGCTTTAACTGTTATAAATTGGTCTTCGATTTTAAGGTCGAATGGTTTTCAAATATTTTAAAACTATTCACTTCCGTTTATTTTTTCTGGCTTTGTTTCAGAGGAATTTCAGAACTGAGGATTAAGGATGAAAGAAATGAAATAACTCAAAAATTAAAACCTGCTTCAAATAATCCCGGAAAGCGGGCATTTTCCGGCTCGGGAAAAACCAGTAGGGGAAATGAGCCCGAATATGTAAGAGTAATTGATGAGTTGCTAAATGTAGGTAAGTTGTACAGGAAACCTGATCTCAGTAGGGAGTATATTGCGGAAAAAATAGGGATTAGCCCCGGATATTTATCGGAAATCATAAATTCCAATTATAATCAAAATTTCAGCAGTCTTGTTAATAGTTACAGGATCAAAGAAGCTATGGAGCTATTACAGCATCCTGAGTTTTCAAAATATAACATCGTTTCTGTAGCTTATGAAGTCGGTTTTAATTCTAAATCTTCTTTTTATAAGGCCTTTAAAAAAGAAACGGGAACCACTCCTTCAATCTATCTTTCTTCACAAATATGTCCCGATTTATAGAGTTCCGATAAATCGAAACTCTTAATTGTACAGCAATGCATTGATTTGTATCCAGATAATCGAGACCGGTCTTCGGTCTTTTAAAAAGGATACTTTCAATGATATACCATAAGTTTCTTGAGGTAAGTTCTCAAGGAAGCTTTTTACAAAGCTTTAAAAGAAGAGGAATATTTTGGTCATTCCTCTTGGTTTGTATTTCTTCTTTTGCGCAAAATAAAACTATTCAAGGTTATATTGAAGAAGGGTTAAACAATAATATAGCCTTACAGAATGAAGAATTAAGCCTAAAAGAAGCACATTACCGATTAGAAGTTGCTAAAGGGATGTTCTATCCCACACTGGCCTTTAAAAGTGACTATACTTATAGTTCCGGCG
Organism: Sinomicrobium endophyticum; assembly: GCF_052983315.1. Taxonomy (NCBI): domain Bacteria; kingdom Pseudomonadati; phylum Bacteroidota; class Flavobacteriia; order Flavobacteriales; family Flavobacteriaceae; genus Sinomicrobium; species Sinomicrobium endophyticum. The sequence goes on from NZ_JBRKIS010000030.1 coordinate 77,452, forward strand.
GAAGGGCGTTTACATTTCCTATAGGAGATCTTCTTAATCCGGTCTATAATTCATTAAATGAGCTTACGCAATCCAACGACTTTCAAAATATACCCAACGCTACTTTTAATTTAAACGCTAATGATTTTTACAATCACAGGCTTTCCCTGGCAGTTCCGCTTATAGATAAAGAAATATTTGTACAGAAGAAATTAAGGAAGGAAAATATCTCCCAACAAGAGGCAGAAGTACTTGTGTATAAGAGAAAATTAGTAAGAGATATTAAAGAGGCCTATTATAATATTATTAAGGCAAATAATCAAATAAAAACACTTCAAAAGGCAGATATACTCCTTCGGGATAACTACAACAACACGTTGTCAAAGGTGAAAAACGGTACGGCCCTTAAAGGTAACGCGCTGCAAATACACACCCAGATAAATAACAACAGTGCAGCGCTCGAAAAAGCACAAAATGATTTTGAGAATGCCTGTGCATATTTGAATTTCCTTACCAACCAACCCTTAACCAGAACCATCCACATGGATACCGGCGGATTTTCATATACTTCGGATAATACATTATTTCAAGAACACAGTATTGCCAACAGGCCCGAACTGCAATCTTTACAAAGTCAGATTGTGCAGGCCGAATACGATGTGAAAATTAAAAAATCGGCATTCCTACCTACGATTTATACTTCTCTTGATCTGGGGTATCAAAACAGTTATTTCAAGTTTGAACCCGAAGATCAGTATTTACAGGGAATGGTTTCTTTAAAATGGGACTTGTTTACAGGATTTCGCAATAAAAACAACGTACGCATTTCAAAGATTAATGTTGAAAGATTACAAAACGAACTTTCCCAGGCCGAAAAACAATACCAATTGGATACAAAAAATGTGCTGCGTGACCTGGAAAGCGCAGTAACCAAACTGGAAAACACCCGGCAAAATGTAGAAGATCTCAAAAAATATTACAGGGAAATAAAGGCTCGCTATGACCAGGGGATTATGCTTTTAATTGAACTGAACGATGCTTTTCATCAGTTGATTAATCAACAATTAGAATATGAACAAGCAAAAACCGATGTATTGTTCAAACAAACAGCCCTTGAGCAAATAACCGCATCCTATCCATTTTAATTAAAAAAACATTCTCCATGAAAATATTTAAAATCATATTTTACTCAAGTCTTACAAGCTTGATTTTATCTTGCCAAAATCAGGAAGAACCTACTTCGGAAACCGAAGTTATTCCGATAAAAACCGCTAAAGTAATTTCAAAAAACTATGCGTCCCCCATTTTATCCAGTGGTGTTATTTCCTCTGACGTGGAAACAAACCTCTCTTTTAAGACGGCGGGATATATAAACAGGTTATATGCAAAGGAAGGGGAAGCCATAAAAAAAGGACAATTGCTGGCCACCATTAACCCGACAGAAATCAATGCCCAATTAGCCATTGCAAAAAGTAATTACGAAATGACAGCACAGGATTTTGAAAGGATAAAAAACCTTTATGAAGAAGGTGCGGCTACCAAAGAAGAATTTGATCAGAAAAAAGCCGTTTTGAGCAGTAACCTGCAACAATATAACATTGCAAAATTCAATCAGAAATATACCTCCATTTATGCCAATACTTCAGGAACTTTGCTAAACAAATTTATGAATGAAGGCGAATTTGTTCCGGCAGGAACTTCAGTTTACCGGATAAGTTCAACAGATAAAAACGATTGGATTATAGAACTTGGCATTTCAGATAAAGACTGGACAAAAGTTAAAGTTGGTGATGCTGCCGTAGTTACCATAGATGCGTATAAACAGGTAGAATTTAAAGCATCTGTTTCAGAGGTAGGCAGTGCGGCAAATCCTTCCACCGGAACTTTCAAGATCAAGCTGAAAATAAATCCCGGTAATTACCAACTGGTCAATGGCCTGGTGGCTTCAGTTAAAATATCCCCCTCTCAAACAGCGAAACTACAGTTTATCCCCAGTATTTCCCTTACGGAAGCAAATGGCTATGCAGGGAGTGTTTACATTCTTAAAAAAGATAAAAAAACGGTTGAAAAACGAAAAGTAGAAATTGCCTTTATCGACAAACATCGGGTTGCTATATCCGCTGGCCTTGAAGATGCCGGAGAAGTGGTTACAGACGGGGCTTCCTACCTCAGTCCTAACGCTCAAATAATTGTAAAAAACAGCAATCCATAATTCCTGCGTTCAATGAAAATAGTAGATTTTTCAGTTAAAAACTATCAGTTTACCATCGTTATATGTTTGCTTTCGAGCTGCTTAGGGTTGAATTCTTTCCTGAATATGCCCAGGGGGGAAGACCCGGTGATCAATTCTCCATCCTTTTCCATTACTGCCATTTATCCCGGTACGAGTCCGCAGGATATGGAAAAACTCATTGTAAAACCTATAGAAGAAAAAATAAACAGTTTAGACGATGTTCAAAAAATAACATCGGATATAAACGACGGGGTTTCAAAAACGTCTGTAAAATTTGATTATGGAGTAAATGTTGATGAAAAGTACAATGAAGTCATACGGGAGGTAAACAGCTTAAGGGATCAGTTACCTGGCGATCTACAGGAACTTAAAATTAACAGATCGGACCCTTCGAACGTAAATACGTATCAAATTGCCCTGGTTAGCGAAACGGCTTCCTATAAAGAATTGTATGATCGGGGCGATGAATTGAAAACGCAAATAGAAAAGGTTGGAGCCGTTAAACGGGTTGAATTATTGGCTTATCCTACACAACAGATCCAGGTAAATATTAACCCCGTAAAACTGGCAGAAAATAATATTTCTGTAGACCAGATCATGGCGGCTATAAGTGGAGAAGCTGCAAATCTTCCGGCAGGAAGTCTGCATTCCGGCGATAAAAAATATAATGTACAAACCAGTGGAGACTATCAAAGCCTAAACGAAATAGAGAATACGATTGTAGGCTCTTCGGGGAGCAATATTTTGTTTCTTAAAGATATAGCTACTGTTCGGTCCGGGTATGAAAAGGAAAGTTACTTAGGCCGTTACAACAGTAAGCGATGTATATATATAGCCGTAAGTGAAAAACGCAGGACCAATATCATAAAGGATTATGATCAAATTGCCCCGATTATAGATGATTTTTCGAAAACCCTGCCCAGCCATATCACATTAGAAAATAATTTTATTCAGGCAAATGATGTAAAACACCGGTTAGACCATTTCTTCAGGGACTTTGCTATCGCCATTATTTTGGTCATTTTCACATTAACACCGCTTGGTTGGCGGGCATCGTTGGTGGTTATGATCTCGATTCCCCTTTCCATAGCCATCGGACTTTTTCTTTTAGATTTTTTAGGATATACCATTAATCAGTTGACTATTGTAGGCTTGATCGTAGCCCTGGGGATACTGGTTGATGATAGTATCGTGGTCATTGAAAATATTGAACGTTATTTAAGAAACGGGTATTCTCCATATAAGGCAGCTATTGAAGCAACCCATCAAATCGGGGTGGCAATCTTAGGCTGTACCGCCATTCTCATCGTATCTTTTATACCTTTGGTGTTTTTACCGGACACCTCGGGAGAATTTATCAGGAGTATGCCCATGGCCGTTATTACTACGGTATTAGCTTCCCTTTTCGTATCGTTGACTATAGTTCCTTTTTTAGCCAGTTTATTATTGAAAAAGCATGAACATGAAGGAGGCAATATTATTCTGAGAAAATTGCAAAAAGGCATCAATAAAGTTTACAGTCCGGTATTGCACCTTGCGTTATCACGTCCATACGCTACTATTTTTATTGCTGTAGCACTATTTGTCGGAAGCATTGCCCTGGTGAATGTGGTTGGGTTTAGCCTTTTTCCCAAGTCGGAAAAACCGATGTTCCTGATCAATATAGAAACTCCTTTAGGCACTAACCTCTATAAAACAGAAGAGGTTACCAGAAATATCGAAAATGAGGTTTTAAAAGATGAAAAGATAAAAGCCGTCCATACGAATATCGGGAAAGGAAATCCAAGGATTTATTATAACGTGGATACCCACGAAACAGCCGAAAATTTCGCCCAGTTATTTATCCGTACAGAGGTAATGGATTTTGAAGACCTCGAAGCCACCATTGAAAAGTTCAGAGGAAAATTTAACAATTATCCCGGGGCCAGAATTGAAGTCAAACAATTTGAACAAGGTCCCGGCGTAGAAGCGCCTATTGCCATAAGGATATTTGGGGACAACCTGGATTCCCTGCGGGTGTATTCGGAAAAAGTTGAAAATATCATCAAGCAAACGGAAGGCATAATTTATCCGAACAACTTACTTCAGACATACCAGACAGATTTAAAGATAGCTATCAATAAGGACAAAGCCGCTTTATTGGGAATACCCGTAAACACGATTGACAGGATGATCCGGATGGCGATAAGCGGCCTTAATATTGCGGATTATAAAGATGAAAAAGGTGACAACTACAAAATCAATCTTTCTATCATGGATGCTGGCAGAACTCCCACGCCGGATATTCTTAAGGAACTATATATAAAAACGCCTTCAAATGAGAGTGTCCCTTTAAATCACCTGGCAGATCTGGAGTACAAAACTTCTGTTCCCCTGGTTAAGCGTTATAATAAAAACAGGTATGCACTGGTAACCAGCAATGTAAAGAACGGGTATAATATTCAGGAAGTAACCCACGAAATACTTGAAAAAATCCAACAGATAAAACTCCCGGAAGGTTATCGTTTTATGGCGGCAGGAGAATTGGAAAGCAGCCAGGAAAGCTTTGCAGGTTTAGGAACAATTATCCTGATCACCGTTTTCGGTTTTATTGCTATTCTTCTTTTAGAATTCAAAACCTTCAAAAGTACCCTTATTGTACTATCGGTTATTCCTTTGGGAATAGTAGGAGCGGTGGCCATATTATTTATCACCGGAAATACCCTTTCGTTCATGGCTACCATAGGAATAATAGCCTTAGCGGGAATAGAGGTTAAAAATTCCATCCTTTTGGTCGATTTTACCAATCAGCTCCGCGAAGAAGGAATGGGCATAGATGAAGCCATTGAACTTGCAGGAGAAACCCGGTTTTTACCCATTATTTTAACTTCTTGTACCGCCATATTGGGACTTGTGCCCCTGGTACTGGAAAACTCCCCTTTTTACTCCCCGTTAGCCTTGGTTATTATAGGCGGTCTTATAAGTTCTACCATACTCACAAGATTGGTAACTCCCGTAGTTTATAAACTAATAGCGCCTTCAGTCACTTTACATAAAACACCCGATAAAAATTGATATTCAAACCAGATAACCGTAATTCTCAAAAATATGAAAAAGATTTTGTTTATAGCATTACTATCATCGTCAGCTATTTATGCACAGGAATCTAATGATTCCGTTAAGAAAAAGGTAGCAAAAGAAATTACAGATAAATTCCCAGGCACTCGTTTTTTAGACATTCAGTACGAGCAATTCACCCCTACTGATTATACTTCGGAATTGGAAAACAGAGATTTAGAAGAAGGAACCATAAAAAGCCAAAAACGGGTTAAAGTCGCTTTAAATTTTCCTATCGTCAAAAAAAAGAAATATGTAATAAGTGGTTCTGTAAGATATAAATATGATTCTTTCGAATTTTCGGATGTGGAAAATAAACTGGATCCGGAAAACAGTTTGTTTCACGACGGGCAGGAAAACTTTCATTATTTCAGTACCGCTTTGAATTTTACTTATTTCTCCAAGTTATTTGGAAAAACATTTATCTATAATGGTTCCATTACCGCTGATGGATCCGATAAAGGATATGAACGAATAAATGCCGTGCTTATAGGAAGCCTGGTACTCAAACGCACAGAACAGACAACAATAACTGCAGGTTTACTGGTGCAAACCAAAAGGACATCCATATTTCCGGTGTTACCTGTTTTTTCTTATGAGCACAAATTTCAAAGTTCGCCCTGGACCTTGGATGTAGTATTGCCCAAATATGTCTATTTTAGAAGGACTTTATTTGGTCGTGACCGCCTGTCGCTTGGTCTGAATTTTGACGGGGAAGATGTATTCGCTTACCCAAACCAGCCCCGTTTTCAGGATGATTATGCATACAGACGAAATGAAATAAAAACCGGGTTCATATATGAATATAAATTGAGTAATAAAATTTTCACCACATTTCAGGGGGGAGTTTCAACCATTTTCAGTGGACAATTACGGGAAATAAACTCGGTTGATCAAATTATTACCACTACGCAGGATATCAATGGTTATTTTAATATAGGCATTTCATTCAATCCTTTCTAAAAAAACAAGATTTTGCTTATAGAATACGATATATCTTTAAAGGCCATCTCCACCTGAACGAATCCGGATATTATTAAAACTCCCGGCACGGCACAGACCAGTTTTCGTATGTGGAGATGCGGCAGACATGTGCACAGGCCCTGAACTTTTATTTTCCAGAAAGTTTGCTATTTGAGTTAGCCGCTGGTTTCTTTTGAAATAAACACGGGGTAGAACACCTCGTGTTTTGAGAATATAGCACGTGATATGATGATATAACGGATATTAAACAAAAATTTAAAAAAGTCTCCGGAAACTCTATATTTTATCGTCAAAAAAAACTTCCCTAAGCCTTTGATACGCCTTCGATACCTGGTTTTCCACAGTTTTGATGGAAATGTCTAATTTTTCCGCTATTTCCCTGTATTTTAATCCATTGAATTTGTGTAGTGTAAAAATCTCTTTACATTTCGGAGGCAGATCTTCGATGGCTTTTTGAAGTATTTCATAGTTCCGGGAAGCCTCTTTTAGATCACTCTTATCTTCCAGGAAATTTTCGAGATACATGTTATCCGAAAGGGAAACAGTGTTCTTATCCCCCCGAAGGCTATTGATAAACCTATTATGGCAAGAGCGGAAGAGATAGCTTTTTACGGACGAATTTATAGCAAGTGATTGGTGTTGTTCCCATATTTTTACAAAAGTCCCCTGGACGATATCTTCAGCTTTGGCCCTGTCGTTACACAAACTGAATACATAACGTACCAAATCGTCGTACAACGCTTCAAAAATAAATTTAAAGGCATCGCCGTTTCCCGATTTAAGAGCGGTTATTAATTCGGTGCTATTTTCAAGGGAATACTTCATTAACTTCCGTGTAAATCATTATTTAAAGAAAAAATAATTTTGTTTTAACAAAAATGAAAAAAAAAATATGAATCCGGCGTAGGGGTTTTTTAAAACCTTTGTGTCTTGTTGTAAAAAGCCCCTTGTCGTAGTATTATGGAAAAAAAACGATTTCAACATTTATTACATAAGTATTTCTCCGGTGATATATCGGATGAAGAACAATATGATCTTGACGAGTTGTTAAAGGACGAGTCTTATGCAGAGGAGTTTAAAACCTATGCACGATTAAACAAACGTATTTCGGAATTGTCGTATAAACCAACACCTCCGGAAAAAAAGAAAGTGATCCTGGATAAGATCATGGAACATCCGGGAACAAAAAGAAAAGTATTTACGATCCCTGTATTCTTTAAATATGCAGCAGCCGTCGTGGTTTTACTTGGACTTGGTTTTATAATGACGAACAAGAGGTCAAATACTCCGGGCCAGTTGATCGTAGAAGACAACCCGGTGATACTCCATTTGTCGGATACCTTGATAAAATCTTTACAGGGAACGGACTATACCATGATCAACGCTTCGGAAGATATACAGGTAGAACAGGCCGGGGATACGATAAAATATATGGCTACCGGAGAAAAAGGTACCCTGGCCTATAACGAAATAGATGTCCCGCATGGAAAAACAGCAATTTTAGTTTTGAGTGATGGCAGTCGTGTTACACTCAATGCAGGGACCTGGCTGAAATTTCCCCGGAATGCAGGAGTTACCGGTACCCGGGAGGTCTATGTAAAAGGGGAGGCCTATTTTGATGTGGCGAGAGATACGTCCAGGCCCTTTGTGGTACATGCTGATGATGTCAATATCCGGGTGCTGGGAACGCATTTTAATGTCAATAATTACGAATCCGATACCACGGTCAATACGGTTCTTGTGGAAGGGAAAGTGGCACTCTATGCAGATACAGATCGCTATGACGAGAAAGAGTCCCTCGTCATCCGTCCCGGAACAATGGCCGTTTTTGACAAGGCCGGGCAACCTGTCAATACCCATACTGTGGATACTTCGTTATACACTTCATGGATGCAGGGGGAATTGATCTTTGAAGGTGCTCATTTTTCTGACATCATACAGAGCCTGGAACGGAAATTTAATGTGGAAATAGAAAACCGGAACAGCGGGTTGGCGAAAGAGAAGTTTACGGCTAAATTCAAAGAAGAATCCATTCAGCAGATTTTAAAATCATTTCAGCAAAGCTACCCTTTTGAATATACGATAAAGAAGAATAAAATAATTATCAACTAACCAATAAAAACTAAAATGAAAACCTAAAGTACACACGGGCCTTGAACAAAAAAATCGGAAAATGTAGCCGCATTTCCCGATTTGTGTTCATTGATTTACAGAAATAAACCAACTAATTCAAAACAAAAGTATGAAAAAACTCATTAACACAATGAGGCAAAGTTCTTTTGCCTTAAAATTTGACCTGAAAATGAGACTTGCACTACTACTTCTTTTCATTTCCCTATTCCGCATTCAGGCAAGCTCTTACTCACAGAACGTCAAAATTTCTGTCGACCTGGAACAAGTAACAGTGGGTGAATTTTTCAAAACTGTGGAATCCATGACCTCCTATCGGTTTTTGTATAATCACAGGGATGTGAATATTTCCCGGAAGATCAGTGTATATGCCTGGAAAGAGCCTTTATCCCTGGTGTTAAACAGGGTCTTTAAAGACACGAACATTTCCCACCGCGTAGTTGATCATCAAATCGTGCTAAACACATTTACCTCAAAAACCGTTAAATCGGATGGCAGGGATGACCTGCAGGAGAAGCTGATCTCCGGGAGGGTCATGGATAAAAATGGCATGCCTTTGCTCGGCGTGACGGTATTGATCAAGGGAACACAGCAAGGGACTTCAACAGATGAAGAAGGACATTTTGAAATTATAGCTGAGGAGGGCGATATTCTGGTCTTCAGTTATATCGGGTTTTCGAAAAGGGAAATACCTGTAGGAGCGGAACAGGAGATCAACGTGAGGTTAACCGAACAAGCCAATGAACTCGGCGAGATCACGGTTACAGGATACCAGACCATTTCGAGTGAACGAACTACAGGTTCGTTTTCTAAATTAAAAACCGATGATTTTAAATCGCAACGCCTGAACAGCCTGGATGCCGTACTGGAAGGCCGGATCGTTGGATACCAGGATGGGGTTATTCGGGGCGTAACCTCCATGAATGGTTTAACAACACCATTGTATGTCATAGATGGATTTCCTGTTGAAAAGACCAGGTATGATGGAATTTATGGCCTGGAGGAAAATCTACCGGATTTAAATATTGAAGATATTGAGAGTATAACTGTTCTTAAAGATGCCGCCGCCGCCTCCATTTACGGCGCCCGTGCTGCCAATGGTGTCGTTGTGATCACAACTAAAAAAGCCAAAGCAGGAGAAACGAACATTTCATTTTCTAGCAATTTGACGGTATCCCCTTATAAATATTACACAGGCAATCTGACCAATTCGGCTGATATTATCGGGTTAGAACAGGAATGGGCCAATGGTAATCCCAACCTTCAAGGTGCCGGTTCAGCGGCTTATGCTTCCTCCTTACTGGATAATGCCGTATATACCAGCCAGGGGATGCAAACACTTTTAAATTATTATGCAGGGAATATTTCAGAAAGCGAATCGAATAGTGTTTTAGGCAGATTAGGAGCATCCGGGTTTCAATACTATGATGATCTGGATAAATATGCCAAAAGGGATCAATACTACCAACAGTATAATATTAGCTTCGGTAGGGCTACCAAAAATAATAGTTTCAACGCCTCGGTGACCTATAAGGACAATAAGTTCGAGGATCGTTATTCGGAAGACAATTCCCTGGGGATCAATTTGAGGAATTCTACTGAAATTACGGATTGGCTGACCATGGATGTCGGAACCTATATCCATTTCAACAATGCGGATGAACAGGCCTACGATGCTTTAAACCCCGGCTTTGTATACCAGCCTTACAACAGGCTGGTAAATGAAGATGGAACTTCATTTACCTCTACTGCGGCATCACGGTACAATAATTCAACCCTTCAATCCCTGGATACCTATAATATGTATAATATGGATATAACCCCAATGGATGAATTGGGAAGAAACATAAGAGAACGCAAAAACTTTTTAAACAGGACCTATGCGAAGTTCAATGTCAAACTAAGCGATGCTTTTTCTTATAGCGCTATGTTCCAATACGAATATGGCGTGGAGCGTATAAACCAGTTAAAAGATAAAAATTCATATGAGGTTCGGCAGCGGGTGAATAGCCTGGCTACCATTTCACCGGGAAATATGGCCGTGTATAATTTGCCTTATGGAGACATCTCCTTTAATAGCAATCAGTATTCAAATGCATATAATTTCCGTCAGCAATTGAATTTTGATAAATTATTTAATAATATTCACGATGTAAGTATCATTGCCGGAACGGAAATGCGCCATTCCAAATTAGAATACAGCGATTATACCCGTTATGGCTACGACTCCCAGACCTTAACTTTCACACCTGTTAACCAGGCCGATTTGCTACAGGTCTACGGTTCGGTTTTTGGAGGATATATGTCTCAAAACGATTTTTCAGCCGAAAGGGAATTGCTCAACCGTTACGTTTCTGTTTATGGTAATGCGGGGTATACTTACGATGCCAGATATACCGTTACGGGTAGTTTGCGTTGGGACCGATCCAACTTATGGGGGACGGATAACAAGTATCAAAACAAACCGACATGGTCAGCCGGGGCGAGTTGGAATATAGACAACGAAACCTTTTTTAAACCGTCCTGGGTAAATATGCTTAAACTTCGTTTTTCTTATGGTATCGGGGGGAATGTTGCCAAAAATTCAGCGCCGTATTTAACGGCATATTACAGGTCTAACAATAATGTAGGGGGTATACAGGGAAACGTACAATCCAGGCCGAACCCGGAATTATCCTGGGAAAAAACAACCACCACCAACATAGGGATTGATTTTTCCATATTCAATAACCGGTTAAAGGGAACCGTAGATCTGTATAATAAAAAAGGAGAAGACCTGTTGGCTAACAGTAATGGCGTTCCGACAGAAGGTTGGGGATATTCTACCTATACGCTGAACAATGGGGAAATGACCAACCGGGGTATAGAGATCAGTCTTGATGGCAGTATTTTGAGAACCCCGAATTTCTCCTGGGATGCCGGACTGTTGTATGCTTACAATAAAAACAAGGTAACTTATGTAAATGTAGAAGCCCCGGCGTATTACTTGCAGCTGGATCATTCTTCAGCCTATCCCAGGGTCGGGAAGAACTTTAATTCCATATACGGATACAAATGGGCGGGTTTGAGCAATACTGGCCTACCACAGGTTTATGACGCATCGGGGGCTGCGGTATCTTATAACCCGGCCGACCTGGAAGCTATTGAAGATTACGGTACAACCGTACCGGTGCAAAGCGGATCGTTCAGAACATCAATATCTTATAAGAAATTTTCGCTTTCAGCCCTTTTTATTTACGAGTTAGGGCATAAGATCAGAAATACGTTTTTACCCATGTTCAATAACAGTTACTCAGGTGCTACGGGGGGCTATATTACCAATATAAGAACGGTAAACGATCGTATCAGGGACCGCTGGTTAAACCCCGGGGACGAGGCACATACGGATGTACCCCGTACGGTATATGAATACGATCCGGATTATAGCTACGACCTGCAATCCATTTATTCCTATGCAGACGTGAATATCCTGGATGCTTCAAACCTGCGGTTGAGCAATGTGTCATTGGCCTATCAAACGTCTGAACTGGCTTTCGGACTGGGTATAGAGAATATTCGCATAAATTTTAATGTGGAAAATGTTTTTACCATAGCCCGAAGCAGGGATGCGAAGTACCTGTTGGGAGGGTACCAAACTCCGAATTTTGTGCTTGGGTTTAACGTGAATCTCTAATTTTAAAAATGAACAGATGAAAAAAATATATATTACCATCATATGTCCTTTGTTATTAGCCGTCGGGATAACTTCCTGCGAAGATTATTTAGACGATATACCAAAAGGGTCTAAAGTACCACAAGCATTAGCCGATTTTGAAGCTTTGATAAGGGATGAATACACCAATCATATGGTTAATGTAAATCAGGCTTTGTACCTGTTGAATGACAGTTATTTAACAGAATCGACACTGTCCTTATATCCATTATATAAAGCCAATTATCTCTGGGATGAATCCGCAGATCGTATCGCTTTGAACCGGGCGGATGAAGCAACATATTATTCAGGCTATGCTGCAATTTCCACCTATAATTTAATCATTGAAAATGCTTTGGAAACAACAGAAGCCACGGAAGCCGAACAAAGAGCGCTTTGGGCGCAGGCCAAAGTATTAAGGTCCATGAGCTATTTTAATCTGGCTAATTATTATGCCGATACTTATGAAACCTCTACCGCATCCGAAAAACTGTCTGTACCCGTAATTACCAGTGCAGATATCAATGCACCGAGTGAACAGGTGAGTATTCAGGAATTATATGATTTTATATTGAAAGATATGGAAGAAGCCTTGCCTTATTTGCCAGGGGGTTCTTCAACCGTATTGCACCCAAACCTGGGGACGGGTTACGCCTTTCTGGCGCGGGTGTATTTGCAAATGAGCAATTACGAACAGGCATTGAATTATGCCGATAAGGCCTTGGAGGAAAATAATAGCTTATACGACTGGACAGCCTATTATAACGACAATAAATCTATTATAGAAGACCCGGACACTTATATAAGTACGCCTTCACCAATGGGATTCGATTATGTCGAAAACTATAATTATCGCCATGGAGCCCTTTCCAGGATTAGTACCGAGAATAACATCCCGGTAGAACGGGCACAACGATTTGAAGAAGGAGATGCCTGTTTTTTATCCCGTTGGAAAATCAGGACTGTAGGCGCAGAGACGTTTTATAACTCGACCTTGTCAGGATATTTTAATAAGGGGGGAATTACCACTGCGGAGGTTTATTTAATAAAAGCCGAATGTTTAGCCCGTCAGGCTAAAATAGGTGATGCCATGGCAGTGTTAAATAAGGTGCGCAAAACCCGGATTTTACCGGATGTTTACCAGGATTTAACCGCAGCAAACGAAGCAGAGGCCATGGAGGTTATTCTAAGAACCAAAAAGAACGAACTTATTTTAACCTTAATTCCTTTTTGCGATACCCGTCGTTTAAATGCTGAAGGTATATATACCACTGGTTTTACCAAAAACTATCAAGGAGAAACATATTCCCTGACCCCGGATTCCCATTTATGGACCATGCCGTTTCCCCAGGGGGCTACGGATAACCCGGGAAATGGTACTATAACCCAAAATGTAGATAAATAATAACCGGATAAAAGAGGAAGTCTGAGCAAAGGAGATGTCTAAAAAGTCTTTTAACTACTAAGATCACAAAGAATACACAAAGAACGTAAATCTTTAAGTTGTTGATTATGATATATTTAATGTTTTGAGTGCTTTGTGCCTACTCCATGCTCTTTGTGGTTTTAACTATTTTTGAAACTTTTTAGACAAGCTCTATTTACACAACTGTCAAAAATTAAAAATCTATAAAATATGAAAGCAATAAAATGGAGCATATTGTGCTTTGGTGTCGTTCTTTTAGTGTCGTGTGCGGAAAAGAAGGAACAGGAAGGATATGCAATTACAGGAAATATTCAAGATTTGAATAACGGAGTCGTGTACCTGGAACCGGTAGACGAAGAAGGAAAACGGGATTCTTCGCTTGTCGAAAATGGCAAATTTGGCTTTGACGGGGTATTGGAAGAACCGCTCCGTTACAGGTTAACGCTAAAAGGGAAAGAAGATAACGGGTTGTACTTTATTCTGAGTAATGATGCTATTGAAATTCAGGTTAAAAAAGACTCACTTTTCAAGGGAAAGGTTACAGGAGCTTCAACACAAGAAGTGTACCGGAGTTATTACAATAATGAATTTGAAGAACTCCGGGACATGGCAGGGCCTGTTTACAAATTATCAGATTCGATCACCCGGCAGGGAAAAGTGGAAATGACTCCGGAGCAAAGAACCATGATGGATAAAAAATGGAATGAGTTAGACGAAAAATTAATTTCAATAACTACGGATTTCGTACTTGAGCATCCCAATTCCATAGCCTCGGCACTGATCATTCAGGACAGGTATATTATGTACCCGAATTTAGAAGTGGCCGACAAATTGTATAGCAATCTTACCCCGGAAGTTCAGGAATCCTATTATGGGAAACAGCTGCATGCTTCACTGACGAAAATGAAGAAAACGGCTGTGGGGAGTAATGCCCCTGACTTTACCCAACCTGACCGGGATGGAAATATGGTCAGTCTTTCGGATTTCAAAGGGCAGTATGTTTTTCTAGATTTCTGGGCAAGCTGGTGTGCGCCTTGCAGAAAAGAGAATCCCAATGTCTTAAAAGCTTACCGGAAATATCATGAAGCGGGCTTAGAGATCGTGGCTGTTTCTCTGGATGACAAAAAAGACAAGTGGGAAAAAGCCATTAAAGAGGACGGATTGACATGGCTTCACCTTTCGGACCTCAGTGGGTTTGAAAATAAAGTAGCCCAGGAATACGGTGTTCAGGCCATTCCCCAGAATTTTTTGATCGACCCGCAGGGACAAATTATCGGTAAAGATTTAAAGGGAGAAGACCTGCAGGAAAAATTAAAGGAAGTTTTTGAACCAGTCAACTGACCAAAGTCCGTGTCAAACAGCATTTAAAGTTTCGGGCCTAAGTGGGGTAATGGCAATCCGGCTAATAGCGTTTATTAGACCTTTTGAGTTCTGTATTACCCTTTGTGAACCTCTTTGCAATCTTTGTGAGTCTCCGTGTAATAACACAATGAATACAGGCTGTTACACAGAGAAGCACTGAAATACACATTTAAAAATCGGCATACAGAAATTTCACCGGGAGTTCCCAGGTGAACAGGGAGCTGTTTGCATAATCTTATCGAATCTAAACAAAGAAATTATCATGAAAAACAATATTTTGGGATTGCTCTGCTTTTTAATCGTAGCAGTCGTCCCGGCCCAGGTTTCGGACAAATTCAAAAAAAATAAGGAATTGGGAGGGATCGAGGAATACGAATACCGGCCCAACGGTTTAAACATATTGTTACTGCCGGACAACAGTACCCCGGTGGTGACCGTACAGATCGTATATCACGTGGGTTCCACTGACGAAGTCAGCGGAACGACCGGGGCCACGCATTTACTCGAACATTTGATGTTCAAGGGAACGCCGAAGTTCAACAAGAGAAAAGGCACGGCCATTTTTTTCACACTTCAGAACGTCGGGGCTAGAATGAACGCGACAACATGGTACGATCGTACCAACTATTTTGAGACCATCCCCAGTGACAAACTCGAACTGGCCCTGGAAATAGAGGCCGACCGGATGCGAAATTCCCTTTTACTGGAAGAAGATAAGGCAAGTGAAATGACGGTGGTGCGCAATGAATTTGAGCAAGGAATGAACAGCCCTGCAAGGCTGTTGCAAGACCAGATATGGTCTACGGCCTATATGGCCAGTCCATACCATCATTCTACCATAGGCTGGAGATCAGACATAGAAAATGTACCTATGGAAAAACTCCGGGAGTTCTACGATACCTATTACTGGCCAAACAATGCCACACTTACTGTTGTCGGGGATTTTCAAAAGGATGAGGTTTTTCAGTTGGTGGATAAATATTTCGGAAAGATCTCAAGGTCTCCGCAGGAGATCCCGCAATCCTATACTACAGAACCGGAACAGTTAGGCCCCCGTAAACTTGTAGTCAAAAAGCCCGGAACCGTCGGTATTATAACCAGGGCATATAAGATCCCGGGGAAACTCCATGACGATTATCCCGCCCTTGAAATTTTGTCCGATCTTTTGGCGGCAGGTCCTTCTTCAATTTTAAACAAAACCTATGTGGATACCGGAATAGCCTTGTATGCCGGGGCCAGGGCAAACGCTTTCAAAGGTGCCGGGTTATTTACGATTGAGTTGGGTATAAACACCGAAAAAGAACACGAAGACATTGATTCAAAACTGGTAGTGGCTATAGATAGTATTAAAAACCTGGATTTTGACCAAAGTGATATCGATCGTATCCTTTCCAAAAAGGTAGCACAAAATACATTGTACAGAGATGGCTCCGGAGTGATCTCTTCCACGCTGACCGAAGCCATTGCATCCGGTGATTGGACCAGTTATGTTACCGATATTGAAAAACTGAAGAAAGTGACCCGGGAAGACGTTAAAAGGGTAGCCCGAAAATACCTGGACATAGATCAAAGTACCACCGGGTATTTTATTCCTGAAAACAGGGATTCAAAACAAGGAGGAAATCCCGGTTCGCAGGAGAATGAGAAAGGAACGAAATTATTTTTCAGGGATCCCGGCCTCGTCGTGGAAACAGAAGCAGAAGTACCATCCCGAAGAGAAGGTGATCTCAATGCTGTTACGGGAATTGACTCTGAAATAAAAAGAAAGGAAGTGGCGGATATAGATGTCATTAGCCTGAAAACCTCTGCCAAAAACTTTGTTTCCGTAAATGCGAGCCTCTCGATCGGCGATTATATGGAATCCGGGGAGAATGAGTTGATCCCCATGCTCACTGCATACATGCTAAACAAGGGAACACAGCAAAAAAATAAGATAGAATTTTCCCAGGCGCTGGAAAAATTAGGGGTGAATATCTTTGCATCGGCTTCCGACCGGAACATCAATTTTTCCTTTAAATGCCTGAAGAAAGATATTCCCGAAGTAATAAGCCTGCTTGCCGAAGAATTGAAGACCCCTTTGTTCGAGAGCGATGAATTTAACCTCCTGAAGGGACAGCTTAAAGGCAATATGAGCGAACAGATCAATGACCCGGGAAGACAGGCAAGGATCAAGCTGTTGCAGACCATTTACAAACCCGGTCACCCGAATTACGCAAAATCGACGGAAAAAAACCTGGAATTGCTCGACAAGGCTGCGATAGAAGAAGTAAAAGCCTTTCACCAAAAGTATTTCGGCCCGGCCTCGTTCCGCATGGTGATAGTCGGCGATGTCGATGAGGAAGAAGTGTACGGGGCACTGCGCCATAGTTTTTCCAACTGGAAGGGCGGAATTCAGGAGGATATATCCGTTAGAAAAGGGGAGGAGATAGCAAAGATCAAATCCCGGAAAGTAGAGGAAGTCTTTATTCCCGAAAAAAGCAGTGCGGAATTATTGATCGGTCAATATACCGGTTTGAATGAAAAAGATCCGGATTATATACCGTTTTACCTGGCAAATTCGATTTTAGGGTCCGGATTCTCAGGAAGGCTCATGGCAACTGTCCGCGATAATGAAGGCCTTACTTACGGAATAGGCTCCAGGCATTCCGGCGATGATCTGACAGGTGGATATTGGACTGTAAGTGGCACTTTTAACCCGGATTTGATGGATAAAGGCTACCAGTCCACCATGAGGGAAATCAATAAATGGTATGCCGATGGAGCGACAAAGAAAGAAGTGGAAAATATAAAATCCTACCTCGTGGGAAGCTACAAAGTAGGGATGTCAACTACAGGAAGGCTGGCCGGTACCATCCTGAATGTTGTAAATAAGGGTAATGAACCGGAGTACATTTATGAGTATCCGTCCAGAATAATGAAACCCGGTCTGGATGAGGTAAACAAAGCCATCAAAAAATACCTGGACCCTGAAAAACTGGTTATTATAAAAGCAGGAACACTGGAAAACAAAGATTAACCGTATGAGAAAAACAAGGTTTTGCCATATAAAACGCTTTGCATTATTCCTGGTTATCGGACTGACCGGAATGTTAAACGCCTCGGGGCAAATTTACGATCCCGTAAAGTGGACGACAGAAGTTGAAGCCGTTTCCGGTCACGAGTATATTTTATGGATAAAAGCATCCATAATGCCCGGCTGGCATATGTATTCCCAGTCCGTTCCTGACAATGGTCCGGTAGCTACGGAATTTTCTTTTGAGGAATCCCGAACATATAGCCTGGTAAATACTGTCGAAGAGGAAAAAGGCCATACGGTCCACGACCCTGTATTTGATATGGAGATCACCTATTTTTCCGATTCGACCGCGTTTTCGCAAAAGATCAAAACTGACGGCGAAGAAGGCTTTACCATTGAAGGAGAAGTCACCTACATGGTCTGCGATGAACAGCGCTGTCTTCCGCCGGAAACAAAAAAGTTGAGTTTCACCATTCCCGGAAAAGGAAACAAGGCAGTGATTCCTGCCGGGAAGGATAGTGAGGGAACCAATACGATGAAGACCGCGAAAGATTCCGGACCTGTTAAAGCTACGGAAGAAGAACGCGCGAAAACCCGTAAAAGCAGGAAAGGGCTCTGGGGTATTTTTTTCATAGCCTTTTTATCAGGTTTTGCAGCCCTGTTAACACCCTGTGTATTTCCCATGATCCCCATGACCGTAAGTTTCTTTACCAAACAGAGCAAGACAAGGGCAGCCGGGATTAAAAATGCTGTATTTTACGGTATTTCCATCGTTGTGATCTATGTGTTTTTAGGATCATTAGTAACAGCTGTTTTCGGAGCAGATTCCCTGAATGCGTTATCCACCAATGTCTGGTTTAACGTGATCTTCTTTTTACTGCTGGTGGTATTTGCCGCCTCGTTCCTGGGAGCTTTTGAGATCGTACTGCCGTATTCATGGGCTAATAAAGTAGACAGTCAGGCCAATAAAGGGGGAATCATAAGCATCTTATTTATGGCCCTGGCCCTGGCTATTGTATCCTTTTCCTGTACCGGTCCCATTGTCGGGACCCTGTTGGTGGAAGCTGCCAGCAAAGGCGGATTGGCCCCCGTCATCGGGATGCTGGGCTTCTCCCTGGCTCTGGCCTTGCCATTCATGTTATTTGCCATGTTCCCGGGATGGTTAAATTCTTTACCGCGATCGGGAGGATGGCTGAACTCGGTAAAAGTCGTTTTAGGCTTCCTGGAACTGGCCCTGGCCTTTAAGTTCTTATCCAATGCCGACCTGGTATTACAATTGCACTGGCTGGAAAGAGAAGTGTTTATCGCTATCTGGATTGCCATTTTCGGTATTCTGGCACTATACCTCTTCGGGAAGATCACCCTGCCACACGATTCACCGCTAAAACACATTTCCGTGAGCCGGTTAGGCTTAGGGCTATTGGTATTGTCATTTACTATCTACCTGGTCCCCGGTCTTTGGGGGGCGCCGTTAAAACTCATCAGCGGTTTCCCGCCGCCCATGCACTATAGCGAGTCCCCGTACGGAGTAGGTTATACCAAAAGCGGGGGAAGCAGTGTTGCACATGCCGAATTACCCGAAGGCGCACACTATGGCCCTCACGATATTGTAGCCTTCCTCGATTATGAAAAAGGGATGGCCTATGCCCGAAAAGTACATAAACCGGTGATGATAGATTTTACCGGCCATGCCTGCGTAAACTGCAGGAAGATGGAAGAGCGCGTATGGAGCGAAAGCGAAATATTAAACATCCTGAACAACGAGATCGTGCTCATTTCCCTGTATGTTGACGATAAACGCGAATTGCCTGAAAGCGGGCAGTACGTATCCGAAACCACCGGAAAGGAGATAAAGACCATAGGGAATAAATGGAGTGATTTCCAGATCACCAGGTACAGAGCCAATGCACAACCGTACTATGTGCTGGCAGATAACGAAGGGAATAACCTTAATGAACCTGTCGGGTATACACCCGATATTGACGCATATGAGACTTGGTTAAAAGAAGGAATTCAAAACTACACTAAAAACGAATAACGATGAAAAAACTGAGTTTAATGGTAATGGTCCTGGGATTTCTCCTTGCAGGCTGCAATACCTCCTCCAAAAAGGAGCGGACCCTGGAAGATTTAAAACAGATGGATTCCGTAGAAGTTAAGAAAGAGATCGAACAATTACTGGAAAGTGATGATGAGAAAGATTATCAATTGGCGGTAAATTATTACAGGAGCACAGGGAACAACAAAGAAATAGAAACGATCATGGACAAAGCCATTGCAAAGTTTCCTAAGGGAGAATTTGCGGCTATCAGGATGGCAAACACGATCTATACGGAAAAAGACCCGGACCTGAAAATCGAAAAACTAAACACCTACCGCAGTGAATTCCCGGATCAAGATCCGGGCATGGCCTATTTTGATGTGACGGCAACCCTTATGGAAGCCGGAAGGAAAGAAGAAGCATTAGCCTACTACGATAAAAACAGCAAAAAAAGCAGGTTCCGGTATTATGCTACGAAATTTATTGTAAATGGTATGGATGATGATTCCATTACGGATAAGCTCAACTTTGTTAAGGAAGAGCTAAAGAATGCAGAGACTTACCTGGTTCTCGAAGAAGGAAATCGTATGGGCAAAGAACATGTTTTTAACGATTTGAAACTCAGTCTGGCCAACCTGACGGAAGAAGCCGGTAATCCGGAAGAAGCCGTGAATATCATCGGGGATGTGTATACGAACTCCGAAAGGAAAAGCAATGCGGTAACGTTGACCTATGCCGCCATGTTAACCCGGTCCGGAGATTATGAAAAAGCCTTTCCCCTGTTGGAAAAGGCCGTTTCCGAAGGCATTGCAACAAAAGATATTAAGGAATATTTAAAGCTGGCCTATACCTCGCTGCGAAAGAAAGATTACGACGGATACTTAAAAGAATTGCAGTCCGCCCTGGCCGAAAAAACCAAAGAGCACCTAAAAGAAATTATGGTCGATAAACCGTCACCTTCTTTTGAGTTAAGGGATGCGCAAGGAAAACCGGTAACCAATGAGGACCTTAAAGGCAAAATTTTAGTCCTGGATTTTTGGGCAACATGGTGCGGCCCTTGTAAAAAATCTTTTCCGGGGATGCAGATGGCTGTAAATAAATATAAAAATGATCCGCAGGTTAAATTCTTATTTGTCCACACCTTTGAAAAAGGGGAGGACTCTTTGACAGAGGCCCAGACATATCTGGAGGATAATAACTATGACTTTGATCTCTATATGGACTATAAAAACCAGGAGACCAAAGAAAATAATGTAGCAAAAGCTTTTGGTATAAATGGTATACCGACAAAAGTGATTATTGATGCTCAGGGAAACATCCGGTTTCAGGTTGTTGGATTCAGCGGAGGAGGAGATGACACCCTGGTCGAAGAGCTGTCCGCTATGATCGAAATGGCCGGAGCTAATAGTTAATTACCGTAAAAACAGCTTCTGAGTTATACATTTATTTTCAGATCATGATCAACATATTAAAACTCATATGCTTTATAAAATGAAAAAGCTTTTCAAAAAAATCCTGACTTCGTGTTTTTCTGTGTGTCTGTGGCTCTCTGTGTAATAGCGCCTGCATTCATTATGTTATTACACGGAGACTCACAAAGGTTGCACAGAGGTTCACAAAAGATATAGAAATTAAAAGTATAACTCAAAAAAACTTAAACTGCCTTTAAAAGCATGGAAGTACACTTAGAAGAACATTTTAAGGCTTTTCGAAATAATATTATAGGACATCAGTGTAGTTTTCAATCGCCGTACGGCCTGCAAAAAGTATTGTACGCCGATTGGATTGCTACCGGAAGATTGTACGGTCCGATAGAAAAAAAGATTGCGGAAGAGATCGGCCCCTTTTTTGCCAATACGCATTCCTTTTCCAGTGAAACGGGGAAAATAACCTCCGCTCTCTATAAAGAGGCGCGTAACGTGATAAAGAAGCATGTCAATGCTAACGATGATGATATCCTGGTCACTACAGGTTCGGGAATGACAGGTGCGTTGGCCTGCCTTCAAAGGATTTTGGGAATCCGGAAATACCAGTACCGGGATCCCGGAGAAAAACCGGTCGTGTTCATCAGCCATATGGAGCACCATTCCAATCATGTGTCGTGGCTGGAGACCCATGCCGATGTCGTCATTGTACCACCGGACGAGTATTTAAAACCCGGTGTAGGTCATTTGGAAGAACTATTGAAAAAATACAAAGACCGCAAACTGAAAATAGGCTCATT
The DNA here is from genome assembly GCF_052983315.1 of Sinomicrobium endophyticum. Taxonomy (NCBI): domain Bacteria; kingdom Pseudomonadati; phylum Bacteroidota; class Flavobacteriia; order Flavobacteriales; family Flavobacteriaceae; genus Sinomicrobium; species Sinomicrobium endophyticum. Next base: position 99,634 of record NZ_JBRKIS010000030.1, read on the forward strand.
TACCGCTTGCTCCAATGTAACCGGGGAGATCATCGATTATAGAAAACTGGCTGAATTAATGCATGCTTATGGCGGGTTATGTTTTCTCGATTTTGCAGCCTCTGCCCCTTATGTACATATGGATATGCACCCGGAAAACGAGGATGAACGCCTGGATGCCATTTTCTTTTCCCCTCACAAATTTTTAGGAGGGCCGGGGGCCTGTGGAGTCCTTGTCTTCAATAAAAGCCTGTATAAAAATGAAGTACCCGATCACCCGGGAGGGGGAAATGTAAAGTGGACAAACCCCTGGGGAGAATATTCCTATTTCGAAGATATTGAAACAAGAGAAGATGGTGGGACCCCCGGGATTTTACAGACGATAAAGGCTGCTCTGGCGATGAAACTAAAGGAAAAAATGAATCCCGCCCTGATGGCTTTAAAAGAAGAAAAACTGCTTGCCCTGTTTTACAAGGAGTTGGAAGGTACCCGGGAAATAAGATACCTGGGAGACTTTGAAACTAAACGTATCGGATGTGTGTCTTTCAATATTGAAGACGTACACTACAATCTGGTGGTCCGGTTGTTAAATGACCGTTTCGGGGTCCAGGTGAGGGGTGGCTGGTCCTGTGCCAGTACGTTCGCACACTACCTGTTTGGCCTTGATAAATCATCCTCATCGGTTGTGATGAGCGAAATTGCCCGGAAAAACCTGGGAAACAAACCGGGCTGGGTGCGCCTTTCTTTACATCCTACCATGGAGCCCGAAGAGGTCAGATATATCGCAATGGCCATTCGACAGATCATAAAACATAAGGTAGAATGGGGAAAAGATTATAAATACAACCCGGCTAACAATGAATTTGAACCTTTTAAAATGCCTGACCGGAATCTAAACTTAGATAATGTGTTTAATATTTCGTAAAAAGGGGAAGAAGAAAAGGCCATTAAAATTGAAAATAAAAAGTATTATGAAAGAAAATATAAAATGCCTTATCATCGGGTCGGGGCCGGCAGGTTACACGGCGGCAATTTATGCCGCCAGGGCAGGTATGACCCCCGTTTTATACCAGGGTACACAACCGGGAGGACAGTTAACAACGACAAATGACGTGGAAAACTTTCCCGGCTACCCGGAGGGCATAACAGGCCCTGAAATGATGGTCCGGTTACAGCAACAGGCCCAACGTTTCGGAACAGACATCAGGGATGGTTGGGCTACCAAAGTAGATTTTACCGGTACTGTACATAAAGTATGGATAAACGATACGGAAGAACTTCATTGCGATACCGTGATCATAGCTACCGGAGCCTCGGCAAAATACCTGGGATTACCGTCGGAACAAAAATACCTGAAATCAGGAGGAGGTGTTTCGGCCTGTGCGGTATGCGATGGCTTTTTCTACAGAAACCAGGAAGTGGTTATCGTTGGAGCTGGTGATTCCGCTTGTGAAGAAGCCCATTATCTCTCCAAATTGTGCAGTAAAGTAACCATGTTGGTAAGGCGTGATGAATTCAAGGCCTCCGACATAATGGAAGCAAGAGTTCGCAAAACAAAAAGTATTGAGATTTTATTCCATACGGAAACGGAAGAAATCCTGGGTGACGGACAATTGGTGACCGGTGTCCGTGTTAAAAACAATGTCACGGGTGAGATCACGGAAATACCCGCAACCGGATTTTTCGTGGCCATAGGGCATAAACCGAATACAGATATATTTAAAGACCATCTCCGGCTGAACGAAACAGGGTATATTATTAATACTCCGGGCACGGCACAGACCAGTGTGGAAGGTGTTTTTGTATGTGGAGATGCGGCCGATCACGTTTACCGGCAGGCGATTACCGCGGCAGGGACCGGGTGTATGGCTGCACTGGAAGCCGAACGCTATTTATCTTCGGTTGAATGGAGTGCCGTTGAATAAGAACGCATACAGTATTTAACTGTAAATTTTGTTAGTAGGGTAAAACCTGGTTGTCAAAAGAAACATTACTAAACTTTTGTTCTCATGTAAGTTAGTATTTGAGTTAGCTACTGGTTTCTTTTGAAATAAACACGGGGTGGATAAAACCCCGTGTTTTACATAGAACAAAATTCCTGATCATTTTGGGAATGGAGATTATGAAATTTTGCTTTTCACCAAAACAACTGTAATATTTCAGGGCGTTCCGGATTGGGAAGAAACACCGTAAAATTCCCGAAGAAGGGGGAAAAAATCAGAAGTTTACTGTTAGCCCAAGCCTGAAACTGCTGCCCTTTCCTTTGGTATACAGGTTTTCCCGGGTGAACCATTGCGAACGTGCGGGAAAGTAATCCTCATTAAAGGCATTTTCAATAGCAAAGTTTACCGCGGTACTTTTGGTAAGCTTATACCCGAGGTTCAAATTCACTATGTTATAGGCTTCAACAGGTCCCTGATATACATCATAGGTGCCGCTATCGTTCTGTGAAAAACGGTCCCGGTTCCCTATACGGACGATCCCGGTATATATATCCAGTTTTTCCGTCGGGCTATACTTCGCATAAGCAGTGATCTTTGACGGGGCAATCCTGTCCCCGCCGAGGTATACATCTTCATCACCTGAGAAATCCCCGTCGTTATTGACATCCCGTTTACCTTCCAGATAGCTGTACGTGGCCCCTACGCTTAAATTGGACAGGGGACGATAATCCACGGTACCTTCAAAGCCATACAATTTCTCGGGGCTCCGGAGTATGTTAAAAACCCCTTCCCGAAATTCTCCGCTCGAACCCAGTTTCGAGGTACTGATAAAACCTACCGCTTCCAGACGAACCTTGTGGAACAGCTTGCTGACAAGCCCCAGTTCATAGCTGTTTACGATAGATGCCTCGGTGTTGATGTCCTTAATATCCGTTACCCTGGCAGCACGTAGAATACTACCTATATCATAGACGGAAAATCCCTGGGAAAAACTAAAGTAGGGGCTGAGCCAGTCGAATTTGTTATATCGAATACCCGCATTAAAAACAGTCGCCGTATAATCGAGTTTTCCTCCGTTTACATCAAATCCCGGGTTGTCTATCTCCCCGGTTACGGGATTTACGGTCCGAAGGGTGGTATAATCATCCACATGGATGGTAATGCGTTCTACGCGTATCCCTCCCTTGACGATAAGGTCTTGCAACAGATTGAATTTCAGCTGTGCAAAGGGAGCGAAATTTACCATGTCCATTTCCGGTACCCATATACGTCCGTCTACCAGGGGCTGTGAAGTGATGTCGTTGAGGAGGTCAACTCCATATGTTGCGGATACTGATATGTTTTGCGAAAAATCATAAGGTGTGTTCAGTACAAAGCGGATACCTTTCTTTTCGGAATCAATCCGTGATTGTCCGCCAAATTCAAAGGTATCGGACCAGAAAAAGGTGTTTTTCAAATTTTGATAATAGATGTCGGCATTCAGTGAGGTATTCCCGAAAAGGTGCCTGTGGTCATAGGTCAGGTGTATATTTTCGTTTTTTGTCCCTTGTGGCACCCCGGGAGGAGTCCCCAATACTGCGGTTGACTTTTGACGGGTATCGTAATCCCCGTCCACCTGAACATAATTAGTATTCTGCCTGGTAGTATAATGGTTATAACTCAACAGCAACTTCTGGTTTTCTGTAATGTCATAACTTATTTTAGCGAAAGCACTAAAATTGTTACTTTCCCCCAGGCCATAGGTGGGAGGCAAGACATCACCTTCGGCATCTTTAAATTCCCCGGTCTGTTCCAGGGTACCGTTGACCAGGTAAGACCATTTACCGGTTTTTCCATATAAATTCTGATTCAACCTGGCGCCTACGGTATTATCTATATTGGTGAAGGAACCGGAAGCGCTTAAATCCGTACTTCCCGAAAGGGCTTTGTTGCCATAGTTGTCTTGGGTAATGTAGTTAATGATCCCTCCCTCGGCTCCATTCCCGTATATAGCGGTTGCTCCTTTTATCACTTCCACCCGTTCTATGATAGAGGGGTCTAACGAACGGATATCGAGTTGGCCGTTACGCAGGGGAGTGGATTGTGATACGCCATCTACCATAACCACGAAATTCCTTCCCCTCAGCTTCTGCCCGAAGTTGCTCGATGTTCCGGTACCTGGGGCCAAACCTGGCACTTTAGCGCTTATGATATCCGAAATATTCGTGGAGATCTTTAATTCCTGCTCTATTATGTCTTTGGACAGGATGGTGACGGTGGTAGCCAGTTCATCCCTGGATTCGGGCGTACGCGATGCGCTGATGACCACTTCCGAAAGCGACTGTACATTTTCGGCCAAAGTAAAATCATACCCCCTTATATCCTTGGTCACTCCGACGGTTTTTTCCACCTTTTCAAAACCCATGGCACTGGCTATAACGGTGTATTTTCCCCGGGAGACGCCTTCCAAAGCATAATAACCATTTTCATTGGAGATAGTCCCCTTTTCCAAAGAAGGGATATAAACGTTAACTCCCATTACCAGGTTTCCTTCCGTATCTTTTACTGTGCCCGATATGGAAAATTGTTCCTGTGCATAAATTCCGTATGTAAACAGAGTGAATAACAGGGATAGTCTGAATGTCTTCATTAGTTTTTCGGATTTGGCTGCAAATTTATACTTATTTAGACTCAATACAATTAAAGTTTGAAATATTTTTAACATATATTAAGCTTAGAATATTTTAGGATCTCAGTTTCCGGTACACTGGCTACTCCCCTTAGGAGATAGTAGGTAAAGCTGGTCAGGGTTCCAGGTTTGGAAAGCCGGATAAAAGGTTATAGAATTATAATATTCCGCTTTACCGTGAATGTACTTTTTAAGGTTCACTTGTGTGTAAGCAGGGTAAACGCATTAAAAAAACTATAATTGCAACTGACGATGGTTGCAGGTTTAAAATTCCAGGTTACAAGTTGTACGGCTATATATGTAACTGGTAACCTGTAACTTGCAACTTGTAACCTTCAATTCCATCCCGATATATATCGGGACTCCTCTTTCAGATTACCAATTACCGCTCCTCTCCAATATAATGCGTTTGTCTTGTGTATGTAAGTGTTTCACATTATTTTATCACTATAAAGCAGTACCTTTGCAACTATGATAAAACTTGGTGAATACAATACCCTGGAAATCCTTCGGGAAACTGATCCGGGGCTATATTTGGGCGATGACGAGGAAAATGTGGTGCTTCTGCCACATAAATACAAGCCGGAGAAATATGAAATAGGGGATGAAATTACTGTATTCATTTACCTTGACAATGAAGAGCGCCCTATTGCCACAACTTTGGATCCTTTTCTTCAGTTAAACACTTTTGGATATCTGCGCTGCAGCGCGATTACGGAATACGGGGCCTTTATCGATTGGGGGTTGGAAAAACAGTTGTTCGTTCCCTTTAAGGAGCAGGCGCGCCCAATGAAAAAGGGAAACTGGTATATTATTTATTTATACATTGATGAAAAAACCGATCGTTTGGTAGGTTCCAGCAAGACGAACCATTTCCTTCAAAATGAAAACCTGACGGTTGAACCTTTTCAGGAAGTTGATATTTTGGTGACGCATATCACGGAGAAAGGCGCAAGCGCAATTGTAAACGGCATTCACAAAGGGCTTATCTATATCGAGGATATTTTTGAAGACATCCATACAGGTGATCTAAGGAAAGCTTTCGTAAAGAAAATACGTCCCGACAATAAAATTGACCTTGTGTTGCAAACGCCGGGATATAAAAGTATAGAGCCGAACGCAAACTTGATTCGTGAAGAACTGGAAGCCGTTGGTGGCTTTTTGCCGCTTCACGACAAATCGGATCCGGACTCAATTAAGAACCTTTTGGGAATGAGCAAGAAGAGTTTTAAAAAGGCGATAGGTACCCTCTACAAAGACAAACAAATTGTAATTAAGGAAGACGGTATCGAATTACTATAAAGGCGTTGTATAAACACCATACAAAAGGTCATAGAATTATAACAATTGATACCGTGTTGCGACCATAATCAGTTCAGCCACATTCTTAACCTGGAATTTATAATGCAGATTTCTGCGGTGCGTTTCAATGGTAAGGGGGCTTACATTCAACTGTGCTGCGATTTCCGGCGTGGTTTTTCCTTCGGCGATCAGTATGAGCACCTGTTTTTCTCTTTTGGTCAGACGTGGAACACCTTTTAATTCGGACTTAGCGGGGTTTGCAATGATTTCCCTGACCTCGTTGCTGAAATAAATCTCCCCTTTCATTACTGCAGAAATACCTTTCAGTAGTTCCTGTTGGGATACATTTTTCAGCATATATCCGTTAGCACCGTTCTGAAGCATCTGCATAATAATATTGCGTTCGGCATGATTACTCAATGCCAGTATTTTTACCGTGGGTGTTACGGTCTTTATTTTCTGGCATAGGTCTATGCCGTTAATATCCGGAAGATTGATATCCAGCAGTATCACGTCGGGATGTTCCCGCTTGATGAAATTATATGCCGTTTTACCGGTCGTGAAATGGGCCGTAACATCCAGACGCGGATCAAGTACCAGTAAAGACTTTAACCCTTCGATAACAATGGAGTGGTCATCGACGATGACTAAAGAAATTTTATCCGCCCACATAAAGTTCAATATTTACGGTGGTTCCTTCGTTTTTCCCGGAAATGATCTCCAATGTACCATCCATGGTCTTTACACGGTGTTCCAGATTACGTAATCCCAACCCCTTTTTGTGTTTGGGATTTTCGGGGTCAAACCCTTTTCCGTCATCTTCCACGGTGATGTAAAATCCGTTCTCATTTTGACTGCATTGTACAATGACCAAAGAAGCTTTGCTGTGGTGCAGAGCATTATTGAGCAATTCCTGGACAATCCGGTAGATGGTAAGCCTTTCGCTATCCGTAAGAGTGACACCGATCTCATAAGGCTGGTAATCCACTTTGAATGAAGCGGTTTCGTAGGACTTGCACAGGTCTTCCAGAGCGCCCTCCAATCCTATTCGCGACAGGGATTCGGGCATCAGGTTGCGGGCTATCCTTCTCAGTTCTTTCATGGATTTATCCACATTAGAGATAATCTTGTTGATCTCCGTATGGAAAGTGCTGGTCAACCCGGATTCTACTTCGGAAAGGTTCATGCGTACCCCTGCCAATATGCCTCCCAGCCCATCGTGCAGGTCCTGGGCCATTCGTTTTCGTTCCTGTTCTTCTCCTTTAAGCATGGCCCGGGTGGAGAGCAATTGTTGTTCTTGTTCCAGTTTATTTAGCTGGTTCTGATAGTTCTGCTCTTTCTCAAAAGCGAGTTTTTTGTCTTTTTTATAATAGAAGTAAGAATAGACGATGATAATAAAGGAAAATAGACTGATAGTACCCAACAGCCAATTCACCAGCCGATTGTTTTTGGCGGATAATGATGCCATTTCTTTTTCTGCTTCCAGCTGGGTTATCCGCTTTTCTTTCTCTGCGTTGTTGTATTTTATTTCCAGTGCATTTATGTCGTTTTTCAGTTTACTGGTGTGAAGGCTGTCGCTCAGAGTGCTGTATTGTTTTTGCCAATGGTAGGCCTGCTGTGTGTTCCCCAGTCCGGCATAAGTTTCTGCCAGGGACGCATATATTTCTGCCCGGTTCCCATACAATTCCATCATGTCTTCCTCTTTCAGGAATCCGGTCAGTAATAGTCTTGCCTCCTGATATTTTTGAGCAGCCATAAGGGTCTTTACCTTATAAAAATTCAGCTCCTGTATTTTGTATAGCTTATTTGTGCCGTCTGCAGACTGTATCCCTTTGTTAAAACTGGCAAGCGCCTGGTCATATGCTTTGGTCTCGTGGTAATACATACCCTCTGCCATATAATACAAAGAGTGATGTTCGGAGTCGGGATAAGGGGCCAAAATGGTATGAAGACTGTCTAATGCGGACCTGGCTTCGGAATATTTTTTTAGTAGAATGTAATTTTCAGCAGCCCTTCCATAAGCCGATACCAACCGGAAAAGCTGGGACCGTTTTCCCTTCAGCATATCGATGGCCTTATCCAGGTATATTTCTGCTTTTTCGTATTGATCCATATTCATAAAAGACAGCCCTACGGCGAGATATTCCGCTCCCATAGTAGCACGGTCTCCTGCTTGCTTTGCTAGAGGGATAGCTTTGTCTATAAGTATTCTAATATGTGCCCTGTCGTCGTCATTTCGTTGCCGGTGTACGGCCATGTTGTTCCATATGTTCGACCTGCTCACATAGGCTTCTTTGGTTTGTAACCTGCTTAACAGGCTATCGGCCTTAAGGAAGGCTGCTTCACTTTTATGTTCGTCATGGTTAAAATAGAAGAGGCCTTCACTGTAGTAGGACATGGCGTATAAGTAGGGATAGTTTTTGCTTAATGCCCTGCCCTGATCTAAATATTGCCTTGCTTTGACTGTGTCCTTATATAACCAGTAGTTGATCAATTGAAAACTCGCCCCTGCTTTGATGCTGTCGTTTTCTGTATTTTTCAGATGCTGATCCAGGCTATCCGCATAAGCAGACATATCTAAGGATGGCGTCTGTGCAAAACAGACAAAAGCCCCATAGAATAAAAGACAAAAGGAGAAAATATTGCGATTCATATATGCAATTTAAAAATTAGTTTGTTCATTCGATTCTTTCCTGTTAAAAATACTGGAAAACCAGTAGAAGGAAATACCTGTTTTTGAGGATTGCCCTATTAGGGGATACCTCATAATTTTGACCTGTTTCCAGGGAAAATATTTTTACAACAGCCTAATGAATTCATATGGATATTCTAAGAGAATTGCTATTTCACTTAGAATTCTCATTAATTATGGTAGTATGCTAAAAATAGCAGGAGGTTACGCTGTTCGTATAGGAAGCAATACATAATTTTATCAATTATAACTTTAAATATTCAATAAATGAGATTATTTTTACTAAGCATGGGATTATTGATATTGACATGCCGGTTTGCCTTCGCCCAGAACGATACCCGTATCGGTGGGAAATTGATATACGGAAGCGAGATCGAGAATATAGGGATAGGGGCCACGGCTGAAATTCCTGTTCTTGACAAACTGGTAATTGCCCCGGATATCGGATTCTATTTTCCGAAAAATGAGCAAGGCATAAAGACCAATGTATTTGAGGTCAACGGAAATGTAAACTACTACTTTGTTGAAGCGAAAACCATTGGGTTTTACGGCCTGGGAGGGTTGAACTATACGCATGTGAAAGTAAAGATCGACAATGACTTTGCCAGTGGGAGCGGTAGTAATGGAGAGGTTGGCCTGAATCTGGGGGCGGGCGCTAATTTTCACATAGGACAGCGTTTTTTGCCCTTTGCGGAGATCAAATACGTTCTCGGGGACTATGACCAGCTTGTTATTGCTGCCGGGATAAAATTCAATCTCAATTAAATCCCTGCAAAAACCTAAACACCAGCTAAAAATGAAAAAAGGAATCGTGCTTTTAGTGTTCTTCTTGTGCGTTATTGCGTGCAAAAAGGAACCCGTACAACCCGTACAAGAGCGGCTACTTTCTTTGAAGGGAGAGGAAACCGTGAAAGCAGGGGATTTAAAAGGATTTTTCACAGAAGGAAAAATAGACATACAGATTTACTTTCCCGGAAACCGTTTAAGTGAAATTCTGAATAAAGTAGATCCTTCCAAAGGAGATATACAGCAACAGTTGGAAAAGTATACTAAAGAACTGTCGGCCGGAGAAGCGGAAAACGTACAAAAAGTAATGAGAGCTAATCCCATGCTTGCCATGCAGATCATGTTTGCCCCGATGCTGAAAAATGAAATTTTTGTCAAGGGAGATCAGGTTACGGCAAAATGTGATGGTTTGATGTATCACCTGGAAAATACATTAAACGCAAGTAAGGAGACCGGGACAGTATTTGTACAATCGCAGTCCGATAAGAACCGTCAGGTGACGTTCCATTACGATAAGGACTATTTTGGAGAGAGCCAGCTTCAAACCAAGATAGACATGGAAATGTACGATAGAAAGCTGACTGATGAAACCGGAGAAATAGCAGGATACACATGCAATAAAGCTGTATATACATTAAAAAATACCTCCGCAGCGGGCATTGGGAAACTGGAGGTCTGGACTTCAGGGCAAATGCCTGAATCGCTCAACTTTATCCACCCGTTCTACCTGGAAGAGGAACACGGGATCATGAAAATTGCCATTTACCAGGATATGCAGTCGGATATACCCATGGTTTACGAATTTAAAAAAGTAACCCCGGTTTCAGTAGGAGATTCGGATATGAAAATCAGGCAAAGCCAACCGGTTTACGAGGCAAAGTCAGATACCGAAGCCATAGCTGCCAAACTGATGGGAATTATGTTCGGAAACTGATAACATAATTTCAATAACCATTTCCCATGAAAAGAAAAGATTATACAACCGTTGTATTTATTGCATTGCTAACCATTTTAGCAACCGCGTGTACAAACGATGATGACACTACCCGGGAATATCGTCATTTTCGCTATGAAGTATCGGGAACGGTCACAGGCCCGGTTGAGGTCCAATATACACCGACCATTTCAGATCCTTATGAAGATTTGGATGATTTGGAATATGACGAAACCATCACGCTCCCCTGGACAAAAGAGGTATCCCTGCATCACCTGGCTTCCGGGGTGGGCCTTTCTGTTAGTGTTGATGATGGTGTAGCCGGAGAGATTGTTTCCATCGAAATTTACCGGGATGATGAACTGGTTGCCTCACATACCGGGGCGGTGGATGCCGATGGATCCCTTTCTTTTCTGGTCAATTATTATAACGACGGAACAATAATGGTCCATGGAGATTAACTATCCGTAAGATAAAAAAATGAACACATGAAAAAAGCACCTATTCTTTTATCCATCGTCTTTCTTTTTATGGGTATGGTTCACATAAATGCCCAATACAAACAGGAAGAGTATCAGAAACACCCACTTCAAAAGATTTTTCCGCAACAACAGTTCGATTCCGTTGCAGCGAGGCACGCGTTGGTTCAGGGTACAACAACCGTAAAAGGGGTTGCTTTTACGAAACCTAAAACTAATTTGGGATTCAAAGCACCTTTGGCCGACAGGATCTTTGCCAATCATATTACGGTAGAGTTATTTCCTTATACACCTTATTTTGAGGAATGGTACAACCTTAAAAAAAAGAAGGAAAATGTGAAGAAAAACAAAATTGTCTATATGGACAGTATAGCTTATCAATATAGGTTATACTGTGAAACCAATTCCAGGGGAGAATTTACTTTTCCCAAAATGAAACCCGGAAAATATATCATTATGGGAACTTTACCCTGGACATCCGGTGGTTCTTATAATCAATATTCGGGAAGTGGTTATGGTTCTTATGGGGGGCGGGTGGACTATTATGAACGTCAATATTATACCGTATCGCACAGCGATTTCCTGATGCGGATCATAGAGGTAGAACCTGATAATGAAACTGTAAAAGTCAAATTGAAATAAATTATTATCAAAACTCCGATACACCATGAAAAAACTATCAATAGGCTTTTTTGCAGTGGCACTCCTCTGGGCCTGCCATGACAGGAGCAGTAAAAATACAGATGACACAGAAGAGCACAATGCACCGATTACAGCAGATGCTTTGGGTGATGAGACATCAAAAGAAGAAAAAGCGGGAAAGGAAGAAAAAAATGCCGTTTTTGATATCAACAATATTCCGGTTTCCGATGCTGATCTTGGCGATTTCCCGTTTTTCAGTTTACCTGAAGGGCTTAAGACAACCAACCGACCTATCCAAAGAAAGTATGACGTATTGTATTTTCCCATAGACAGTATAATGACCCCATTGGAAGGAAAGGTATGGAAAACATACATTTCCGCAGAGGGGGGCTACGACGAATGGTCTTTGCCCTATTTTTTCAAAAGTTATGACGATGCTATTATATCGGTAGGGGGCGTTAAGATCTTTGATGGAGAAATAAGTTATGAAGAGTATGAAAGGTATCACGATGATGCCCAATATTTAGGGGAAGACGGTTCTATTGGTTATGTGGGGCAAAAGATCAGGGTATATGTTATTCGGCGTGCAGATGGTGGTGATATTTACATACAAATGACCGGGGATTCCATTTCCGGAAACCTTAATATCCTCCAAAAAGAAGGGCTTAAGCAAACCATTTCCATATTGAGATCATCCAGGATTCAAAAAGACCTGGAGGAGACCGGTAAAGCTATACTCTATATCAATTTTGAACTGAACAAAGCTATACTTAAACCGGAAGGAAAAGAAGCTGTAGCTGAAATAGCCGAAACCTTGCAGGGCAACAAAAACCTCAAGGTTGCGGTTCATGGATATACGGATAACTCCGGAAGTGACACCCACAACCAGAAGTTGTCTGAAGACAGGGCACAATCTGTACGGACCGAACTGGTGAGGTTAGGTGTGGACGAAGCCCGGCTGTCTGCAAGAGGATTTGGTTCTCAAAACCCCATTGCGGATAATAGCACAGAGGAGGGTAAAGCGAAAAACCGAAGAGTGGAATTGATTAAGCAATAAGTATAAGTGCACAACAATATTTTTTCACATTTAAATCCCATTAAACGGGCCTTATTCCACAACGCCTGTCCTGATCCATAAGAATATCGGGATATCGAAGGGCTCTGCATCGAAATGAGCTAAGGTTGTTTGTTCATTTGAATACGCCTTTCGTCCTCATAATATCGGGCTTACCACAAGATAGTTGATTTTGTCATTTTGCAAAAAAAATGCCACATCTGCACAGATTTTATTGGCCCGGATACTGCATAAAAAAGACTTTATCGCACCCATTCCGGACTCAAGAAAATTGCATCGAATTTAAGAAAATCCGGGAGCCGAAAATAAGGAATTAACAAACTATGAGTTCAATCAGATTGAAACGGCACATTCTAAAATTAAGATTCGCGGTGATAGAAAAACGCAAAAGAACCAGCTTTTAAAACCTTTTTCTGACTTAAAAGCCGGTTACCTAAAATGCAATAGTCCTTATATTCCTTTCTTTATCAAGACAGGATAGATTAATCTACCCAGATAGATTTGATATTCACAAATTCCCGTATTCCATAACCGGAAAGTTCCCTTCCGTATCCACTGTTTTTAATACCTCCGAAAGGCAGTCTGGGATCTGAAGCCACCAGTTTGTTTACAAAGCTGCTTCCGGCTTCAAGTTGCAGCGCCACTTTTTCTCCACGTTCTTTATCTGACGTAATAACCCCCGATCCTAAACCAAATTGGGAATTGTTGGCCAGTGCTATGGCTTCGTTTTCATCCTTAGCCCGTATAACCGAAGCCACCGGACCAAAAAGTTCATTGTCAAAAGCTTCCATACCGGGGTGCAGATCGGCCAGGATGGTTGCAGGGTAATAGGCTCCTTTTCCTTCGGGGATATTTCCCCCTAACAGCAATCGACCCCCCTGTGAAATGGTTTTGGTGACTTGTTCGTGTATTTCATCGCGCAGATCTACTCTGGCCATAGGACCATAATAGTTTGATTCGTCCATAGGATCGCCCATTTTCGCTTCCCGCATCTTTTTGGTAAAGAGTTCCAGGAATCTATCGTAAATAGCATCGAGAACTACAAAACGCTTGGCTGCTATACAGGTTTGTCCATTGTTCTGCAATCTTCCCAACGTAGCCAGATCGGTTGCTTCTTCCAGGTCGGCATCATCCAGGATTATATATGCATCGCTTCCTCCGAGTTCCAATACCGTTTTCTTAAGGTTGGCTCCTGCAATTGACGCAACTGATCGTCCCGCGGGGTCGCTTCCGGTAAGGGTTACCGCTACGATATTTTTATCTTCGATAACATCTTTTACATTACCGGCACTGATATTCAGGTTGGTGAATACTCCTTTCGGAAATCCTGCTTTTACAAAAGCATCCTCCAGGGCAAAAGCAGTTCCCTGTACATTGGATGCGTGTTTCAGTACCCCGGTATTGCCGGCCATCAATGCCGGAGCAGCAAAACGTATGACCTGGTAAAAAGGAAAATTCCACGGCATCACGGCCAGAATTACTCCCATCGACTGAAAAGTGACATAGCTCCTCGTTGCCTCGGTATCTACCATCTCTTTCCCCAGAAAACTTTCCGCGTTATCAGCATAATAGCGACAAACCCAGGCACATTTATCTATTTCCTTCCTGGCCTGTACAATGGTTTTTCCCATTTCTATTGTAGCCAACCGGGCGTATTCTTCTTTATTGGCGTCGAACAGATCGGCAAGTGCATGCATTAGTTTCGAACGTTCCGCAAAACTTGTTTTCTTCCAGGAAGTATACGTTTTCCTGGCCTGAGATATCTTTTCCTTGGCTTTTGAGGTATCTATCCTTTCGTATTCGGCTACCATTTCCCCGTTTACGGGATTTATCGTTGTTGCTTTACTCATCATCTTATTTCTTAAGTTTACTGGAATATTTTTTTATTAATATATTCAAAATTTCATGGTTCAGGGAATAATCCACAGATAAATCAATAAGCTGTACTCCTTTGGAATTCAAAGCATTTTCCAGGATCTGTTGAAATTCTTCTACGGAAGCAGGCCGATATCCTTTTGCCCCGAAACTTTCGGCATACTTGACAAAGTCCGGGTTCCCATAATCCAGACCATACTTCACAAAACCTTCATCCTGTTGTTTCCATTGTATCATGCCATAAGCATTGTCGTTCAGGATAATGACTACCAGGTCAAGTTGCAGACGTATGGCGGTTTCCAATTCCTGGGAGTTCATCATAAACCCTCCGTCACCGTTTACGGATATTACTTTTTTATCCGGATTCAGTTTTTTTGCCATCATTGCCGAGGGGAGTCCTGCTCCCATAGTGGCCAATGCATTATCGAGAAGCAGGCTATTTTGCACATAAGCCGGGTAATTGCGCGAAAACCATATTTTGTACATTCCGTTATCTAAAGTGATGATACCGTCATCGGGGAGGGTATCCCTCACAATCTTCACCACACGCTGCGGTAAAATCGGAAAACGATTATCCTTTCCATATTTTGTCAGGTGGGTGGATACGTTGTCTTTTATCTTCAAAAAGAAATCGGTATTCCAGCTATTGGCAAAGGGTTCCAGATTCTCTGTCAATTGCGAAACACTGTTTGCTATATCTCCGATAACATTTAATTGCGGGAAATAGACTTCGTCTATCTCGGCGGGAAAAAAGTTGAGATGAATCACCTTACGTTTATCCTCGATATGCATGAAAAAAGGTGGTTTTTCTATGGTATCGTGTCCTACGTTGATAATCAGGTCCGATCCGTTAATAGCCTCGTGCAAAAAATCGTAATCGGACAATGCCGCTGTTCCCAGGTACAACGGATGGCGTTCGTCTATAATCCCTTTTCCCATTTGCGTATTGAAAAAAGGGATCCCTATAGTATCGACAAAGGCAGTCAATGCCATACTGGCCCTTTTCCTGTTGGCTCCGGCACCGATGAGCAAGATGGGTTTCTCTGCATTTTTGATCATGTCTGCAGCCTGTTGAATGGTATCTTCCCCGGCATAAGGTATTTTAAAATCTACCACCTCAAATATCCTGGAGCTTTCCACTTCTTCCTCGGCAATGTCCTCGGGCAGTTCTATATGGACCGCTCCGGGCCTTTCGTCCTGCGCCAGCCGAAATGCCTCCCGGACCATAGACGGAATGTGCGAACTATGGGTTACCTGTCTGGTATACTTGGTAAGCGGATGCATCATTTTGACTACATCGATGATCTGAAATTTTCCCTGTTTGCTCTTTTTTATCGGCTTTTGCCCGGTAATAATAACCAGTGGCATGGCACCTAACTGGGCATAAGCTGCCGGGGTCACCAGATTGGTCGCGCCAGGGCCGAGGGTAGAGAGGCAAACCCCGGGTTTACCGGTTAACCTTCCATAAGTCGCAGCCATAAACCCCGCTCCCTGCTCGTGCCGGGTAAGGACCAATTCTATTTTTTCCGATTTCCTGACGGATTCGAGAAAATCAAGGTTTTCTTCTCCTGGCAAACCGAAAATATATTCGACGCCCTCATTTTCCAGGGCTTTAATAAACAAGTCCGATGCTTTCATAGTTTTTTATTTGATCTATTTTTTGTAATAGATGTTATCAGAATTTTGATATAGATAATGGCTTAATTCATTGAACTAATTTAAACTTTTTAGATTGAAGCGAAAAATAGAGGTTTTTAGTCCAGATGCAGGCTTTTTTGAGCCGCATAGCCGTGGCTATGGGGTAAGAAAAAGACGAAATATGGGCTAAAAAGATCATTTTGCAGCCTCCCGATAATTATCGGGATGGAAAAAGTTTAAACGAGTTCATCTATAAAATTAAGCATTAAAAAGAGGTTTAGAGCAAGATTTAATATGTCTTTAAAATAAAGAGATAGAAAAAATCTATCCATGTCCTTATTGGTCACGTTGTAAGAGTGTTCGCAATTTGTATTCTGTTGTGTGTTTTTTCATCCGGTAATACAAAATATCCACACCTGTTTTTCACTGAAGAAAAGTTAGATCACTTCATTATAAAATTGTTTTGTTCAGACATTCATTTTTTTATCTGTTTATGTTCTTCATAATTTCTTCAGGCAATGAAGCCCATGGCAAGGTGCGGCAGAAACTATATATGCAAGACTGGTGAGGAAACAAGGACCGTACATAATGCCCCAAAATATAACCATTAAGGTAACGGAGAATATGGATGTCTCGCTATAAGCCAGTAAAACAGGCTGGAGCATTGTCCCCGACAGGAAAAATACCGTAGTCTTCATCAAGCTTTTACCCAACAGTCTCCCGGTAAGAAAATTGGAAGGAAGCATCCTCCATGGACAACCTGTTTTAAAAGATAGAATATGCCATCGAATATCTCTCATAAATGGTGTTTTCTCTTTCTTTTATCCTCTAAAATGTTTAAAATTGTAGTCCCATTGACTATCTCTAAGTAATCAACCAAAATTCAACTTCGTGAAAAAATCTATTTTATATCTGCTCACATTTTTAACAGGTTTATCGGCGTCTAACGCCCAGGAAAACCTGATCATTAATACCCAGGGAAGGAAAACGGTTTCGCTGAACGGAACATGGCATTATATTGTGGACCCTTACGAAACCGGGTTTTACGATTATCGCTTCAGGGAGCGTAAGGAAACCGACGGGGGTGCTTACTGGAACAAGTTTGTGCCGGAAAAGAAAACCGACTGGACGGAACACGGGTACCAGGCCCCCTACAATATAAAAGTCCCCGGCGATTGGAATTCACAGGACCGGCAATTTGTTTATTACGAAGGTACGGTGTGGTATCAGCGCAATTTTGATAAACCGGAAGTCACCGCTGACGAAGATGTATATCTCTATTTTGGTGCCGTAAACTATGAAGCCCATGTGTATTTGAACGGAAAAAAACTGGGGATGCATAAAGGCGGATTTACTCCTTTTAATTTTAAGATTCCGGGGGAATTGTTAAAGGATAAAGACAATTTTTTGGTGGTCCGCGTAAATAACGAACGCCACCCGGAAGAGATCCCCACCGTAAATACCGATTGGTGGAATTACGGGGGCATTACCCGTGATGTAAAACTGGTAGTGGCCCCGCAACAGTTCATTCGGCAGTATCATGTTCAGCTGGACCAGGATCAGGATATCATAAAAGCAAAACGATCAAAAAAATATGGTATTAAAGGTTGGGTCAAACTAAATGAAGCCGTTACCAATGCAGAGGTTAGCATGGAAATTCCAAGGCTGAAAGTAAAGAAACAATATAAGGTGACAGGCGACTCGCTTAAATTTGAATTCGATGCAAAAGGAATCAGTCTCTGGTCTCCCGATAATCCGGAACTGTATGAGGTAATTCTGAAACTCAACGGCAATCCCGTTACCGATAAGATCGGTTTCCGGAAAATTGAAGTCGATGGAGAAAAAATAATGCTGAACGGCAAACAGGTTTTCCTGAGAGGGATCAGCATACATGAAGAGATCCCTCAGGAAGCAAGAAGAGCTAACAGCAGAAAAGATGCTGCACAACTGTTTGAGTGGACAAAGGACCTGAATGCCAATATGGTGCGTCTGGCCCATTATCCGCATAACGAATATATGCCGCGTATGGCCGATTCTTTAGGGGTCCTGGTGTGGACGGAGATTCCCGTATACTGGACCATAGATTTCGAAAATCCCGAAGTGTTGAAAAAGGCACAAAAACAGTTAAAAGAAATGATCTCCCGTGACCGGAACCGGGCATCGGTAATCATCTGGTCGGTTGGGAATGAAACTCCGGTGAGTGAAACCCGCACCCAATTTATGAGCACATTGGTAAAGGATGCTAAACGACTGGACTCCACCCGTTTGGTTTCCGCAGCATTGGAAGTAGGGTATAATGAAGGGAGAAACTATGTGGATGACCCGTTGGGGGAGTACACGGATATCGTCTCTCTGAATGAGTATCTGGGCTGGTATGGTGGTTTGCCCGATGCGTGCAGAACTGCGCAATGGGAAACAAAATACAATAAACCTTTCTTTATCAGTGAAACCGGTGCAGGGGCAAAAGGAGGTTTTCATGATGAAAAAGAAATACGGTTTAGCGAAGAATACCAAAAATGGTATTACGAAGAGCAGATAGCCATGTTCAAAGAGCGCTTCCCCGATAATTTCAGTGGCGTATCCCCGTGGATACTTACCGATTTCCGTTCCCCGAGAAGAAACAACCCGGACTATCAGGAAGGATGGAACCGCAAGGGATTAATAGACAATAAAGGGAATAAAAAACTGGCTTTTTACGTACTTCAGCAATATTATAAAGAATTGAAAGAAAAGACAGAATATTAAAGATGTTAAGTGGATGGATAACCAGTGATATATAATTTTGAACAAGGTGGTCTTTTATAGGATTTGCCACCTTGTTTATTTCACTAATGACCATGTTTTTAGTTATCCCAACTGCCAGTCAAATAAAGGCTATTACTCGTTGCCTATTATTTCTTTCTGTTTCTCATTCGCTATAAGAAAATATATAGCGTGTAGTTTCATTTTCACTCCAATCGATATTACCTTTTACAACATACGTAAGAGCAGTAATATAGCGGGATATTTCCTTGTCAATACCCGCTCCGAAAACAGGGAGATCGGAGGACAACGAGATAAACTCCCGTGCTTGCTCGTCGTGAAATTCCGCGGCCTTTAAAATAGCTTCTTCCAACGATAGGTTATATTTTTCCTGCATTATAAAGACAAGGTTGTGCTTGTCATTCGTATTGTTTTGAACTATTTCTTTACTCAGGGAAAACATATCATTCGCAAAGCTGACAAGGTTCCTGGAAAGTTTAAGCAATTGTTGTACCGCGGGATGTTGCATGATCTCTTCCGGCAAGTTGATATTCGCCACAATTTCAGCCATATCGGTTGCTAAATTTGCTCCGGCAAAAAACGAGCGGTACTTCATGTATTCCTCCAAAGTGGGGCAGTATCCCTTTGCTACGTTTTCTAACTCCCAAATCGCGGCATTAAAGGTATCTGCAAAACTCTGTATAAAGTTATCATGCCATCTTTTTCCACCGAAAGCATACAAGCGCATCGAAGAATCTGCCAAAGCAGAAAATATTTCTTTACCGGGTTCTGTCTGAATTTTTTTTCGACCCTTCATCACACTTACTGAGGTAGATATGAATTTTTCCAGTGCTTGCCTGCTTTGTACACTGGCTACTTTATGACCTGTCTTTTTTTCAAGATCATCATCTACAATAAACAAGAGCGAAGAAAAATCCGCTATGGCAAATAAGAGCTCCTTTTCTGCCGTGGGACACATACGGGCCATCAGATAGGTATGATACTGACTATCATATAGATTATAACTTTCTTTATCCGGGAATAAATTATGCTGTTGAAGCCATTGCATATTGTGTTCGTGGGTCTCTTTTACATGAGTATTTATAAAAGACGGGAATGGCGAATAAAGCCTTGGAATAGATATTTTCATAGGATAGGTAGGTTGGTGAAAATACATTCAAATGTATAAAAATATTCTTACTTATTTATTGTAATAGGCGATGAGTATAACGTGAAAAATAAAAAAACAGATGATCTCATTGTATTTAAACCATTGATAAGTCCGGAATTATCCTGTTTTCCCAGGAGCCAATTTCTTCAGATTTTCCAAAACGGTTTGAAAATCCAATTTTGCGGCTAATTTTCCATAAAAAAATCACCCGGCGTAAACCCAAGCGATAATGTGTCCTGTAAATCTTCCCGTTCTGTTTTTTTATGTACAAATAATGAGGGCATCCATAGAAAAAATCAGGAGAATACCACGATTATTTTTATCCGGACCTATTTCCGGGAATTTAAAGGATAACCTGAAAAATATCCGCGTTTCGTCTATACCGAACTGTGTGGTTTGCTGTTCTGGCATGTCAGCGATCGACTCATAAGTATACCAGTGGTCTGAAGCGTTGGATGGGTGAAATATCAAAAGTACGTTTTCTGGTTATTGTTGTCCATTCCCATGATACTGAGCAACAGGTCATTCCTGAAAGTGAATCTGAGACTGAAAATTAGGGCATGTAAATCTCATATATGATCACAGGATTTACTGTTTAAAAATCCGTCTATTGTGTTAAAGTACCCTCCTTTCTTGTTTAAAACCCCACGGTTTTAGTTTATTTTTCACCATTTTTGTTCAATGCACCGGCATTTTTGTTTATCCCGGGCATTTTTAAACAGAATGGCCCGGGTTTCTGTTTATCCGCGGTCATTTTTGTTTATATCTGCCCGTTTCTGTTTAAAAATGCGACACTTGATATCAATCCGCGGAAAAACGAATTCATTTCCCCCATTTTTAAACAAAAACCCCACTACTTTTGTTTAAATTCCCAGGTTTTTATTTGTTTTACCCCCCGTTTTGTTTATATTTCCATGTTTTTGTTTAAAAGCAGTGTTTTTTACAGTTTTTTGATCCTTTTTTATTAAAAAAGGGGTGTTTTTTATTTAAATCTTCCTGTTTTTATATCGGTTTTTCCATTTTTAAACAATTTTTGACGTTTTTAAACTTCTTTCCTCTTCTGTTTTAGCGGTTAACTTGTTTAAGTACAATGGTTTATATGTATATGAAAGTGCAGTGTACATATTATGAACAGTTTCCGGAACCCATAAAAGAGTATGCCTGTAGTCGGGTGTACGAGTTATTAATGCCCATCCTGTTATGTACTGAAAAAATATGGCAATACCGCCTTTTCGTTGTAAACCATCGGAACTGCAAAGCGCAGGATAAACTATTTTATAAAAATCATCACAGTACAGGATAGTAAACAGGTAAAGGTGCCATATCTTGATCGGGAAAAATAAGAACCTGAACAGAAGATAAGAACAAAAAATAATGACTATCCATGTATAAATTACGATTTTATCATATCGCTTTATGCCTGTTGGCCTGTATCCCTGTCCTGCAAAGTCAGCCCCATGCGGATAGCCTTCAGGGAGAACCGTTGATATTTACTTTCGGACAAAATGCCGGTGCGGAAGGACAGGGAATAGCAACTCCTTTGCTTTTCAAGGAGGACAGTTTCGGTTTTGATTTTAAAACTGCGAAGAAAGTATCCATGCAACAGGGAGGTTTTGTCGCCGAAGAGTCCGTATACTTTTCCGTTAGCCTTCCCGAAGGAAACTACAAAGTGACTGTGGAACTGGGAAGTGATGATTCTCCTTCAGACAATACGGTCAAAGCCGAATCCGGAAGGATCATGCTGGCTGAAGAGATACTGGAAGCAGGACAGGTTAAAACCGAAAGTTTTGTAGTTAATCTCAGAAGTGTTCAGATCAGGGAAGGGGAAGAGGTAGTCCTGAAGGACCGGGAAAAGTCAGAACTGAACTGGGACGAAAAGCTGACCCTGGAATTCTCAAAGGGAACAGCAGTAAGAAAACTGGCCATAACTCCCGTATCGGATATAACAACGCTTTTCCTGGCCGGGGATTCGACGGTAACCGACCAGGACCTGTCACCCTGGGCTTCCTGGGGGCAATTTGTTACACAATACTTAAACGAAGATATTGTAGTGGCCAATTACGCTTCCTCGGGAGCCTCTTTGAGTTCGTTCAAGGCCAGGAAGAGATTTGAAAAAATACTGTCCCTGATCCAAAAAGGGGATTATCTCATCATAGAGTTTGGCCATAACGACGAAAAACAAAAGGGTGAAGGCGAGGGGGCCTGGCAGAATTATACCGACCTGCTTATCGAGTTTGCTACCAAAGCCAGGGAAAAAGGAGCATTGCCCATACTGGCCACACCAACCCAGCGCCGTCATTTTACTTCCGAAGGGAAGTTGAAAGATACCCATGGAGATTATCCCGGCGCCATGCGAAAAGTTGCCGAAGAATATGATGTACCGTTGATAGACCTTACTGCGATGACGACCGTTCTATACGAAACCTGG
The DNA here is from genome assembly GCF_052983315.1 of Sinomicrobium endophyticum. Taxonomy (NCBI): domain Bacteria; kingdom Pseudomonadati; phylum Bacteroidota; class Flavobacteriia; order Flavobacteriales; family Flavobacteriaceae; genus Sinomicrobium; species Sinomicrobium endophyticum. Next base: position 121,988 of record NZ_JBRKIS010000030.1, read on the forward strand.
GGAGATGAAAAGTCCCGGATGGCATTTGTACATTACCCGGCGCGCACTTTCCCGGGACAGGATAAAGAACTTGCGGATAACACGCATTTTAACGACTTCGGAGCTCACGAAATTGCACTTTGCGTGTTGAGCGCAGTTCAATCACAGCATACCGGGCTTGAAAGATATATCAGGACACCTCCGGATTATAGTCCGTCACACCCTAATGATTTCAGCGATTGGACCTTACCCATGAGCCCGCGATTCGAACCCGAAAAACCCGATGGAAACTAAATTATTTGCAGTACGCTTCTAACCTTCGCCAGGCTGTGTCCTTCGATTCGGCCCGGGAAGACCCCTTAATAAACAATACGATGATCATATCACGAAATAAACTATCCATTATTGTACTCTTCTTCGGATTCATGTACAATACAACGGCCCAGAATACCCAAAAGATATACCTTTCGGGGAAAGACTTTAAACACCCGGTTACATGGGATTTCATGTGCATCGGCGGGAACAACAGCAATCAATGGACTTCCATAGATGTCCCGTCCCAATGGGAATTACAAGGATTCGGGACCTATACCTACGGAAGGTGGTATAAGGAACTGAACCAGAAAGAACCGAGTAAGGAAGAAGGTTTTTACAAATACGAATTTGAGGTTCCGAAGACCTATAAAAACCAGCAGGTGAAAATATTTTTCGGCGGGGTGATGACGGATGCCCATGTGAAGATCAACGGAAAATCTGCCGGGGAGGCACACCAGGGAGGTTTTTACCGCTTTAGCTATGACATTTCGGACCTGCTTACCTATGGGCAAAAGAATTTGCTGGAAGTCCATGTAAAGAAACATTCCGATAATGAACATGTGAACAATGCCGAGCGAAAGGCGGATTGGTGGCTTTTCGGGGGGATATACCGGCCGGTCTGGCTGGAGATAAAACCGGAAGAACATATCGGTAATATCTTTATCGATGCCAAAGCCGACGGGCGGATGCGTGTAGATATTTCCGGCAGCAATATCCCTTCCGGGGCATCGGTTACGGCTTCCGTAAAAAAACCGGGAGATAACGGCGATTTTGAACAGGAACAAAGTGCGGATATCGACAAAAACACCAAAACTCTTTCTTTTCATTGGGATAATGTGGATACGTGGAATCCGGAAAGCCCCGACCTGTACGTGCTTCGGCTTCAACTGAAGAAAAAAGGCCGGTTATTGCATGAACCGGAGCAGCGTTTCGGCTTCAGGACCATAGATTTCAGAAAGAAAGACGGCATTTATGTCAATGGCAAAAAGATTATCATGAAAGGAATAAACAGGCATACCATATGGCCGGAATCGGGGAGGAGTACCGATAAGGGACTGAGTATTATGGATGTAAACCTGATCAAGGATATGAACATGAACGCCGTGAGAACACATTACCCGCCCGACGATCATTTTCTGGACGCCTGCGATTCCCTGGGACTGTTCGTGCTGGATGAACTGGCCGGCTGGCAAAATCCGTATGACAAAGAAACCGGGGCCAGACTTATCGAAGAAATGGTTACCAGGGATGTCAACCATCCTTCCGTGATCATCTGGGACCAGGGGAATGAGGGAGGATGGATTAACGAACTGGATAGTGTTTTTTATCAATATGACCCACAAAAGAGAATTGTCATTCACCCCTGGGCAGACTACAACGGCTGGGATACGCATCATTACCCTACCTATCTCACCGGGGTTCACCGCTTCGGTGGCGGTGAAAATGTATTTTTCCCGACGGAATTTATGCATGGCACCTACGATAACGGTCACGGATCGGGATTGGAAGACTTCTGGAACCGCTTTAAAGAAAGTCCCCTGTTTGCAGGAGGATTTATGTGGGCGTTTTCGGATGAAGCCGTGTTGCGTACCGATTGGGAAGGTGAAAGGAAATACGATTCCGAGGGTTCGCTGGCACCCGATGGTATTTTAGGGCCTCACCGGGAAAAGGAAGGAAGTTTTTACACCGTTAAGGATGTTTGGTGCCCGGTGCAGTTCGCCCCGTTGAGGATTACCCCGTCTTTTGACGGTACCTTTTTGATCACCAATGATTATATCTATACCGATCTGAAAGAATGTAAGCTGACCTATAGTGTAAAGAGCATCCCCGAAAAAGCGTTCTACACCATTCAGGAACCCGTATCTGTCGCTAATGGTGAAATAAAACTCCCGAACATCGAACCCGGTGAGACCCGGAAGGTGAAAATGGAGGTGCCATCGTCATTCTTTGCGGGGGACTGGCTGGAGATCACCGCGCACGATCCCCACGGAAGGCTCCTGAATGTGTGGACATGGCCCATCCATTTGCCCGGATACTATTCCGGTAAATTTTTATTGAAGGAGAAAGGTAAAAAAGCCTTGATAACTGAAAAAGACAATATCGTTGAACTGCAAGGGGGAAATATAAGGGTCCGGATGGATAAAAACAGCGGAATCATTCAAAATGTGTACCGTAATGACCGGGAAATACCGTTTAACAAAGGTCCGTACCCGATTGGGATGAAAGCTGAGGTAAAAGAGGTGGAGACCCGGAAAGAAAATGACAATGCGGTGTGTATGGTTTATTACAACGGGGGAATAGACCGGATAAAATGGACCATGCACCCTGACGGAAGGCTTAAAATGGAAATGGTGGCATTAAAGAATGCGGGACGCGGAAGCGGATTTGACGGGGCTTTCTATGAAGGGGAAATAGATAAATTCGGAATTACCTTCAATTTCCCCGAAAAGCAGGTAAACGGAATAAAATGGTTTGGAAAAGGACCATACCGCGTATGGAAGAACAGGATCAGGGGAACAAACTATAACTTATGGCAGAAGGACTATAACAATACCATTACCGGGGAGAGCTTTGAAAACCTGGTATATCCCGAGTTTAAAGGATATCATGCCAATCTCATCGGCGCGAAGCTGGAAGCAGGTGAAGATACGTTCCGGGTATTCAGCGAATCGGAAAATGTGTTTTTAAGGCTTTTTACCCCGGACGAACCCCAATACGCCCTGAAAGGAGCCAAAGCGCATCCCGGTTTTCCCCCCGGGGATATCTCCTTTATGTATGAAATTCCGGCTATGTGGTCGTTCAAGCCCGTTTCGCAACACGGCCCTCACAGCCAGCCTTCGAACATCCGGATCAAAAGCGGGGACGATGGAATACAAATGAATTTGTGGTTTGATTTCAGGAATATAAATGACCGGTATTAAGGTGAGGGCCTCCAGAGAAGAAGAACAGATCCGCAAAAATGTCATTGGGTATCGATTAAAATAATCCGGTACAATTAAGTTTGGCCAGGATATATCCTTCACTATCATCGTAAGAGATACAGGACAATGCGGAATTTTCCTGCCGGATCTTCCGGTAGTTTTTTAGCGGAAGACCAATGAGGTGAGCTATAAGAAAACGGTTTACGGCGTTGTGGGCAACTACCAGGACATTCCCTTCCGGATGATTGGTGTGCAACTCTTCCATAAAAGAGGAGAGCCGCCCGATAAGTTCCGATGCCGTTTCACCTGTTCCCCCTGCGGGATGATTTTCAGGGTCGGTATTCCAGTTGTGCCACAGGTCGGAGGCTTCGGCGATAAATTCATTCCGGGTTTTTCCTTCCCAGCGGCCGAAATCCAGTTCTGTCAGTCTTTTGTCAACAAGTATTTGCTGATCCCGGGCGGCGATGGCAGCCGTTTTGTGCGCCCGTTTGAGGGGAGAACAGTAAATCGCATCAAACCGGATGTTCCGGATGAGATGGTGCAGGTTTTCGGCTTGCGATATGCCCTTTTCATTGAGTTCCACATCTGTTTTTCCACAATATCGGTTGCCGTCGGCATTAAGCGGGGTTTCGCCGTGCCGTGCCAGGTATATGTTAAGCATAGTCTTCTTGTTTTATGTATTTTTTTGTTTCCATTAACCGGAGAAACTTTTCGTACTGTCTCTCATAAGCTTCGTTCAGTCGGGTATCGGGAAGGACTTCTTTTTCCATCCGGATCAGTTCTTTCCCCGCCTCCGTAAGCGTACCGAAAAAAGTTTGCGAAGCAGCCAGAACGGCAGCGCCGAAAGCCCCGGATGTGTATTTCATTTTGTATACGGGCAGGTTCAGTACACTGCTCCTGATCTTAAGCCATAAGGGGCTGTTACTGCCTCCTCCGGCTGTATAGACCGCTTCAATATTTTCCCCGGACAGTTTTTGTGCCAGGGTATAGGCCATTCGCTCCACAAAAGCCACTCCTTCCATATTGGAGGCATAGAGAACCGTTTTGGGAATGTCGTTCGGATGGAACCCTACGGCTTCGGGGGCCATAAATGGAAAGCGCTCTCCTTTTTGTATGAGGGGAAAACTCATTTTCCCGGTAGGAATATTGTTTGCGGCCTCTTTTTCCAGCAGCTTCAGTTCGTTCCCGAAATCACGGCGTACCCAGTCCGCGCCTATATTCCCTGCACCTCCGGGCATCCAGTACCCTTCGGGGTGCTTGTGGCTGTAAAACCTTCCTTGGGGATCGATGATTTGCTTTTTGGTAACCCCTTTAATTACCAACGTTGTACCGATAGTTGTATTCCATGTCCCCGGATAAACGGCTCCCGACGCGATCTGTGAAGCACAGCCGTCAGTGATGCCGACGGTTATCTTCGGACGATTTTTAAAACTGAGACTCTGCGCGGTTTTGGGTGCCATAGTTCCGATAACCGTACCGGAAGGGTGTACTTCGGGCATCCATACCCTGGAAAGCCCGAGTTCGGAGAACAGGTATTCCGGCCATGTTTCATTCCTGGTATCGTATCCCGATTTCAAGGCATTGGTATGGTCCGTTACGCCCCAGACACCGGACAATTTACCCGTGATATAATCCGCGGCATGAACCCACCGGGCTATTTGCCCGGCTTTTTCCGGGTGGTTTTCGGCAAACCACACCATTTTGGATAACCCGCTGGAAGCATTAAACCCGGTATAGCCTTCGATGTTTTCCTGTGCGGCCAGCATGCAGCGTTTTCCCTGTATTGCCGGTCTTTTGTCACTGTACATCAGTGCAGGATGCAAGGGTTTGTTTTCCTTGTCCAGGGGAATAACCGTTCCGGAGGTGGAGGTGACGGAAATGCTTTCTATGTTGTTCTTTATCTCGTCGTTGATGTTCCTTTGTATGAGGTCCCGGCAGCAGGCCCACCAGGATTGCGGGGACTGCTCCTGCCGGGAATGCTCCGTAAGTTTAAAAGTTTCTTCTCCGCTGATGACCTGGTTTCCCGAAATATCGGTTACAGCTATCCGGGTGCCCTGGGTGCCAATATCAATTCCTAAAAAGTATCGCATGCTTCCTGTTGTGCTTATTTGGTAAAGGTTTTTCTCGTTTGTTGCCACGTATCTGAAATGGATACCGGTATCTTGTTTTCCGGAAAATATTCGGTAATAGAATCCTCCGGAGGTTGTATTTTCAGTCCGAATGCCTGGTTGCAACAATAAGCTGCTCCTGTTATCGTAGCGTGTTCAAACCCGGTGTGGATCTTTATTTTTTTCTGTAATACATCAGATAGGATCCTGGCAAGCGTACTGCTTTGAAATCCGCCGCCGCATCCCCAGAGATGATCTTTGTCATGTCCGTTTACCGATTGTAGGTATTTGTAGTTTTCCGCAATACAAAAAGCCATATCCCACAAGGTGGCCAGCATAAAGTCCGATCGCTTCAGGTGGTTGGAGAGGGGAGTGGTAAACCGGAATCCGCCGGAAGTTATCGCGCTTGTTTCGGAAGCAATGAGGGATCCGAGAGAAGCTATACATGACGGATCGTTGTATGGATTCATTTCCTCTTCGATACGCTCATATCCGCAATCGGGATAGAACAGGGACTTTAAACGCTGGTAATTGAGACCTGTGACCCCGGCGTTGGTCTCCAGAACAAAATGGTCCGGGTCGGTATGTCTCCCGGTCCAGGTTTTCATTCGAGGGTCCAGGGTATAGGAAGGAAGCAGTTTTACGACGGGGGTTGTGGTTCCCGCCACAACGATCACATCGTCAGTTTCGGGACGGGTACTGTGAATGGCCAGTTGGGTGTCTGCACCACCGACGATAACTTCGGTTTCCGCGGAAATACCGAGCTCTTTCGCAATTTCGGGTAAAACGGTGCCGAGCAGGGTTCCCGACTCTCTCAGGGGGGGAAGGATATCGGGGTTTACATCAAATTCCCTGCATAATCCGGCAGACCATTGCCTGGATGAGATATCATACAGCAGCGTCTCCGAAGCCTGGGAATGCTCGTATCCCGTCACCCCGCAAAACCGGTATTGTGCCCAGTCGCTAATGCTCATAAAGGTTTCTGTGGCACGATACAGTTCGGGGCGTTTCTTTTTAATACCGTATAGTTTTAACGCTGAAAAAATAGAACCGGGATACCTCCCGCAAAGGCGGTATATCTTTTCGGGATCGGTAATGACGGATTCCCATTCCCTGCCCCTGTGATCGTGGTTGGGAAGGCCGATAAGGCTGTTGCCTTCCTGGTCCGTGAGGACGATCCCTTCCCGCTGGCTCGATGCTGTAATGGCCCTGACCTTAGTGCCGGGAAACCGGGACAACAATTTTTTGGCCAGTGCCATGATCTGTTCCCATAACTGTCCGGGATCAAAATAAAGGGCTTCGGGATGGGTGTTGTCCCGGTGGTAGTGTACTTCGTCCCGCTCAATCCCTTTGAGTTTTCCATTGGAATCGATAAGGGCTACCCGTACATTTCCCGTTCCGATGTCGGTTATTAGATAATTTAATGTTTTGTCGGTGTTCATGGGTTAAATGGTTTTGGATTTCTGAAAAGTTTCCAGCAATTGGGCATTCATTATAAACGAATGATGGTCTTCTACTTCATGGGTGGCCCCGGCGATATGGGGGGTAGCAAAGACATTGGGCAGGTGGATGATCCTGTAGTCTGTCTCGTCCGGAGGCTCATGGTCGAACACATCTAAGTACGCACCGAGAATATGTTTGTTTTCCAGGGCTTCCAGCAGGGCTTCCCGGTCTACTACGGCGGCCCGTGCCGTATTGACAAAAATGGCATTTTTTTTCATTTTGTCAAACAGGCGTTTACCGATCATACCGGAGGTTTCTTTATTTACGGGCAAATGTATGGAAACGATGTCGCTGGTTTCGAACAGGGTTTCGAGGGAGACGCTTTTATACAACGTGTCGTCCGTAGATACGTAGGGGTCGTAATACTGTATGCGGCAGGGGAAGGCGGTTGTCATTTTCGCGATTTTCCGGCCTATATCGCCAAATCCCACGAGCCCGATAGTCTTATTGGCGAGTTCGTTCCCCTTGAATTGGAGGTAGGAAGTATGTGCTCCTTTTTCCCATTGTTCCCCTTGCAGCCATGCGGTTGCCGGCACTACTTTGCGCAACAGGATTATGACCCCGGCCAGGAACAGTTCGGCCACGGCCTGCGCATTGCGCCCCGGTGTGTGGAACAGGGAGATGCCCAGTTCTTTTGCCTTATCTACCGCAACATTGGAAGGAGTGCCCCGGCAAACCCCTATAAACCGGAGGTTGGGAAAGTTTTGGATAACCTTTTCGGAAACCTCGTCGTGTTCGGTGATCAGGGCATCGGCCCGGTGTTCGGACAGCAGGGCTATAAGTTCGGTCTCATTGTAGGCCCTTCCGTGAGGTTTCCAGGGTTTGTAGATAATTTCCCCAAAAGAGGTTTTCAGTTCTTCCAGGCTCTTTTCATTATAAGGCGCTGTTATAAGAATTTTCATTTTATAAGGGTTTTTAATTAAATTCATTAAAAAATATTTACCAGTTATTCTGTAGTCTGTATGGCGTTTGTTTTTGTGATGTCCGAAGTAGTTTTTGCATTCTCCGGAAGGGTTATAAAACAGGTCAGGATAGCGCTTAAGAAGTAAAGACCGGCCAGGATCCACACCACTCCGTTACTTCCAATGGAGCCGATAAACAGCCCTACAATGGCGGGACCGACAAAAACCGCGAGGCCGGCTCCAAGGTTTAATATGGCCATAGCCGCCCCTTTGTCCTTTTTAACCAGGGAAGGGACCAGGGCCGACAGGGGTACGTAGCCAGCCAGTAAAGCGCCCCACAATATACCGCACAACATCACCAGCCAATAACTGTTTCCGAATATCACCGGCGAATAGAAAAAGAGCAGGGTAGTAATCCCGCAACCGACGCCGCCAAACCACAGTACCGTATTGCGCCATCCGAATATATCTCCCACAAAACCGAAAATCAGGTTAAACGCAATATTGGCCGTAAAGATCGTCCCCCAGATCTGAAGCCATTCTGTAGTGCTAAAACCATAACCGGCCAGATAGGTAGGGATGAATACGGGAAAGGCAAACTGGGCCGTAGTATTGATGATACGGACAATTCCCCCGATAAATACTTTTGGTTGCTCCCTTACTATGGTCAGGCCTTTCATCAACTCCTTCATTTTGGTGTTCTGCCTTTTGTTTTCGGATCTCTTAAATTTGTCTTTGTTCAGGACAATGGCAAAGAAAGCCCCGACCAACACCCAGAAAACAGAACTCCACAAGGTGTTCAGATAGCCGAGTTCTTTTATGGCCCAACTGGAATAATAGGCCCCCAGGACATTTAATCCCCCTGTAAAGACAAACCAAAACCAGCCTACGGCTCTCCCCAGTTTTTTCCGGGGGCTGCGATACGTTATCCATACTAAAAACGAATATGCAAAAAGCGGATAGCCGAAACCTCTGATCGTATACATAAAAAGCATAGTTCCGTAATTCAGGTCCGGGAGGCCGTATCCTACAAAACCGATTGTTCCGAGGATATAAAGTATTACGCCCATCAGCATGGTTTTTCTGGGACCGAAACTCTCTGCCAGTACTCCCGAGAACCAGGAAGATATGGCGATAGCTACCCCATACATGGTAAATAAGGTAGCCGAATGCTGCATTAGCATTCCTCTTTCGATCAAATAAGGACTGAGCCATCCTTGTTCTACGCCGTCGCCCATCATAAAAATTAAAACTCCCAGGTACCCCCAGGCGAGTTGTTTGGGCGGGCCTGCCTTGTTCCATAATGAATTCAAAGAAAGTTTTGGTGGTTGATTGTCAGACATGGGTTATAGTTTAGTTTTTCAATTTTTCAGTTTTCCAATAGTTGTATTTAGTGCTTTTTTCCGGGTACATCTCTTTTATGGCTTCGGCAACTTCCGTAGGGCGGTCTGTTTCAATAATATCTGCCCCGTCTTCCAGGATGCTCCGATATGCTTTTGCACGTTTTTTACGGCTTTCCAATTTGTCGTAAACAGGTGCCGCGCTAACCATGACCATTACCCCCCTCTCGTGGAGTAATTCGTATAGTTCTTTGTTTTCTTTTGTGCTTTCCGATCCTACATAAGCTATTAAGACATTCTGCCAGGGGATACCTGCATCTTCATAGGAAGCAAGTGCTTCTTTGGTCTTTACAAATGCAGAGAACATGCTCCGGTTGTCGAAATCATAAAAGAACCTGGCCTCCCCGGCATTGTGCACGGTAAAGATCACATGATGAAAAGCATCGTGCTCTTTTACCAGTTTTGCCTTCATTTCTAAAGGAACGTCCTTAACATCCAGGTTGAGCAGGGTTTTTCCCTTACTCCATCGAATGGCTTCTTCCAGGGTGGGTATCCGATAGGGTGTGATATTGCCTTCGGAGTCTTTTAACTGAAGATTTTTCACCTGCTCAAGGGTATGATCTTTAAGAATTCCTGTTCCGGATGTAGTGCGCTCCAGGGTTTTATCGTGCAGCAATACCGCCTTGTTGTCTTTGGTGAGGCGGGCGTCTATTTCAAAAATTGCCGGGGTATTACTCAAGGTGTATTCCAGGGTGGCGATACAGTTTTCCGGATAGTTTTCCCTGGCTCCCCCGCGATGGGCACTGATGACGGGAAATACATTTTCCGTATATTGAAAATAGGCCTTAGTATCCGATACTTCCTTGAAGTTTATGGTGTTTATCTCTGTGTTTTGTGAATAGGAATAAAAAAACAGAAAGAGGGTCGAAACAAAAGAAATGGAGTTCAAATATATTTTATTCATTGGTATGGAAGGTTTTTGGTTAGGTGTTATTCTATGACTAATTCAGCCGATACAAAATAGTGGTCGCTGGGATAGACTCCATTGCGATCGTCTTTGATAACTTCTGCGGCTCTGGCCTCTACGGGGCCTCTGTAAAAAATAAAATCCACTTTGCCTTTGCGCTTTTTATCAGAGTTTTTTCCGTATTCCCTTCCTTTAAACCCGTGCACCGTATACCCGGGGTCTTCTTCACCGTGAACTTCGGCATAGCTGTCTACCCACCGGGTTTTGACAATATCGATTGGGGCAGACTTTATATCTGCGTTGAAATCACCGGTGAGGACCTGCGGAAAATTCTCCGGGTACTGATCGCCTTCTTCCACGATCATGGAAACCTGCCGTTTTCGCGATTCCCTGGAAACATGATCCAGGTGTGTGTTCAAAACCCGGAACTCCCTGCCTGTGGTTCTGTCTTTTAACCTTACCCAGTTTACATGCCTCGCCCTGGCGGTATTCCATGACATTGTTCCGCCCAACTGGGGAGTTTCGGACAACCAGTAAGTCCCGGCCGAGACCAGTTCGTATTTTTCCCTGGAAAACATAATCGGGTTTTTGGCTATCCCGTGATATTCTCCATCCTGATGGGCGTCCATTTCCGGGCCTTCAAAACCGAAGGAAAAATATTCGGGAAAGGCAGTTTTGAGGGCTTCATTCTGTACCTTCAGTACTTCCTGCAGGCAAATGATATCCGGTTTATGGTCCCGAAAGACATCAAAAACCAGTTCTTTCCTGTCCGCCCAGCCGGTACCTTCGGCTTCGTCCTGGCTCAATGCCACCCTTATGTTGGCGCTTACTATTTTATGCGTGTTCCCGGTATCCTGTGCCCCCGAAACGGTGACGGACAAAAAAACAATGGTCAGCAACAGGAATTTGGCTGTTATGGCATCCATTCCGGATACTATGTTTTGAGGGTCTTTCATTTTTAAGCTTTTAATAAGGTTTCGGTATTCAAATAAGCGCCTTTTACCAAAAGTTCCTGCTGTAGCTCTTTCACATTTAATGCGGATGGTAATATTCCTTTTCTGACAGCTATTTTGGCAGCACGGCCCGCCGCTTCTCCCATGGCCATACAGGGGGCCATTACCCGGATCGCCGACATCGCTTCGTGGGTAGTAGAAATTGCGCGGCCTGCCACCAGCAGGTTCTCTACTTTTTGAGGAACAAGGGAAGCATAAGGGATGTCATAACAATCTCCGCACCAGGTTAAGGTACAGCCACCGTCGTGCGGATGGTGGAGGTCCAGCGGATAGCTGGCTACGGCGATGGCGTCGTCAAACCGCCTGCACTCCAGGACATCTTCTTTGGTCATTACATATTTCCCAACAATTCTTCTTGTTTCCCGGATGCCGAGAAAGGGGGCCATTTTGGTGAAGAAGGCTTTTTCAAACCCCGGCACGTATTCTATGAGGTATTTCTGAATATCCCTGATCTGTTCCCGTCCCTTTATTTCGCCATGGGTCAGGTCTTCCGGTTTGGTGCCGTCAACCCCGTGCACGCTGGACATGTTGATCCATACTTCTCCTTTACGGAGTCCTGTTATGATAATGGTCCTTTCCGTATTGAGCGTAAACCCTTCGTTACGGGCCTTGTTCATCAGGTCGCGTAGTCCTACCACGATAAACTGGTGGTTTTGTCCGAAGTATTCCGCAGGGATAAAATCGGTAAGGTAAGTGCGGTGCTCATTGGCGATGCTCATGCGGAGCTTTTCGGTATCCACACCACCCATGCAGAACATGAGGGTAGGGGGTTGCATCCCACCTTTTTCATTTCCTTTTTCACAGGGAACTCCTGCCCGGTAGGCCACGTCGGCATCACCGCTGCAATCGATGACTGTTTGGGCCAGAATGGCTTCCCTTCCTGCTTTGCTCTCTATAATGATTCCCTTTATCTGATCGTTTTCCATGACAGCATCGACAAAATAGGTGTATAGCAAGATCTCGACCCCGCTTTCGAGGAGTATTTCCAGGGCGGTGTTCTTAACGGCCTCGGGTTCCACCAGAGTGATGCTCATATGCAACGGGCAGGGCCTGTGTTCGCTGGCTGCATCCTGTTCGGCCAACCGGTCGATGAACTTCTGCGGAAGCCCCTTGATGATCTGGTTGCCCTTTTGCCCGAGAAACCCGAGGACGGGCAGGCCTATGGTCATATTCCCGCCCAGGAAGCTGCGGTTTTCTACGAGTATGACCTTTAAGCCGTCTTCCGCAGCGGCCTGTGCAGCTATAATTCCGGAAGGCCCGCCGCCTACGACAACGATATCTGTTTCTGTTCTTACGGGGATCTCTTTTCCTTTTTCTGTAATGTATTTCATAATGTGGTGCTTGTCTGTTTTTTATGAGGTTATTGTGTCGTGTTTGCTCTTTTTCTTTTGATACCAGAGTATGACCGATCCCAAAAGCATAAGCCCTATACTGAAAGATAGTACGAGCATCCCTTTTTCGTCACCCAGCAGGGCTATCACTGCCATAAGTGCGGCTACAATAATGGAAGACCACGCACATAACCTGGCGGGCAGGGCAGAAGCATTTGACGAGACGCCCTCCGTATATGTTTTCCGGTTGTGCTGCACTTTGTTCCAGCCGGGGTAAATTTCCTTGCTGAAAGCTTCACAAACGACGAGGAGTAGTAGTGGTAACAGGGTTCCCACGATAACTTCCGTCAGGCGTTCATGGGCCTGTATGGCGGAAGCTATACCGGAGAAGGCCGGGAACCCGATAAGGAACCCGCCTTGTTGAAAACCGATCTTTACGGTCAGCCCGAATACAATGCTTATTATAGTAACTGCCCAAGCTGTACGGATGCCGATCTTCCTGGAATACAGCCCCCAGATGGTCGGTAGTACAAGGGGACCGGTAAGTATGGCCACGGAGGCCAAAATATAGCCGGTATAGGTGCCCAGGGCGGGAATGAGCAATGCCCCGGCTATGATGATTCCCCCGAGAAACAGCGTGAAAATCCGGCCGGCTTTTACGAGTTCCCCGTCAGTGGCAGCAGGACGGAAAATACGCTGGTAAAATTCCGTGGTAAACGCCCCGGCAAAAACATTGAGCTGGGTAGTGGCCATACTGGCCGTTGCCGAACACATGGCGGCGATCATGAGCCCGAGCATGCCTGCTGGAAGGACCTCCTGGCTGGCCAGGATATAAGCCTGTTCATAGTCTGCATCGGGATTGAGAATACGGTAGGCCATGGGAGGGACCATCCAGATAAAAGGGCTTACAATGTAAAGGATACCGAAGAGATAGGTTGCCTTTTTGGCATCCTTGCTGTTCGGTACACATACGAACCGTTGCACATATGCCCATTCCCCCCCGATCTTAAAGAAAAAGACCACGCTCCACCCGAGGAGAAAATACCAGGAAAATTCACTATTGACCAATTCGGTAAAGCCACCCGGGGCAGAGCGGAACAACTCCGAAGGCCCACCGATCTTAGACAGGATCAGGGGAACAACAATGAGTACGGAAGCCGATAGAATAATAAATTGCAGGGCGTCGGTCATCAGTACAGCCCACAGTCCGCCCCCGAAAGTGATAAGGATCACCAGAGCGCAAAGTGCCAGCGAAGTAAAAGTAACCGAAAGGTACCCGGTTTCCGGATTGGCAAGGAGATGTCCTTCGGGCAGGGGGACCAGCGCTGTGATCACCACGGCCAGGGCATAGACAGCTCCGCCCATGGTAAAGAGCCCTACGAGTCCCTGTAGCAGGGTATAGAAGTGTACCAGGGACCTTCCAAAACGATCGTTGAGAAATTCCGCGGCGGAGGAATACCCGAATTTTTTCCACCTGGAAGCGAGGAACCACCCGGCAAACAAGGCAGCGATACCTATAACGGTGAGAATGGAAACGCTTACCATGCCGAAACGGTAGGCAATGCCCCCCCAGACCACAAAGGTCCCTGCGGAAAAAGTGGTCATAAACGACGAGAGGCCGGAGAGCCACCAGGGCGACTTTCCGGCTGCAGCGAACATTTCGCTGGTATTCTTGAGACGGGAAAAAATACTTCCCATCCCGATGAGACCTATAAGGTATATGACCAATACGATAATATCTATTGTATACATGTTTTGTTTATCTGTTCATCATTCTTTTCGACTTAAGAAATGACATATTAATAACCGGGGTTTTGCTCCAGTGCTTCATTGGTTAAAACATCTATATTGGGTATCGGGAATAAGTAATCTCTCGACGGATTAAAATTCCTGGTTTCCACATGCCTGAGTTTGGAGCCGTTTGATACGTTGGAATAATCGGGGGTCCCATGCTCGTCGATCTCCGGTGCGCTACTTAGAAATTCATCCGGGATCCTGCCCAGGAATGCCCCTGGCATAACATCTCCGGCAATTTTCCAACGCCGGATATCAAATAGCCGGAGCCCTTCATTGGCCAATTCGTACTTACGCTCCTTGCGGACTACGGAACGCAATTCATTCTGCGTCTTACCGGGTTCTATAGGCGGCATGTCAACACCTGGCCTTTGTCTTACCTGGTTTATGGCGTCGTATACCGAATCGTCCAGTTCCCCGGCCTCGATTTTCGCTTCGGCATAAATAAGCAGAACTTCGGCATAACGAATCAGGATGATATTGATTTCGGAATTTGTGTCATCGGGCATATCTTTAATATCCGTATATTTTCTCCATAAATATCCCGTGTATGTCGCATAGGCATGGGAGGCATCAATATTTTTAATTCTTGTAGGCGGATTGGTGTTGTAATTCCAGATCTCAGTACTGTCATTATGGGTTTCAAACTGGTATCCGAACAAGACGGATCCCGGGAGGACCACGGTTTCATGCAAACGCGGGTCGCGGTTCTCAAAGGGTTTTTCCGGATCGTATACTTCAGATTTATCAATGGTAAGTCCGTCATTGGCTTCATAGGAGTCTACAACGGTTTGTGATGGGACTTCATTGGAGACCCCACCGGCTAAGCGGGATGTCAGGTAATTTGGTGTTGCATGGGTCATTACCCCCCGTAAATATTGCAGTGAAAATATGATTTCATCGGAAGTTTGACCGTCATAGGTGAAAAGCTGTCCGAAATCGCCGTGTAATTCATAATCCAGGTCCATTACCTCTTTTGCGGCGGCAGCGGCGATATCCCATTTCTCATTGTAAAGAGCTGTTCTTGCTTTTATAGCCAAAGCAGCTCCCTTTGTGGCCCTACCGTGATAGGCATCATCACCATGCCTTACAGGCAAATCGATAGCTGCTTCTGTCATTTCCTGTATCACAAATTCTGCTACTTCGTTTTTAGGGTCCCTGGGCACCTGGGCCTCTTCAATGGTTTGGGGAGCGGTTATTAAGGGGACATCGCCAAAAAGCTCAATTAAATAGTGATAGCTCAGTGCCCGTATAAAACGTGCTTCAGCCCGTGTCTGGTTATAAGTTTCAGCAGAGATCTGGTCTTTCAGGTGATCGATATTATCCAAAAGAAAATTGGCCCTGCCTATGGCCTGGTAAAATTCTCTCCAGAAAATGAGGACAGAACCGTTGTCACTCTCATGGCTGCCATTTCCTATATGTTGCATTTGATGATTGCTCCTGTTCCAGCTAAGGTCTGTCGTAACATCCAGTATTACCGGCCAGGGACGGTTTGATTTAGGATTAAAATTCAAGGCTTTATAAGCGCCAAACAATCCCATTATCAATTCATCCTCATTAGAATAAAAAGTTTCAGAAGAAGGTCCGTTCAATGGATATCTATCCAAATATCCATCACTGCAAGCTGCCAGGCAAAATCCCAGACAAACTATACAAAACCAGGGTTGTATTTTTTTTAACATTTTAGTTCCGTTTTAAAAGTTAATATCTAAACCTATATTGTAAACTTTTACCTGTGGGTATACATCCCCTCTGCCTACGGGGGCTTCCACATCATATCCCTTCCAAAAATTATCTATAGTGAACAAATTCTGGCCGGTGGCATACAACCGGATCTTACTCATGCCTATCTTAGCTGATATCCGCTCGGGTAGGGTATACCCTATCTGGATGTTCTTTAGGCGTATATAAGAAGCGTCTTTTACCCAAAAGCTTGAGTTCTTCTCATTGTTTGCCTCGCTGATGGTGAGGCGGGGAAATGCGGCATCGGTGTTTTCCGGTGTCCAGTAGTCCTTATGTTGTTCCTGCACCGTTCCGCCGTTAAAAAAAGGCATGATGCCTTGTTGATATAAATAGCCGTCTGCTTTTCCTACTCCCTGGATAACAGCATTAAAATCGAATCCTTTATAAGCAGCGTTTAAAATAGCCCCGAAAGTATACCTGGGAATGGTACTGCCAATAACCATATTGTCGTCGTCATTAATTATACCGTCACCGTTCTGATCTTTATATTTGATGTCCCCGGGAGCTACATTGCCGAATTGTTGGGCATGGTTCTCTATTTCCTCTTCCGACTGGAACAGCCCGAGAGATTCCAGCCCCCAGATGGAATTTATGGGATGGCCTTCCCTGCTGACGGTTAGTCCTGTACGATTTACACCGCGTAGATCCACCACTTTATTTTTAACATCGGAGACATTCAGGTTGATGTCAAAACGGAAGTCGTCAATGGCTTCCCGGTAAGTTACACCGACTTCCCAGCCTTTGTTTGTCACCACGCCCGCATTTTGGGTAGGTGCTGCCAAACCTATGGTCAGGGGGATATTGAGGTCATATAGAATGTCCCTGGTTTCCCGGGAATAATAATCTGCCGTAACAGACAGTTTGGAGAACAATGTAAAATCGATTCCCACATCTATCATTTCCGTGGTTTCCCATGATATTTCGGAATTGGCCATCCTGTTTAATGCCGCCATATTTACAATTTCCTTATTAAAGCTATAAGTACCGATGGCAATAGAAGTGGTAAAAGGGTAGTTTCCTATGTCCTGGTTGCCTAACAGTCCCCAGGACCCTCTTAATTTCAATTCGGTCAATGTATTTTTTATAGGTTCCATAAAGCTTTCTTCCGAAATTCTCCAGCCGGCAGACAGGGAAGGGAAAAAGCCGTATTTATTGCCTTTGGAAAAACGGGATGAACCGTCATAGCGGCTGTTTATTTCCAGTAAATACCTTTGTTTGTAATCGTAATTTATTCTCCCGAAAAAGGATTGCAAGGCCCATTCTGCTTCATTTCCCGAATTCTGCTGGTTTTCGGCGGACCCCGTGTCTAATACGGGATATTCGGGTAAAGGAAAATCATCCCTGAAAGCGGAAAGGTATTTATTTTGATAATCCTCCCGCGATGCTCCCAGCAAAACTTTGAAGTTATGGTCACCTAAAGCTTTATCATAGGTTGCTGTTGCCCGGAGATTATTGTAAAGTGACCTGCTGACCTCTCTCGTCAATGTACTTCTGGCCGGGGAGGTGTTGGCTATTGTCCCGTCGGGATGGTAAGTGTCTATGGCACCGTAAAACTCATCATTACTGTATTCCGAAAACCTCGGGGCTATGGTAAATGAAAGCTCCAGGTCATTGACAGGCCTGTAGTTAAAAGTGGAATTTAACTGTATCCTGGGATAACTGCTGTTTTTCCGGAGGCCGCCTTCCCTGCTAAAGGCAATAGGATTGGCCCCGTTCCAACCTTCACCATAGGATCCGTCCAGGTTTATTCCCGGCTGGTTTGCCGGGATCCGGTTCATCCAATGGAATACACTCGAAGTGCTTCGCCCCGGTTCTTTTGTTTCTTTTGCCATTAGCTGCAGGTCGATACTCAAATCAAATTTTTCCGAAAAATGGATATCCATATTATTTCTGAGGGTCAAACGGGTAAAACCCGAGTTTTCAATGATCCCTTTTTGATCAAAATATCCGAAGGAGGTCATAAACCTGACTTTACCGCCACCGCCTCTGAGTGTTAGAAAATGGCTGTTCATCAGGCCCGATCCGGTAAGGACTTCTTTTTGCCAATCCGTATTGGGATAGGTATCCGTATCCGTTCCTCCGTCAGCCATATAGTTCTGTATTAGTTCCTCCGAATACAACGGGTCCCTCCCTGTATTCACATAAGCTACGTTTGTAAGCCTCATGTGGTCAATGGCATCTACCATATCCGGAAGGTTTGTAGGTTCCTGCCAGCCTACATATCCTCTGTAGTTTATAGTAAGTCCGTCACTATCCGATCGTTTTGTAGTCACCAGGATCACCCCGTTAGCTGCTCTGGAACCGTATATGGAAGCTGAGGCTGCATCTTTTAACACGGAAATGGACGCTATGTTGTTCGGATCTAAATCATTAAGGCTGCCTTCAACTCCATCTATCATAACTAAAGGATTGGCACTGCTTAAAGTTCCGATCCCCCTGATGCGTATGGTGCCGGCGTCGCCGCCGGGCCTTCCTGAAGATTGACTTACCGTGACCCCGGGAGCCAGGCCCTGCAATGCGGCAGAGGCCTGCCCCACAGGCCTGCTGGAAATATTCTGATCGGAGATTTCGGAAACGGAACCTGTAAGGTTTACTTTTTTCTGTTTGCCAAAGCCTACCACCACCACTTCATCTAAGGAAGTGAGGTCCGGAGCCAGGGAAACGGTTATTTCTGAACTTTCACCAATGGTCGCTTCCTGTTCTGCATATCCTATATAGGAAAACAATAATACAGTGTTACCTTCCGGGACTTCGAGGGAAAAATTCCCGTCAAAATCGGTAGCTGTCCCCGTGGAAGTGCCCTTGATGAGAACAGTTACCCCGGGCAGTGGTGTGCCTTCTTCGTCCTTTACATTTCCTGTTATTATGCGCTCCTGTGCAAACCCGGGCACAGAGAACAGGCATAGAAGGAATATGAAAGAAATTTTTAGCGATCTTTTCATAATTCTGATTTTATTAGCAAATTGTGTTTGTGGTTATTTCGTATGATCCCGGTATTAATTATATAAAGAGGTTGTGAATTTGCTGTCTTCGTCCTCTTCGAGGATATTGGCCCCCTGCCTGGGAGCAAAAGTGCGTATACCAAGTGTTTCGTTTTCCATGTCAAACCTCATGATGCGCATGAGCCCGTTTCCGCCGTTTCTGTCGTTTTCGGTGTAGGGTGGATTTCTCCTGGATTGATAATCGCACAGGTAAGATTTAATAACATTACCGTTGTATTCATCCCTGCGGAAACCTTCGCCGGAAACGTGTCCGCCGAGCATCAGAAATACATTGCTGTGGTGTTTCATCCTGTCATAAATAACTTCTCCCTGGTTGGAAAAGGAGCTTTGTACACTGTTGTCTCCTTGTCCGTCACGGATATCACTGTTACTTCCCGAAGGTTTTCGAAGCAGACTGTGGCTTACTACGATGACCTTGTGATCTGGGTGGGCAGTTATTACCTGGTCGGCCCAGTCCATCACAATGGTTTCGCGGTTGGTGCTGTAAAGTTGATGACCGGGAGAGTTGAATTCCAGGTAAATGACCAGGAAGGATTGGCCTGCAGCCGTAAAAATGTCGTAATGGTTATCGTTATTGTTGGAACTGCCCTGTGCACCACCATACCAGGGAAAGTTCTCCATGCGGTCCCTTCCGAAATAAACGCCGTAACCACTTGCCGTCCCCGGAGAGGACGGGTTCCCGTAGGGCGACTGGTCGTGATTGCCTACGGCTATACCATAAGGGATATTATCGTCTTCCAGTTTGTAAAGATCCGTTGCCGCGCGCTGCCACTCCACATCGTTGTCGGTACTGCCGTGGTCTACAACATCGCCAAGGTGGACTACATAGGCAATTTTGGAAGTTTCCCTGTTGCGTCGTATCCAGGAGATCTGCTCCCGGAACATATTCATTGTTCCCCCGTGTTTCAGAGAAGTGTAGTATTGGGTGTCGGGGAGGACAGCGATCTGGAAAAAGGTGTCATTCAGGCTGGCGGTGAGCATTTCTTCACCACGGATATCCGGTTTGTCATCGTGGATAGTACCGGAATCATTACAGCCCGTCACCAGGATCATTGCGATGAGGAAAAGCAGAAGGTAGCACGTGTCCTTCGTCTTGCTGAAAGGAATTGTCAGTTTGTTTTTCATAATTCTGTGTTTTGGTTGGACTTTTGGTTTGATATAATATTATATATCTGGTTTCAAAAAGACATGTATCTTTGTCTTTCGCTATGGCAAAGTAAGTAAATTAAATTAAAAATAACATAATTAAATATAATGAAAGTTGATATTTTTATATTTTTAATTAAATAAAACATTAATAAAAGCAATTTGAAAGTTAATTAATGATTACGAGATCCTGGTTTCGGGAGCTGTTATGTTAATTTAAAGTTAGCTTTTCGGTGTTTGCGAAACCTTTTGTAATAATTATTAATTTTATATTAAATCAACTGTTTAAAATCTGAAGTATGGATATTACCGACAGGCATGAAATGATCCTCCAGAAGTTAAAGGAGGAGGGGAGGGTAAAGATCAATGACCTTACTGCTTTACTCAATGTTTCCGGGGTTACGATAAGAAAGGACCTGAAACTTCTGGAAGACAAGAAATTACTATTCAGAACGCACGGGGGGGCATCTATGAGCAACCCTTACATGAATGAGCGGACTATTGACGAAAAGGAACATATCAATGCCGAAGCCAAGCAAAAGATAGGTAAGATAGCTCTGGACCTTATAAAGGACAATGACTCCATTATCATCGGATCGGGAACTACGGTGTATACTTTTGCCAATATGCTGCATTCTGAAAAACAGCTTACGGTTATAACTCCGGCGGTAAAAGTTACTCTGGCCTTGTGCAGCCGGCCGAATATAGAGATCGTTCAGCTTGGTGGAATCATCCGTCCCAATTCTTCTTCGGTAGCGGGAACGACCGCGGAAAGTATCTTAGAAGAGATTTCTTCAGGTATCTTGTTTTTGGGGGTGGACGGAATAGATCTCGATTTCGGTTTGTCTATTACCAACCTGGCGGAAGCTGCACTGAACAAAAAGATGATAGAATCGGCACAGATACTGGTAGTGCTGGCCGATAGCTCCAAATTCGGTAAAAGAGGCCTGGGCAAGGTGTGTGGCCTGGAGCAGGTTCATTATATAATAACCGATTCCAATGTGCCTCCCGGAGTGGTAAAAGCTTTGGAGAGCAGGGATATCAATGTGATAATTGCTAATTAAAGGATTGTCTGGGATCTGCCTTTCGTTCCCCGGTTCCCGGATTTGTTTGCTCTAGAGACCACAAATGCAATGGGCGGTAACCACCGGAAACCGGTATTGGTAAGGCAATTTTTTCGGTAGTTCCAGTTTGTGAAGTAAATTTTTTATACCAAACAGAGGCGACCCGAAGCTTATTTAAAGCTTTTCGGAAAGATCAGTATGAAGTTCCCGTTATAGCAACTACCTTTGTCCGCAAAAATCAGCGAAGCGCTAAGAAAAATCAGTCACATATGACCAGAGTTGTTGTTACAGGATTAGGAGCCGTTACTCCTTTGGGAAATACGGTTAAGGAATTTTGGGAAAACAGTATTGCCGGAAAGAGCAGTGCTGCGAAAATCACCCGTTTTGATGCATCGGAGTTCCGGACGCAGATTGCATGCGAAGTCAAGGATTTTACGCCGCAAAAATACCTGGACCGGAATGAGATCAAAAGAAGTGATTTGTTTACGCAATATGCACTTTATGCGGCAATGCAGTCCTGGGAAGATGCCGGTTTGGATATGGATCAAATAGACGCTTTCGATGTCGGGGTCATCTGGGGAAGCGGACAGGGAGGCATGATCACTTTTGAAGAAGAAGTAAAAAACTATGTAGAAGGCGGTTATCGCCCCCGTTTTAACCCGTTTTTCATTCCAAAACTATTGGTCAATATGGCTTCCGGAATGATTTCTATAAAATTGGGATTGATGGGGGTAAACTATACACCGGTTTCTGCCTGTGCGACTTCCAACACGGCTATCATGGATGCCTACAATTACATAAAACTGGGAAAAGCGAAAGTGTTTATTACCGGAGGTTCGGAAGCCGGAATTTCTCCGGCGTCTATCGGGGGGTTTTCCGCCTTAAAAGCCATGTCCAAACGAAATGATGATCCTGAAAAAGCCAGCCGGCCTTTCGATAAAGACCGGGACGGATTTTTAATGGGAGAAGGGGCCGGGGCTTTGGTTCTGGAAGAATATGAACATGCCAGAAAGCGCGGCGCTAAAATTTATGCCGAAGTAGTCGGAACGGCAATGACTGCCGACGCCTATCATATGACATCACCGCATCCGGAAGGTATTGCAGCTGCAAAATCTATGCAACTGGCTTTAAAGGAAGCAGATCTGGCCCCGGAAGATGTCCATTATCTGAATGTCCATGCCACATCTACCGGCCTGGGAGATATAGCCGAGCTCAATGCCGTGCAAAAGGCATTTGGCTTTCCTGAAAATTTGCATATCAGCGGAACGAAATCCATGACCGGGCATTTATTAGGTGCTGCCGGGGCCATAGAAGCTATTCTGTGTATCCAATCCATTAACCACAATATAATTCCGCCAACCATTAATGTGGAGGAGCTGGATGAAGCCATTCCTCGGGAATTCCGTATTGTTACCAACAAGGCGCTGGAAAAAGAAGTTAACGTAGCTATGAGCAATGCTTTTGGTTTTGGCGGACATAATTCTACCGTAGTATTCAAAAAGGTAGCGGAAAATCTGTAACGGAATTTAATGTCTCCGTTAATTCCAGCCACAGATACACGGATATATGGAAGCTATCTTAAAATTATTCGTGTATCCGTGGTAAAGCAGGTTTTCAGTCTGCCGGAAACCTATAGATTTCCAGTCCGTAAAGTTTTAAACCGACAATAGGTATAAAGTTATCTTAAAGTGCTGATATGTTATGGAATAACCATTTTGTTTTTTTAAATTAATAGGGATAAACATTAAAAACCAGGAATGATGATTAAAGTCAGGCATATATATTAACCAACTTACGTAAAACAACTCACGACCAACTCTGCATAACATAAATTTTTTACATTGAAAATAGGTTGAAGTAGTTTAAACCCCATTAAATGGGGCTTATTCCCCGATGCTCTGCATCGAAATGAGCTAAGGTTTGCTCGTTTGAATACCTCGTGGGCTTGCCCCGAGGTAGTTGACTTCCGGGCTACCCTTTTTCACAGGTCGTCAGGAAGAGATCAAACCACTCATGCCCTGTCAAACCCAACGGTATCTCTATACATCTGGGGAGATACTTCCACATTCTTTTTAAAAAACCTGCTGAAGTAGTATTCGTCGCTGTATCCCAGGGCGTAAGCTATTTCTTTTACCGTTTTATTGGTTAAATAGAGTTCTCTCTTGGCTTCAATGATAATCCTGTCGGAAATCAGATCGGTCACGGTTTTTTTATAGTGCTTTTTCGTGATTTTTGCCAGGGCCTTGGGCGTGATCGCCAGCATATCGGCATAATCACTTACCGCGTGTTTTTCTTTGTAATGGGTTTCTATGCAATCTTTTAAATTTTGTAATACAAAAGGCTCGTCATCTCCTGTCATATTATCTGCGTTTTGTGGATATTGTTCCGATTTCAGCCGGGACAGCATAATCAAAAAGATCTTCAAATAAGAAACTAACAACTCATACTGTGCAAATCCTTTTGTCCGGATTCCTTCCGTCATTTGTTCTGCCAATAGTAGAAGTGTGTGTTGTGAAGTTTCCGGAAGGGACACTATAGGTGCGCCATACATATTATTAAACAACACCCCATCGCAGGCTACTTCCTTGTGATGCTTGTATATACAAAAGAAATCCGGGTGGAAATGGATTACAACACCTTTTAACGGTGTTTCCGAAATGATTTTAAACGGTTGGTACAGGGAAAGGGAAAGCATGGTATTTTCCGTAAAATCATATTCCGACACATCTGCATGTATTTTGCCCGTTCCCTCGGTTACCCAGATGAGCGTATAGTAATTAAACCGTTGTAACGATTCGAATATATTGTGTTCAAACGTCATTACTTTAAACGCAAGGCTACCCGTTTTGGGGTCTATAAGTGTGTGGTTGCTTTTTTGTAGCATGGATACGGTGCATTAACAATACGGTAAAAATAATATTTTCCTCCCTAAGTGCGATTTGAAATGCTCCGGGGTATTAGATTAAAGTCTGTTGTCCATCTTTAAATGAAGAACCCGTTTAAACTTTTCCGATAACCTGAAAAATTCAAACGGGTCCTCATACCTGTGCTAACCCAGGAATTGTTTTATCTTTTCAATGATCTTTTCTCCTTCCTCTTCCAGGGCAAAATGGCCGGTGTCGTATAGATTGTAATCCACCTTTTTCAGATCTTTTTTATACGCTGCCGCACCGGACTCCGGAAAAAACAGGTCGTTTTTACCCCAGACAATCAGCATGGGGGGCTGGTAGGTCCTGAAATATTGCTGCCATTGCGGGTAAAGTTTTACATTGTTCCGGTAATCGTAGAACAGGTCAAGGTTTACCTGGTGCGCTCCGGGACGCGAAAGCCTGTGAAAATCCAGATGCCAGCTATCGGGGTCAATACTTTCCGGATTCCGGGTTCCATGTGTATATTCCCATTTCAGATTTTCCAGGGTAAAAGTTGGCAGTAAAGCTTTTCTGTTGGCATCGGAATTGTCTTTCCACAATTTTTTAACGTCTTCGAAGGCAGGGCCTAAACCTTCTTCGTAAGCGTTCCCGTTCTGGGTGATAATTGCCGTTATTTTTTCCGGGTGGGCGGTAGCAATCCTGAACCCTACCGGGGCTCCGTAATCCTGGACCATCAGGCTGTAACTTTCCAGGTTAAAACTTTGTACAAAGGCATCCATAATTTCCCCCAAATGGTCAAAACTATACGTGAAATCCTGGTCCGAAGGAAAATCGCTTATCCCGAAACCCGGATAGTCCGGCGCTATCAAATAATACTGGTCTTTCAGGGCCATCAAAACTTTGCGGTATTGGTAACTGGAGGAAGGGAAACCGTGCAACAAAATGAGTGCAGGCTTTTTAGGATCCCCGGCCTCGCGGTAGAAAATATTTATACCCTGAATGTTTTTGAATTGATATCGTATGGTATTTTTCATTGTATGTCTGTTATTCTGTTATCGTTTATGTGATAATTTATCGTGGTTTTTCAAAGGTGTTACAGGACAACCGGGGGCCTTATAATCTTCGGTCCGCTTTTTGAATAGGCAGGTCATTGATACTGGCATATCGTTTTTGCATCAACCCGTTTTCATCAAATTCCCAGAGTTCGTTGCCATAAGCCCGGAACCATTGTCCGTTTATGTCCTGGTATTCATATTCAAAACGGACGGCTATCCGGTTTTCGCGAAAGCCCCATAACTCTTTTTTCAGTTTGTAGTGCTTTTCTTTTTCCCATTTTTCGGTTAAGAATGCAATTATTTCCTCCCTTCCGTTAATGAATTTTGTACGGTTTCGCCACTCGGAGTCTACCGTGTAAGCCTGGGCTACCCTGACCGGATCTTTGCTGTTCCATGCGTCTTCTGCTAACTGTACTTTTTCTGTGGCGGTTTCCTGTGAAAAAGGAGGTACCGGTTTTCTGATTTCCATTATAAATAAATTTAGAAAGTGAATAATAAGGCAGACACCCGCTTCAACGTGTCTGCCATGAATAATCGAAAGATTAAACCGCGGCTGCTTCTGCCAATGCTACTTCGGGAAAATCGATTGCTACCCCGGTTGCATTATTAAAGTAATTCGTAAAAATATTCAAGGCTGTATGGGCTATGATTTCCGTAATTGCGGCATCCGTATATCCTGCCGATCTGAGGGCCTGGACATCTTCATCACTTACATTTCCTTTTTTGGCCAGTAGTGTTCTGGCAAAAGTCAATGCTGCCTGAATTTTGGGGATATCGGATTTACCATCCCTTGCTGCTTCAATAGCCGGAGGGTCTATCCCCACCAGTTTTTCCCCGATAAAGCTATGAGCGGCATTGCAGTAATGACATCTGTTCGCATTGGCAACCGTAAGGGCAATTAATTCGCCCAGTTTACCTCCCAGCGAACTTTTACCTAATGTTTCGTTTAGGCCCAGGTATCCCTCCAATACTGCGGGTGAATTTCCCATAGTCCGCATCATGGCGGGGACCATACCTAATTTGGCCTGTATTCCGTCAAACAGTTCTTTTGTTTTTCCATTGGCCGTTTCCGGCTGTAGTGCTTCAATTCTTTGCATCTTATTTAAATTTTAAAACCCTTGTCGTTATAGACAGTACAAAGATTTGAAAAGTACAACCGCGGGAAAATGGACGAACTTCGCCATCAGATGGACAATTTTTCTCCGTATACCCTTTTAAGTCCCCCTTGTAGTCAGGATAATCCGGACCATAGAACAAGTTCTATATACTGCTAGAATTTGTTCTACACCTGTTTTTGTGTTCGTAAAAGGATTGCAGTGTATTTTCGGTTTTTCTAAGAAGAATACTGAGGAGCTATCTAAATTTCAGCAAACAAGAACTAAGGGGAGTTTGCCTCAGAACCCCTTTTCCATGAACAAATTCCCGAACTGTTATGAAACAATTTTACACCACTCTTTTCTGTCTTTTAACGATGATCTCCCTTCATGCCCAGGAGAAAACCGTGCAATTCACCATTGACGACGGTTATAAAATACAGGATTATGATGTCACGGATACCGGTAATTTTTTTATACTGGAAAACGGGCATGCAGAAGATAAGACCCGGCTGACGCTCCTGGATAATGATTTAAACGAGGTATACAGGTTCCGTGGAAAGGACAAGATTGCCGGGGGCGATCTCATTGCTATGTCACAAACCGGGAAAAATTCGATCTTCCGGTACAGTGGGATACTCCGGGACAAAAACTTTTATCGTATACATGAAAGCGAATTGTCCGGTTTTTCGGAAAAGGATCCCAACGGAAACCTGGAAGATGATTTTTACTTCAGACCCCGGATTTATGCCCTGGGAGACCGGATACAGTTTTTAAATGACAGGGAATTTGTTGCCATCGGAAAAAAAGAAGGAGCCAGTAAAAAAGATAAAGATGTCTACCTGTATGTCAAAAGCCTGGCCGGGGACTATGAAAACCAAACAAAGCTGGACCTTCCCGGTGAAGCGGAATTTAAAA
This sequence comes from Sinomicrobium endophyticum, assembly GCF_052983315.1. Taxonomy (NCBI): domain Bacteria; kingdom Pseudomonadati; phylum Bacteroidota; class Flavobacteriia; order Flavobacteriales; family Flavobacteriaceae; genus Sinomicrobium; species Sinomicrobium endophyticum. The sequence goes on from NZ_JBRKIS010000030.1 coordinate 149,053, forward strand.
GACCAAAGCTATTGTACTTTGATAACGAGGTTTTTATAGTGGGATTGACAAACAAGGCCGAAAATACGTCCAGGAAGTACCTGTGTGTCACTTATGACTACCGGGGAAATATACGTAATGAAGCAAGACTGGACTTTGAGGTTAATGACAAAAAAAAGGAGGAGTTTGCCGAATTGCATTTGAACAGGTATTCGTTTTCTTCGTATCAACCCACCGATATAAACGGTGACAAAAGGACCATATTTGCCTATCAGCTTCCTACCGAAGACGCCAAAGGGGCTGTAGTTTATGACAAAACCGAAAAGGTATATTATGCCTATGCGGGCATCAAGCCCGAAAGGGGAGATTCCGGTTTTTTAGTGTGTAAATACGACCAGGCAGGGAATCTCATCTGGAAAAAATACCGGGAAGTCCCGGGTACGGATTTTCGTTATGTCAACAGTTTTAACAGGTACTTTACCTTTGATGTCACCCCGCATTTTCTTGGAATTTCCACGTATTCCACCAAAGGAAAGAGTTATTGTAACTTTTATCTTCTCAACAAAGAGAACGGCCAGGTGATGAACAGCAAGATTTTTGGTAATTACAAACTGCAGGTAAATGGCAATAAATATGCCGGTTTATACTCTAAGTTCAGTTCCGGGGATAAGGGATATAAAAATGTTATATTCGACAGGTTTACGGTGTTTTCCTCCCTTTATAACCGGGATTTTTCCTCGTTTATCCATACCATTGATACAAAGACATTGCTAAAAAGTTATCCCACAGCTTACGGAACCAACGTTATCAGTGTGGAGAGAAAAGCCAGGACCCTGACTTTTCAGAAATTTACTTACTAAGTGTCCCGATAATCCCGATATAATTATCGGGATCGGGATGCCCCCGAGGTAGTTGACTTTTTAGCTCATTTAAAACCTGGATCGTTTAAAACCATTACGTCGAAGTCAGGTTTTGTTATATACTCTAAATTTATTTTTATGAAAAATCTTTTCAAAACAAAATTAATCGTAATATTGCAATGTAATTAAAATTGGATCGATGGGAGTTACCAGAACAGATATTTATTCGGATAAAGAAAACCGGATTGCCGCATTTGCGAAAGTTATCGGTCATCCCGCACGGGTTGCCATTCTTCAGCATTTATTTAAGATCAATACCTGTATCTGCGGAGATCTGGTAGACGAAATAGGCCTTGCACAACCTACAATTTCACAACATTTGAAGGAACTGAAGAACATGGGGCTTATTAAAGGGACTATTGAAGGTACCCGAGTATGTTATTGCATTGATAAAGAAAACTGGAACAGTATGAGCAGGCTGATGCGGGATTTCTTTGACCTGGGCTTGCAGGAGGGGGAAGAGTGCTGCTAAAAAATTTTGGTTTAATCATCGCTTCATTGCGATAAATAAATAAAACGTTATGAAACTTTCGGAAATTAAACAACATTTAAGGACATTGGAAACCATTGCTTTTCAACTGCCAGACGGTTCTTTGGTGCCTAGCCATTTTCACGTTACGGAGGTAGGCAAGGTAAAAAAAGATTTTATCGATTGCGGGGGTACCGTCCGTAACGAAGAAGTAGTGAACTTTCAACTGTGGGAAGCCGATGATTATGATCATCGGCTGCATCCTGAAAAACTGGTACAAATCATTGAACTTTCGGAGCGGGTACTGGGAATCGGAGACCAGGAGATCGAAGTAGAGTACCAGGGAGATACTATCGGGAAGTTCGGCCTTGATTTCAATGGCAAACACTTTATACTGACCACGAAACAGACCGATTGCCTGGCCAGGGATAAATGTGGTGTGCCGGAACCGGCAAACCGGGCAGAGGATAAAGATTTACAGGCTTCGTGCTGTACTCCCGGATCGGGCTGTTGCTAATCTCCAAAATTAAAATTATGAATGCAAAAACCACTGTTTTTAAGCCGATAGAAGACACTATCGCCTCATTCACTACTGATGGTATTCCGGCAGGTAGAAAAGAAACTCTGCAACCTTTAATTGATTTTATCCGGCATAAAATCCATACCGGCGAAGCGATACGTATCAATTTCATCTGTACGCACAATTCCCGCAGGAGCCACTTGTCGCAGGTATGGGCGCAAACGCTTGCAAATTATTTCAATATCCGGAATGTATACTGCTATTCCGGAGGCACGGAGGCAACGGCGCTATATCCTATGGTCGCCGAAGTATTTGAGGATACGGGCTTTAAAGTCGATAAGCTGTCCGAAGGCAACAACCCGGTCTATGCCATCAAATATGCGGACAACGAACATCCCGTTATCGGATTTTCCAAAAAACTGGATAATGATTTTAATCCTGCATCCGGGTTTGCAGCCGTGATGACCTGTTCCCAGGCCGATGACGGTTGTCCTTTTATCGCCGGTGCCGAAAAAAGAGTACCCATAACTTTTGAAGATCCTAAAGTTTATGACGGCACTCCTCAGCAAAAGGAAAAATACCGGGAAAGGAGTTTGCAGATCGCCACAGAACTCTTTTACGTATTCTCTGAGATAAATAACTAGAAAATGAATAAGACGAAAAAGAAACTAAGTTTTTTAGACCGCTATCTTACCCTTTGGATATTTCTGGCCATGGCTGTCGGTGTCGGAATCGGATATGTGTTTCCTTCCATTGCCGGAACTATAAATTCATACAGCAGCGGCTCTACGAATATTCCTATTGCCATAGGGTTGATTTTGATGATGTACCCTCCTTTGGCAAAAGTAAATTACAGGCTGTTGCCGATGGTTTTCAGGGATGTTAAGATCTTATCCGTCTCTTTGTTACTGAACTGGATCATAGGGCCTGTACTGATGTTCGTTCTCGCCATTACCTTTTTAAGGGATTATCCCGAATATATGGTGGGGTTGATCCTTATAGGCCTTGCCCGGTGTATTGCCATGGTGCTGGTGTGGAACGACCTTGCGGAGGGAAGCAGCGAATACGGCGCCGGATTGGTGGCTTTAAACAGTATATTCCAGGTGTTCGGTTATAGTTTTTACGCCTGGTTGTTTATCACAAAACTTCCGCCCTTGTTTGGTTTTGAAGGTGCCATTGTAGATATTTCCATTGGAACCATAGCCGAAAGCGTAGCTATTTACCTGGGAATTCCTTTCCTGGCAGGTATATTAAGCCGCCTTATCCTGGTTGAAGTAAAAGGGGAGGAGTGGTATACCAAAAAATTTATCCCTGCCATTTCCCCGGTTACATTGGTAGCCCTGTTATTTACTATTATAGTGATGTTTTCCCTGAAAGGAGAGTTGATTGTGGAAATACCGATGGATGTGGTCATTATTGCCATCCCCATGCTTATCTATTTTGCATTGATGTTCCTTATCGGCTTTTTTGTGACCAAAGCAATGGGAGCATCGTATGATAAGAATGCGGCGGTAGCCTTTACCGCAGCGGGCAATAATTTCGAGCTGGCGATCGCCGTGGCCATTGCCGTATTCGGATTGAATTCCGGGCAAGCCTTTACAGGGGTTATCGGTCCGTTGGTTGAGGTTCCGGCTTTGATCCTACTGGTGAGGGTTTCTTTCTGGCTGCGAAAAAAATACTATCGGGTTAAGATGGCATAAACGGAAAATTACTGTTCCGGTACTGTTCCGGACTGAAAAGAACTGTGGCTTTCGAACCTTTTACCACGAATGGACATGGGGCGTGGGACAAATTAATAATAAGTCGGAAAATCAGGTTCCCTTTAGTCCCGATAATCCCGATAATTATCGGGATCGGGAAGGACGAACCTGATTTTCCTTGGTCATAACCAAACTAAGAACTCCCCAACTAAAAAACTAACAACTAAACAGAGTTAGGCAAAGTCCATCCAGTTGCTCTTGTCTTTATAATTATCCAGTGCTGTTGTACCCACGTGGTTATGCATAGTATGGGTTAAGGTAGAAATTTCTTCGCGCACAACCTCTATGCAGTTGTCCGTTAACTGTTGACTGAATCCTGCATTGTTGAGTTCCAGGACATCGTTGACAGAAACAACACGTGCCAGTATTTTTCCAAAATCGATAGATTTTCTCTGGGATAAGGGACCGTCTATGGAAAAATCCAGTTGTTTTTTAAATACTTCTGCGGCCATCCGGGTTTCGTTTTTCTGCGCTGCGAAAGTGGCTAAATGGCTTATCCCGGATTTTTTCATTTCTTTAATGATAATATCGGAAATCTGAGTGTAGAGCATTTCGTTAGATCCTTCGAATATCCGGAAAGGGCGGCTGTCCATAATACCTCTTCCTCCAATGTGACTGATCCGGTATCCTTTTGCCCCGGAGAGTTGTACGTGGGTCTGGGCCGAATCCTGCATCAGGTCGGTTATCAAGGCCTTCATACTGTTGGCCTGCAGACCGGAAGAGGCTACATTGTTTTCAATACCGCTGATCCTGGTGCTCTTGGCACACATTGCAGAGCATATGGTAAATGAAGACTGCATCCTGGATAATTGGTACTGTACCTGGTCCATTGAAAACAGGTTAAAGTTACCTACCATACGGTTCTGGCAATGTTCTATGGCATCGTCCAGTAACCTTTGGAGAAAGCCCATGGCCATTCCGGGGAATTGCATTCTGCTTCGGTGCAATATGTCCAGCATCATTTTTAAGCCGGTGGAGTGCGGCTGTAGTTTTTGACTGACGGGCACCTTGATGTCGATTTTGTTCCGCCCGTAAGGGATCATGTAAAGTCCCGCGTTGTCATAGTATTCCAGCACTTCGATCTTCTGCTCCTTTTTGGATTCGTCCGAAACAAAAAAATCGATATCCCTGGCCAGTTCATTCTTATGGTTGATACCTCGCGAGGCGATGAGCCAGTAATTGGCCATGCCCGTAAGCCCCTGCCAGTGCTTGAGACCTTTTATATGATATTCTTCCCCGAGGAGTTGATTACTGGTTTTCATATTGAGCGCATCACTACCGTAGTTTGGCTCCGTGATCATCAATCCTCCCATAGCCCCGTTGTCCATAAAATTCTTATAGATCTCGGGTTTTATGCTGTCATTACCGTATTTGGCCAGCGGTTCCAGGAAAAGGGCAATGTTAATCCCGAAAGTCAGGGACAGGGGAAGGGATTGATAAGATGCCGCAGACAATACTCCCAGGCACTCTTTAACGGAAACACCCCTTCCGCCGTAATTTTTCGGAATAGCTACGGACAAGGGGTTTAATTTCATAATATCTTTCCAGATTTTAGCCGGTAACCCCCTGGAAAGACTTAATTGGTTAATGTCTGCCGTTTGGTTAAATATGATGTCCAGAGAATCTTCAAAATTTTTGATGAAATTATGGTAAGGCGTCTGGGATGCGGATAATTGTGATGTTGAATACATAACCTGATAAATTTAATGTTGTTCGTCATCATAACAAACGGAAATATAAGTTAATAAAGATGACGTAAAAAAGCAAACCCCGGCGTGTTAATACCTTCTTAAATCCAAGGAAAAAAACGCTTAATCGTAAAATACCCCCGGATAGTACCATAATAATGGCGGATACCCGGGAGCACGGACTAATAATAATCGAGGCGGATCGTTATGTCCGCCTGATTTTTATGTTATTTCGGAACATTCCGTCCGATAGTCTCCTTGCCAGGGCTTATCTCCGGAAATTAGTCCAGAACCTCTACATTAACTGCATTGATCCCTCTGTTCCCTTGTGTAGTTTCGTATTTTACACGGTCGTTTTCCCTTACCTCATCAATTAATCCGCTGTGATGAACGAATATATCCTGGGAAGAATCGTCAGGAGTAATGAATCCAAATCCTTTGTCGGTATTAAAAAATTTTACAATGCCTTCTTTCATGATTATATAGTTTTAATTATTAATTAATAAATGTATATGCCATTCCTGTTTTTCCCGCTCTGCCGGTCCGTCCTATACGGTGGATATAACTATCCAGTGTTTGCGGTATCTGGTAATTGATCACGTGGGTAACGTTATCCACATCGATACCTCTCGATGCCACATCGGTAGCCACCAGGACCCGGATCTTTCCGGATTTGAACGACTGGATGGCTTTGGACCTGTAATTCTGGGATTTATTACCGTGTATTACATCGGAATTAATCCCGGTTTTTATGAGTTGTTTGTTTATTTTATCTACAGCCCTCTTGGTTTCGGCGAACAGTATTACCTTTTTAAACGAATCTTCACGCAAAAGGTTATACAGAACATCAAACTTATTTTCACCGTCCTGGACTTTGATCATGTTCTGTTTTACATTATTACTGGACTCCGCACCGCTGCTGGCCGTAATTTTTATGGGATTTTCCACAAGTTTCTGGATCAACGCTTCCTGCGAAGGTTTTACCGTTGCGGAGAACAGCATGGTTTGTTTCCTGGAATGCATAAGAGATACAATGGTCTTAACGTCATTTATAAAGCCCATATCCAGCATACGGTCAAATTCATCCAGGACCAGTCCCGTAATACCCTGAAGGCTCAGGGCCCTTTGATTGATCAGGTCAATCAACCTTCCGGGAGTACCTACGATCAAATGACTTTTCCTTCTTGCCTTAATAAGATCTTTTCCCACACTTGTTCCCCCGATAAAACAGGTTGCCGAAAATCTCAATCCCCTAGTGAGGTCATCGAATTCCTCCCGGACCTGCATTGCAAGTTCCCTGGTTGGTACCACTACCAGGTAGGTAGTTTTATCGGCAGTGAGTAACTGCTGAACCATGGGAATTAAAAATGCGCCGGTTTTTCCGGTACCTGTTGAAGCAACACCTATCATATTATGCCCGTCAACCAGGTTTTCTATTGTTTTTTCCTGGATTTCCGTGGGTTTTTGATAGCCTTTTTTCAGTAGGTTACGTTTTAGCGCGGGATGGAGGTCCATATCGGCATAAGTTTGTCCGGATACGTATGCTGTTGGTGTATCAGTGATCATCTCGGCATGTTTTAATAGTACATGCGGACTTAATGTAGAGGCAGCTCTCTTATTGGACTGCGGTTTTTTGGTATTTATTCTTTTTCTGTAATTCATTAGTATTCGTTTTGTTTTAAGGAAAAGGATTTGCAGCGGACATTGTTCTTATCAACTGCATCATTTAAAATAATCTCCACTCCGTGAAACGGTCGTCGCCTTAAATTCTTTCCTGTTGTTAATTTTTTTGTATAAAAGATATGCCCGTCTTGTCCTGAGGGGCGTATAATTGAAGTGATAAAGGCTATAAAGAAAATCGTAGTGCACAGCAATGCCCATAATTGCCATGATAGGTTCATATCCTGTAAAAAGAAGGTACTCAGTTCCTTTAAATGAGAAAAAATAGAAAAGATAAGAGGAAGAGAAATAAAAAACAGGTAATGTATAAAGATAGAACCGGACAATGTTGTCCTATCCTTTAATCTGCTTTTCCCAGTATTTTTTAAATAATTTGAAACGAGATTTTGCCTTGTAACCGAAGGATCAGCAACTTTTGACCCTGAAAAAAATAATTCTTTGATAAATTTTGATTTAGTTCCAATAAATAAATGTTCCGATCAGAAAACATTTTTCGTCTTATTCTATAAGAGTAAGCTTTATGGATTACAAAAATGAGAAAGTAATGTTAAATAGGAATTCTCGAAGAGCCAACTTAAACGGATACCTGTCAAATGCAACGTGCAACGAACTTTATAAAATAGTTGTCAGTAAAATTACTAAACTGGTGGCAAATATACGATGTTTTTTGTAAATAAGCCAGTAATTTCAAATAATAGATGAAATTTTTGGCAGAAATGCTTTGCTGGCAGTATTTTTTTATCCGGTTAAAGGTTAAAATCCTGTCCTGAGCCTGACCTGCCATTTGATTACAGTTACTTTAGGTTTCATAAATTTTAGCCGTGGATTCACGAATAGTTGGATTAATTTTCTGAAAATTATTCGTGTATTGGGTAAAACAGAGGGACAGTCGGCATAAAAAATTGAATTTCTAATCTGTATGTGCCAATAAATTATAAACTTTGATATATGGAACGAAAAAAACATTGGGAACATATCTATGAAACAAAGTCTCCTGAAGAGGTTAGCTGGTATCTACCGGTTCCCGAAGTCTCTCTTGATTTTATAGAAAGTTCCGGAGTTCCGAAAACTGCAAAAATCCTGGATATTGGAGGGGGAGACAGTTTTCTTGTGGATCACCTGCTTCGTCTGGGGTACCAGGACATCAGTGTTCTGGATATTTCGGAAACAGCTATTGAAAAAGCAAAAGAAAGACTAGGAGAACAGGCGAAAAAAGTAAAGTGGATCGTAGAGGACATTGCAAATTTTCAACCGGACGGGATGTATGATCTCTGGCACGACAAGGCGGCTTTTCATTTTTTGACAGATAAAAATGAAATTTCGGATTATGTAAAAACCGTCGGGAACCATATTGTACATGGTGGTTTTTTAGTAATTGGTACTTTTTCCGAAAAAGGTCCGAAAAAATGTAGCGGAATAGAAATACAACAGTATTCCGAAGTATTCCGATAATACTATGACTGATCTGTTTAAACCGGGTTTTGAGAAAATAAAATGTACTTATGCAGATCATAAAACTCCTTCGGGTAGTATACAGAATTTTGTATTTTGCAGCTTTAAGAAGGTCTAGTTCAAATTGATCTGTACTAAACCTGTAATGCGTATATTTTTGTAACCCGCATAATATACGGGACAGGACACAAAAATATCTTTGCTGACTGTTTAATGAATTACAGATGTATCACCATACGGACAAAAGATAATGTTGCCAAAAATAATACGTACCGATAATTCAAGAACCACAATCATCATCCGGCTTATCGTCGGAACCGTTTTCCTTTCGGAAGGGGTACAGAAATTTCTTTTCCCGGCCATTCGCGGAGTAGGTAGAATGGAAAAGATCGGACTTCCTGCAGCGGACTTTTTAGGAGTGTTTGTGGGAACATTTGAAGTGATTTGCGGAACACTTATCCTCATGGGTTTTCTCACCCGGCTGGCTGGCGTCCCCCTTATGATTATAATGTTGGTAGCCATTGCAACTACAAAACTGGAAATTTTGACCAATGACGGTTTTTGGGAAATGATGCATGCCGGCAGAACGGATTGGGCTATGCTTTTGGGAAGTTTTTTCCTGGTAATAAAAGGCGGTGGCTTATGGTCGGTGGATAAAATACTTTTGAAAAATGGCGGGTAGGCTAAAAGAAGTAGCTCTTCTGTTTTTTAAATTGGGCAGTATTGCTTTTGGAGGGCCTGCTGCTCATATAGCCATGATGGAAGATGAGGTGGTGAAGAAAAAGAAATGGATGTCCCGGCAGCATTTTCTCGATCTGGTGGGAGCCACCAATCTGATCCCCGGCCCGAATTCTACCGAAATGACAATGCATTGCGGGTATGAAAGAGCCGGGTGGAAAGGATTGATAACCGCAGGAGCCTGTTTTGTATTTCCGGCCGTTGCTATTACCATGGTATTTGCCTGGTTGTATAAAGAATATGGGCAATTACCTGCGGTAGAGCCTTACATCTATGGTATAAAACCGGCCGTAATAGCCATAATCCTGGGAGCGGTTTACAGGCTTGGCAAAAAAGCCCTCAAAAATGTAAAACTCGGTGTTCTGGGAGGAATGACACTAATGGCGTGTCTTATGGGGGTGCACGAGATCCTCGCCTTATTTGCCTGCGGGGTATCGGGCCTGGCTTTATATTTTATCTCTGAATCAAAAAATAATTTAAACGGGAGTGCATTGTTCATATTCTTTCAGGCCGCCAAATCCGTAGCTTCCGCAAAAATTTTCTGGACTTTTTTAAAAGTAGGAGCTTTGTTATACGGAAGCGGTTATGTACTGTTTGCCTATTTGGATGCCGAATTGGTAGACAGGGGATTGTTGACGAGACAGGAATTGATCGATGCCGTTGCCGTAGGACAGTTCACCCCGGGACCTGTCCTGTCCACCGCCACATTTATCGGTTGGCAGTTAAACGGTTTTTTCGGAGCGGTTGTTGCTACTGTAGGTATTTTTCTCCCTTCTTTTATTTTTGTTGCCATATTGAACCCTTTCATTTCCAAAATGCGAAAATCAAAAGTGTTTACGGCATTTCTGGACGCAGTGAATATTGCTGCAGTAGCCGTTATCATAGCAGTTTGTATAGAGATGGCAAAAGATACATTGACGGATTGGCGTACTGTTTTAATAGCCATTCTAAGTTTAACAGCCGTTTTTGTCTTCAGAAAAGTAAACAGCGCTTTCATTGTTATAGGCGGATCCATAGCCGGATACCTGTTGGAGACATTGTTGTAAATTTTAGACAGTTTTTTAAACCGGGAAGCCTTGTCCGGAGTTTAATTCCCTCACTTCAATACCTCAAAATCAATTTCCCTGAAACTATACAGACGAGGTTATCCGGTGTATCCTTTTCCTCTCAATTATCCGGCTACGGGCAATCGGAAACAGGCCGTAAGTGTACTTAGTTATTTTGATCGCTGAAATCATTCTGTGTTCCGGTTTGAACAAATTCACATTGATTAAATCTCTTTTATTGATACTTTTTAATGTGTTTTGTTCATTATTCGTATTGTTTTCCTGTTATTTTCTAAATAATTTGATCTAGTTATTTTTATTAAGTAATAATACTTATTTTTGCTTTAAAATACTTAGTTATGCAGAAAGTCGTAGTTGTAGGTAACGGTATGGTGGGGTATAAGTTTTGTGAAAAACTTATCGCTTCCGGTTCCAGGGAAAAATTTGAGATCACGGTTTTTGGAGAAGAACCCCGGTCCGCTTACGACCGTGTTCATCTGAGCGAATATTTTTCCGTGGAAAGTGCCGACGAGCTTAGTATGGCACCTTTGGAATGGTATAAAACCAATGATATAAAATTGTATACTTCCTCCCTGATTTGTGAGATCGACAGGGAGAAAAAGATAGTTATTGATCATAAAAATAATAGCTACCCTTACGATTATCTGGTTTTAGCTACGGGCTCTGCCCCCTTTGTCCCGAACATAGATGGCATTGATACCCCCGGTGTGTTTGTGTACAGGACTATTGAAGACCTGGATGCGATCAGGCAGTATGCCATAAAGGCCCGGAGGGAGTACGGCGGAAAAGCTGCTGTTCTGGGAGGTGGACTTTTAGGCCTGGAAGCTGCCAATGCCACCAAGGAACTCGGACTTACAACAGATGTGGTGGAATTTGCTCCGCGCCTGATGCCCAGGCAACTGGACGATTCGGCCAGTAGAATGCTGCAGGCCAAGATAGAATCAATGGGAATAGGGATCTATCTGAACAGATCTACCAGTAAGATTTACGGAGATAACAGGGTAGAGGCCCTGCATTTTGCGGACGGGTCTCAATTAAAGACCGATATGCTTGTCATTTCCGCAGGAATACGTCCGAGGGACGAACTGGGCAGGAATGCCGGCCTTAAGACCGGGGAACGCGGAGGTATCTGGGTAAATAATAAAATGCAGACATCCGACGCGTCTATATACGCCATTGGGGAAGTAGCTTTTTACAATGGCGGGATATACGGACTTGTGGCCCCCGGTTATGCCATGGCCGAAATTGCGGTAAACCAGATCAGTGGAGGCGACAGGCTGATGGTAGAGCATATAGATATGTCCACACAGTTAAAGCTTATAGGAACAGAAGTAGCAAGTTTTGGGGACCCCTTTATCGATGGTAATAATGCTTCGGCTATCGTATTTGAAAATAAATTTTCCGGTGTTTACAAAAGGATAAATATAGATAAAGAGTCCAGGACCCTGCTGGGAGGTATTTTAATAGGGGATTCTTCCGATTACAACAATCTTTTCCAGTTGTATATAAATGCAATGAAACTCCCGGAAAACCCGGAAGATCTGATCATTCCCGATAAAAGTGGCGGGACTTCCGCCGGCAGTGTTATGGATTTGCCCGATACGGCACAGATATGTTCCTGCGAAAGTATTTCCAAAGGGGATATTTGTGAAGCGATTAATAGCGGCTGCTGCCAGAACCTGGAAGATGTGGTAAATCAAACCAAGGCTACCACCGGGTGCGGCGGATGTAAACCCATGGTTACGGATTTGGTAAGCGAAAGCCTCAAGGCCCTGGGAAAAGAGGTAAAAGAAACTATCTGCGAACACTTTAACTACAGCAGACAGGAGCTTTACGATCTTGTAAAGATCAATAAGGTTAAGGATTATAATGAAGCCCTGGACCTTTTCGGTAAGGGGCATGGCTGCGAGATATGCAAGCCGGTCCTGGCATCTGTATTTGCGAGTATCTACATGGAAACAGCCAACAGGCAGGTGACTATACAGGATTCGAACGATAAATTTCTGGCCAACATCCAGCGAAACGGTACCTATTCGGTAGTTCCCAGGGTCCCCGGAGGAGAAATTACCCCGGAAAGACTGATGGTATTGGGACAGGTGGCCAAAAAATATGATCTGTACAGTAAAATTACGGGCGGACAGCGAATAGACCTTTTCGGGGCGGAACTTCATCAATTGCCGCATATATGGAGAGAACTCATTGAAGCGGGTTTTGAAAGCGGGCATGCCTACGGTAAGTCGCTCCGGACCGTGAAAAGTTGTGTAGGGTCTACCTGGTGCCGCTATGGCATGCACGAAAGCGTGAGTTTTGCCATTCGGATAGAAGAGCGTTATAAAGGACTGCGATCGCCGCATAAGCTGAAAGGCGGGGTCTCCGGATGCATACGCGAATGCGCGGAAGCCCGGGGGAAAGACTTCGGTATTATAGCTGTGGAAAAAGGGTGGAACCTTTATGTATGCGGCAACGGGGGAGCCACGCCAAAACATGCCATACTCCTGGCAGAACAACTGGATGACGAAACCTGTATAAAATATCTCGATCGGTTTTTAATGTACTATATAAGAACTGCACCCCCGCTTACCAGGACCGCGCCCTGGCTGGAAAAACTGGAAGGGGGGATAGAATATCTCAAGCGGGTTGTAATCGACGATAGCCTGGGCATTGCGGAAGACCTGGAAAATGAAATGCAAACCCTGGTGGATTCATATGTCTGTGAATGGAAACAAGCCATTGAAAATCCCGAAACGATGAAAAGATTCAGACATTTTGTAAACTCGGAAGAAACCGATAGCTCCATAGAATTTGTCCCCATGCGGGAACAAAAAATGCCAAAACCCTGGAAATAAGGTACGGTTGTGACAAGCAGATAACATAAACAGATGAAAGAAATTTTAGATCAGTACAAGACAGTTAACGAACAGGAAATCAGGGAGTGGTTCCTGGCGGGAAAAATAAGTGATTTTCCCAGTGACGGAGGGGTGTGCGTAAAATATAAAACAAAACAGATCGCCGTTTTTAACTTTGGAAGGTTCGGCAAATGGTACGCCTGCCAGAACCTGTGCCCCCATAAACTGGAAATGGTAATTTCAAGAGGTATGATCGGGGAATCCTCCGGCATTCCCAAAGTGGCCTGCCCTATGCACAAAAAGACCTTTTCCCTGGAAGACGGTTCCAATTTAAACGGAGAAGAATATAAAATAGCCGTTTATCCTGTGAAAATAGAGAATAAAAATGTGTATATTGGATTTTCGGAATGATATTTCGGATTCCTTTCCGAAGGCCATACGGAACGGATCCCGAAAAGTACTCTTGTAATTGTGTTAAAAATGTCGGAAGCCAACCAGTCTTCAATAGAGTGGCGTACGTTTAGTAAATTAAAACGTCTTTATATTTTAGCGTTAAGCGCCATTGCTATTTCGGTTTTGGTGAGCCAGGTATTTATTCACCGTTTTCTGGACGACCAGGAAAATGATTCCACCCTGGTCAATATTGCGGGAAGGCAGCGGATGTTAAGCCAGAAACTGTCCAAAGAAGCCATGCAGCTTTTACATGCCGGGGATAATACTTCTGACCGGGAAATAGTGTCTAAAATGCGGGAGACGGTTGCTTTGTGGGCTGATTCCCAGCGGACACTGATAAACGGAAATAAGGAATACGGCCTGCCGGAAAACAATTCGGAAACGATCCGTGGCATGTTCCATGAAATAACCCCGTATTTCAAAACCATGGAAAGTTCGGCCAACTATGTTATCGGGTATGTCGAATCCGGTGAATCGGCCGCTATAGATGCCATAAGACCGGCAATATTAAAAATCCTGGAAAATGAATCCCCCTTCCTGGAAAGAATGGACCGTATTGTCAACCAGTACGAAAAAGAAGCAGGGGAAAAAGTAAAACGCCTGGAACGGTTGGAAATTATCCTGACCTGTTTCACACTCCTTGTACTCCTGTGCGAATTTATTTTTATTTTCTTTCCAACGGCCAAAGCGGTCAGAAATACCATTTCACAACTTATTGCTTCTGAAAAAAAGGCCAGGAAAATGGCATATCATGCGGATAAGCTGAGCCTGGAAAAGGACAAATCGGTCAAGGAATTGAAAGTACTCAACCAGGCCATAAACCAGACATTGCTTTTTGCTAGGATCTATCCGGACGGTGAAATAATACAACTGGGAGAGAAATTCTCCAGGATATTCAAGATCAGGGAGCTCCATAATTTCAATAAGTTCCAGGACCTTTTTGCTGTTAATGAAGCAGAGAGGAAACAGATGGAGGCTTTATTACAACAGAATTCCAGGCTGAACTGGCAGGGTGAAGTGAAAGTGACGGATTCCTCGGGAAAAAACATATGGATGGAAATGTCCCTTATTCCTTATAATCCCGGGAATAACAAATGGGAAATCCTGATCATTGCTACCGATATCACCACCAGGAAAGAAGCCCAACTGGAAATTGAACGGCTTACCAAAGAACAATTTGAAGAGAAGATGAACCGCCAGAAACTGGTTTCCAGTAAAATCATCGAAAACCAGGAACAGGAACAAAACAGGATAGCCAAGGATATCCATGATGGTATAGGGCAAATGCTTACGGGGTTGAGCCTTAACCTCCAGAGTATCGATATCTGCAAACCGGAGAAGGCTGCAGAGAAAATAGAGAACCTGAAAGATTTAACCCTGAATATCATAAAAGGAGTCAGGACGGCCACTTTTAACCTGATGCCCCCCGAACTTAGTGATCACGGTATAGTACCGGCCCTGAATAAACTGACGGAAGAATTGTCTAAACTTACAGGGAAAACCATATTTCTTTACGATAAAACCGGATTTGATCACCGGCTGGATTCTTTGATGGAGATCAATATTTACAGAATTACGCAGGAAGCCGTAAACAACGCCATAAAATATGCCGGTTCTTCACAGATTATCGTCAGCGTCTCCCATAGCGATAGCCTTCTCAGTATTAATATCGATGATAACGGCAAAGGCTTTGATCCTCAGAAATTAAAACCGGCAAATGGCGAAGGAGGAATGGGGATCTCGTATATGAAAGAGCGCATCCGGTACATTGACGGCCGATTGTTCATCAACTCACAGGAGGGAAAAGGGACCCGCGTAACAATCAACATTCCCATATCTGCATCGTAAATACGTAAAAAATCATTAGTTTTGATAAAATATCTTAATCGGGATGAGTGATAAATTACGTATATTCCTCGTTGATGACCACGTACTGGTCCGTGACGGAATAAAAGCTTTGCTGGAAGAGCAGGAGGAAATTGAAGTTATAAACGAAGCTTCCGACGGGGACGAAGCGCTCCGTATCCTTGAAAACGAAACGCCGGACCTGGTCATCGCGGATATCAGGATGCCAAATATGAACGGCATAGATATGATAAAGGAACTAAAGCGAAAAAGTCCCCACATAAAAACACTGATGTTATCCATGCACGATTCCGAAGAATACGTAGTTCAGTCTATACAGGCAGGTGCGGACGGGTATCTTCTGAAAGGTTCCAGTAAAGAGGAATTTTTAAAGGCCCTGCACAAAATAATGCATGGGGAAAAATACTTTTCCGGTGATATATCCACCATATTGATCAACCATTTTTCCGGTAAAGGTGGAGATACCACGAAAAAACCCGGAAAGACTTCGGAACGAAACGATCCTTTTCGCCTGACCAGAAGGGAAAAACAAATACTGGACCTGATATTGGAAGGCAAGAGTAATAAGGAAATAGGGGACGAGCTGAACATAAGTAAGCGTACCACAGAGGTGCACAGGTTCAATTTGATGAAAAAACTTGAAGTAAAGAACCTTGCGGAGCTCACCAATAAGGTTAAAGAGTACGACCTGTAGAAATTCCTATTGACAATATCTGAAATTTAACCGGTTAAAATTTTACAATATACAATATCCCTCCCGGAATAAGTGATGACTTTTAGTAGTTGATAATTTTTGTAATTACGTATATTAATACGTATTTTATTAAGTAATTTTACTTAATTTAGTACAAAACAATATACGTTATGAAAAATTTTGATTCCAAGAAAGCTGTCAAATTAGAATTGCTGAATTTCAAAAGCCTTCCTATCCGGACATTCTGGATTTCTTCCATTGCGTTTTTCCTGTGTTTTTTTGCCTGGTTCGGCATCGTGCCTTTTATGCCGAGTGTAGTGGCGGACCTGGGGCTTACGCCGGCGGAGAAGTGGAACGCTACGGTACTGGCGGTTACCGGTACTGTTTTTGCACGTTTGTTAATAGGGAAACTATGTGATAAATACGGCCCCAGGTTGTGTTATACAGGGCTGTTGATATTGGGAGCCATACCTGTTATTCTGACCGGTTTTGTGCAGACCCCCATGCAGTTCCTCATCTGCAGGTTCCTTACAGGGTTTATAGGTGCTTCCTTTGTGATTACCCAGGTGCATACCTCCCTGATGTTTTCTTCCAATATTGTAGGTACCGCAAATGCCACGTCTGCCGGGTGGGGAAACCTGGGAGGAGGGGCTAACCGGTTGGGAATGCCTCTGCTCGCCGCCCTGGTGGTAGCTATGGGAGTTTCGGAAGCTTCCGCCTGGCGTTATGCCGTTATTGCCGCGGGAATCCTGTGTTTCGGTATGGGGCTGGTATACTTTTTATGTACCAAAGACACCCCGGAAGGAAATTTTTCCGAACTAAAGAAAGGAGATAAACCAGAGATCCGTAAAGATGAGATAGGATTCCTTCAGGTACTGAAGGATTACCGGGTGTGGATACTTTTTGCAGTTTACGCGTGTTGTTTCGGAATTGAACTTACTGTTTACGGAACGATGGATGATTATCTTCAGAATACGTTCGGTCTGGAAAGGATAACCGCCGGGAATATCGTATTATCTTTTGCCCTGATGAATATTTTTGCCCGTACCCTGGGAGGGATTTTCGGGGATAGGTTCGGTAAATCGAAGGGGTTAAAGGGCCGGGTCTGGTTTTTGTCCGTTATACTTATGGTACAGGGAGTAGTGCTTGCTGTTTTTTCGGGAATTTCAGGTAATTTATTTGTGGCAATCGGAATTTTGATCGTTTTCAGTCTTGCCGTGCAAATGGCTGAAGGCGCTACCTTTTCGGTAGTACCGTTCATTAATAAAAAAGCTATAGGCACGATTTCGGGGATAGTTGGAGCCGGTGGTAATGTGGGAGCTTTCCTTGCTGCACTCCTTTTAAAATTTAAATCAGGGGCCGCGGAAAAAGCCGCTATTGCCGCTACCGAAGGATTAGGAGAGGAAGCTGTTAAAGCAATGCAGGCCACGGCGTCTTCTGCCGCGGTGTCACAGGGATATTTGTGGATAGGAATAATTGTCGTAATCTCAGGAATGGTTTCGTTTGCTATTCGTTTTTCTACCAGTGATGAAAAACTGGCCAGCGAAGAGATAAAACATTCCCTGAGAGCGGAACCTGCAAATTTTTAATACAAGTACTGTTTTTATTCGGATTGTTCAAAAAAACATAAAGACAATTCCTTATATTTCAATTGTTTCGATTTCTCTTTTATCTGTGGTATAAATAGTTCAAATTTGTATAAAACCGGCAAATGTATGTTGGAAAAGGAAGTGAAAAGTACGTGTTCGTACTGTGGTGTTGGATGCGGGATCGTTGTACGTAAAAATGCAAGGAACCGTGTGGAGGTGGAAGGAGATAAAGATCATCCCGTAAACAAGGGCATGCTTTGTTCCAAAGGAATGAACCTGCATTATGTGGTCAATGATACTTCGGACAGGTTGTTGTACCCCGAAATGCGCTGGAGCAGGTCGCACCCCAAGGAAAGGGTATCGTGGGACGAGGCTCTGGACAGGGCGGTGGGCGTATTCAGGTCTATCATTGAAAAACACGGCCCGGACAGCGTGGGTTTCTACGTATCGGGACAGTGTTTGACGGAGGAATATTATATAGCCAACAAACTGGTAAAAGGGTTTATCGGTACCAATAATATTGATACCAATTCCAGGCTTTGTATGAGTTCTGCCGTTGTAGGGTATAAAAAGACCTTTGGAGAGGATATCGTGCCGGGAAGTTATGAAGATATAGAACTTGCGGATACTTTCTTAATTGCCGGGGCCAATCCCGCATGGTGCCACCCCATCCTTTTCCGGCGGCTTGAAAACCACAAACAGAAGAACCCGGATGTAAAGGTTATTGTCGTTGATCCCAGGAAAACGGATTCGGCAGCCCTTGCGGACCTCCACTTACAGATTTTACCGGGAACGGATGTGTTCCTCTATAACGCCATAGGGAGATACCTTCTTAAAAAAGGGTATATAGATAAGAATTTTATCAAAAACCATACGCAGGGATTCAAAGAGTTCAGGGAAGCTGTTCAGGCTGTTTCCTTCAGTAAAGCAGCCGAAATTTGTGGTATAACCATTGCAGATATTAAAGAAGCGGCTATGATGATCGGGAGATCCGGAGGCTTTATGAGTTTTTGGGCAATGGGACTGAACCAGAGTATAATAGGCAGTGAAAAGAATTATGCCCTTCTCAACCTGTCACTCGTTACCGGGCAGGTAGGCAAACCCGGATGCGGCCCTTTCTCGTTAACAGGCCAGCCCAATGCCATGGGAGGAAGGGAAGTAGGAGGTATGGCCAATTTACTTGCCGTACACAAAGACCTGGCCAATCCCGAACACAGGGAAGAGGTAGCCAATTTCTGGGGCGTGGAAAAAATTAATGCCAAGCCTGGGTATACGGCTACCGAAATGATAGATGCCCTGGAGGATGGAAAACTTAAGGCCATCTGGATTATCTGTACCAACCCTATGGTCAGTCTTCCCAATTCCAAAAAAGCGGAAGCTGCGCTAAAGAAAGCGCGGTTTGTGGTAGTCCAGGATATATCTGAGAATTCCGATACGGTCGAATATGCGGACCTTGTACTTCCGGCAGCAGGATGGCTGGAAAAGGAAGGCACCATGACAAATTCGGAAAGGCGGATATCGTATCTTCCCAAGTACATCCATCCGCCCGGGGAGGCAAGACCGGATGTAGATATACTTTGTGACTTTGCACAGCGAATGGGGTACGGAGGGTTTAATTACGGGAATACATCCGAAATATACGAGGAATACGCCCAGATGACCAAAGGGACCAATATAGATGTATCGTATTTGAATTACGATCGCCTTAAGAACGAAGGTACATTCCAATGGCCGGTTTCCGAATACCGGCACCCCGGTACCCCCAGGCTTTTCCAGGACAAGGTATTTTATACTCCGTCCCAAAAGGCCGTTTTTAATATTCCTAAAGTCACGAACCCAGGATTTTTACAGAAGGAATCGGAATATCCCCTGGTACTGACCACGGGAAGGGTACGCGATCAATGGCATACCATGACCAAAACGGGGAAGGTCTCAAGGTTAAAAACACATTATCCCGATCCGGTATTGGAAATTAATATGGTGGATGCTTATCTAAAAGGTATCCGTAACGGGGATGTTATTGAAGTAAGCAGTAAATACGGACAGGTAAGGCTCCGCACGAAGATTACGGAGAATATCCGGGAAGGCGTGGTTTTCATGCCGATGCATTGGGGGAAAAAGTTAAAAAGCGATCTGAACAGGGCCAATAATTTAACAAGCGGTATTGTAGACCCGATCTCGAAAGAACCCGACTTTAAATATACAGCCGTACGTATTAATAAATATGAAAAGAAAAAAGAAAAGATCGTAGTTATAGGTGCCGGGGCTGCCGCATTCCGCTTTATACAAAATTACAGGGAACACAATACAGAGGATGAGATCACCGTATTTTCCTCGGAACCCGATTCGTTCTACAATCGTGTTTTACTCCCGGAATACATTACGGAAAATCTGAGTTGGGAACAATTACAGAAAGTAAAGGAAAAGGCCCTGGAAACACTGAAAATCGATCTTAAACCCGGGATTTCGGTGGAGAAGATCGACAGGAATACCAGAGAAGTTATCGATCAGAATGCGGGCAGGTATCCGTATGATAAACTGATCTTAGCCACCGGGAGCCGTGCTTTTGCTCCCAAAGATGCCCAGTTGCACCTTCCTGGAAGGTTTACGATGCGGAATAAAAAGGACGCGGACGATTTTAAAGCATTTATGGAAACCACACATCCCGATCCCCAGCAGAGGCATGTGGTTGTCGTGGGAGGAGGATTGTTGGGACTGGAACTGGCTGCGGCACTACGGGAAGAGCTGGTGAACGTTACCGTGGTTCAGAGGTCCAGCCGGCTGATGGAAAGGCAACTGGATATTACATCGAGCAAACTCCTGGAAGAAGATGTTCACGAACGGGGTATCCAGGTCTATTTTGATAATGAGGTAAGCACGGTCTTTAATGCAGAGGATTCCGGGGAGCTGAACATTACCCTGAAAAGCGGACGGATACTCAATGCGAATGCTATTGTTTATGCTATAGGTACTCGTCCCAATATTGAAATAGCAAAAGAAGCCGGAATAGTTTGCGGAAGGGGAGTACGGGTAAACCAACACCTGCAGACTTCGGATACCGATATTTTTGCACTCGGGGAAATTGCGGAGTACAAAGACAAAATGTTTGGTATAACTTCGGCAGCAGAAGAACAGGCTACGGTTTTAGCCAATTTCCTGGCCGGGGATATCAGCAGTTCGTATAACGGATCCATTTTAATGAACATCCTCAAGTTCAGTAATCTCGACGTTTGCAGTGTCGGGGAAATCAATGTTCCGCAAAATGATGATACTTACGAAGAGATCGTATTCCTCGACCTGAAGAAAAGATATTACAAAAAGTGTATCGTACAGAATGATCTGCTTGTCGGCGCCATTTTAATGGGGGATAAAAATGAATTTGCCGAATTCAAGGGACTGATCGAAGGCAAAATGGAACTGGCCGATAAAAGGGAAGTGCTATTGCGTGGATCCGGCGGCAGTAAACCTGTTAAAGGAAAACTGGTTTGTTCCTGTAGCCAGGTCGGTGCAGGAAACCTCGAGGAAGCTATTTCCGGGGGGTGCAGGGATTTTACCGAACTGTGCAACCAGACCGGGGCAGGCCTCGGGTGCGGAAGCTGCAAATCGGAAGTAAGAGAACTTTTGCATAATTCAAAAGCACTGGTATGAGAAAGCAGATAGCCAGATTATGGATCAAAGGAGGGGTGTTATCCCCCGCCGAATTAAAAAAAATAGCGGAAAATGCGGAGCAGTCCGGTTTAAAAAGTATTTCTTTCGGGTCTAGACAGGATATCCTTTTTCCGGAATACAGCGAAAACGAATGGAATAAAAGACTCGCTTTTGAAGATTTTAATCTTATGGATTCCGTTTCCGGATTTCAAACCGAAAATATAGTTTGTTCCTATGTAACCACGGATATTTTCCCGACTACTTCCTGGATTACCGGCGACCGTTACCTGTATATCCTGGAGCAGATCCGGTACTTTCCGAAACTTAAAATTAATATTACCGAACCAAAGCAGCGACTTGTCCCCCTGTTTACGGGGCACCTTAATTTCATCGCTTCCGAAAGGGAAGATTACTGGTACTTATACATCAGGCTGCCCGACTGGGAGATCATGGAGATGTACCCGGCGCTTATCTACAGCTGGGATATTGCAAAAATAGGAGAGGCTATCGAGAATCTCCTGCAGGAAGAGCCCGAAAATGTAGAAACCCTCTTCGACCTTTTGAACGATGCGGTTGAAACGGATAATAAAACCGTAGACAAACCTCTGGAGGTGCCTTTTTATCCTTTTCCATATTACGAAGGGATGAACCGAACCGGCACCGGGGAATACTGGCTGGGATTGTACTGGAGAAACAACCGTTATGACCTGAAGTTCCTGAAGACCATGTGCGACCTGTGTTCGGAATTAAAAATAGGGAGAATTTGTATTACACCGTGGAAATCCTTTATCATTAAAGGAATCCCGGAGCGCTCCAAGTTACAATGGGAGAAACTGCTCGGAAGGTTTGGTATAAACGTAAGACATTCCATGCTGGAACTGAACTGGCATTTACCGGTGGCCAATGAAGAATTGTTAAAACTAAAACGATATCTGGTTGCCAGTTTTGATCAGAATGATATTTCCACATACGGGCTTACTTTTACCATCAGTGAGCATACCCGGCGTTATTATTACTTTACTTCCATTGTAGTGGAGAAAAATGTACAGCCTTCGGAGCTTACCGGGTTTGATATCCGGGATACTTACAACCTGCTTTTTGCCAAAGACTTTGATCCTAACACCAAAGAATATATCACCTATGTACAGGACATTGATCAGGATGCGCTTCCCGGACTTTTAATGGAACTGAGCCAGATGTATTTCGAACAATTGGGAAATAAAAAGGAGGAGGATAACAAGGCGGCCAGGGAGGTGACGGAGCATCGTAAAGAAGTATTTCAATGCCGGGAATGTTTGACCGTTTATGATGCGGTATATGGGGATATAACACAGAATATACCTCCGGGAACCTCTTTTGAAGATGTCCGGGAAGACTATACATGCCCGATCTGTGAAGCCCCCAAAGGTTCGTTCCGGAAAAAGGTATTTACCGGGCTAAAACAGTAATTCCTTAATATTTAAGCGGGAACGGTATGTAACCCTAAGTTCTGATAGATGAACTCATCGTCCGTATTCCATACGGTTGGTAGAGAACCGTTTTGTGAAAGCAGGTGATGCATTTTTACTACTTCTCCGATAACGATGATCCCCGGGGCTGTTGATGTCTTCTTTTCTGTTTTGCTCAGAATGTTTTCTACAGTGCCTGTACAATATTCCTGGTTACTGTTTGTACCGTTCCGAATAACGGCTACAGGCATATGTTGTTTTCTTTCCGCTTTGAAGATATCTGTTATTTCCGCCAGTTTTTTCATTCCCATAAGTATGACCACAGTGGCATTGGACCTGGCAGCCATTTTTATGTCATCGGAAAGTTTTCCGGATGAGGTTGTTGCCGTAATTACCCAAAAACTTTCCGAAACCCCGCGGTGCGTTACCGGGATACCGATATTCGCGGGTACGGCAACCGAAGACGATATACCGGGAATGACCCGGAAAGGGATACCATGCCGGGATAAAAAAGCCATCTCTTCACCACCTCTCCCGAAGATAAACGGGTCCCCGCCTTTCAGCCTTACGACATGGCCGTTGTTGCGGGCTTCATCAACCAACAGCTGATTTATTTCGTCCTGGGAGTAAGCGTGTAACGATCTTCTTTTTCCCACGAAGATCATCTTAACCGTTGCATTTGCGTGTTTAAGGATATCCTTGTTTACCAGGGCATCATATAATATCACATCTGCAGTTTCCAAAGCTTTAACCGCTTTTAAAGTTAACAGTTCCGGGTCTCCGGGCCCTGCGCCCACAAGGCTTACGAAAGGGGAGTTGTTATGGGTGTTTTTTATCATAATCGTTCGTTTACAGCAACCGGTATTTTTTTATTTCCATTTGACTCTTTGTGGACCTCTGCGAAACTTTTGTGAGTCTCTGTGCAACAACATAGTGAGAACAGGTTATTGCGCAAAGATGCACAAAACAGATAAAATCCGGACCCTACCCGGGAAGTTTTATAAAGCATAAGACTTTCCATTGCTTTTACTACGTAGTTTTTCCTGCCTTGCCGTATCGCATAACCATCCATAGCGGATTGCCGGAAATGCGGGAAGTCAAACGGGGCGTCCACGGCAACAGCCAATATTTTCCCAAGGGTAGTATCTATTGCAGATTCCACGATAACCGGGGTTGGACTGTGGTCCTGAATAAATTGCCGGGCCTGGTTGACTGAGATCATCAATTGATTGATTAGAGACAGGGCAAATATAATACATTGTACTTAATTTTGAAATAAAAAATAAGTATAAATACGTAATTTTATAAAATTATTATGTATGTTTGAGTGGAATTTAAAATTTTAGCTATGAAAAGAATTTTATCAACCTTTTTTTTAATGATCTCGTTAAGTATGCTGTGTACTGCCCAGACTATACATCTGGATGCGGATATGAGATCCAGGTTTGAGTACCGGCACGGATACGGCAACCTGTTTGCCGACGGGGCTAAACCGGCGGCATTTGTTACCCAGAGGTCTCGCCTGAACACAGGATATTTTTCGGAGAACCTGAAAGTGATGTTAAGTATTCAGGACGTCAGTACCTGGGGAGATACGCGCCAGCTGTCCCCTTCGGATACGAATAATTCCCTTTCCCTGTTCCAGGCCTGGGCCGAACTAAGTCCCCTGGACAAATTTTCGGTGAAACTGGGCAGACAGGTAATCTCGTACGATGATGAAAGGATATTCGGGGGAGTAGACTGGGCGATGCAGGGGCGTTTTCACGACGCATTATTGTTGAAATATAAAAATGACGGTTTTAGTATGGATGTAGGTCTGGCCTTCAGCCAGGAAGAAGAAACACTTATAGGAAGCCGGTATGATATAACCGGGTTTTACACCTATAAAACCATGCAGTACCTCTATGCTCACAAAACATTTCAAAATTTGCAATTGAGTTTTTTGTTTTTAAACAACGGGTTTCAGAAGTATGAAGATGAAGAAAAATCTGTTGCCGATGGTGTTTACGACCGTCAGACAACCGGATTGTATTTTCAGTATCCTTTGAGTAAATGGAAGTTTTCCGGCAGTTTTTATTACCAGTTCGGGAAAGCCTCGCCGGAAATCGATTTAAGTGCATACCAGTTTGCCTTCAACGGGGAATACGCCATGACATCGGGGACCCTGGGTGCAGGGATCGAAATTCTGAGCGGGACCGATATGCAGGGAGATTCGGATAGTCGTTCGTTTTTTCCGCTATACGGCACTAATCATAAATTCAACGGGTTTATGGACTATTTTTATGTGGGGAATCATGCGGATAATGTAGGGTTGAACGATATTTATGCAAAGTATCTTTTTAAGTTTCCTGGGTCCACATTGCTTCTGAAAGGACATTACTTTACCTCCAATGCGGACTTGTCTCCCGGGGAAAGCCATTACCTGGGAACCGAATTGGACCTGGTTTTCGGGAAGGAAATTATGAAAAATGTCTTCCTGAATATGGGATATTCCCATATGTTTCCGTCGGACAGCATGCAAACGGTTAAAGGAGGAATTTCCCCGGACAATACGAATAACTGGGCATGGGTACAATTAAAAATAACCCCGAAATTATTACAGTTCTCCATGGCTGATTAAACAATTGTGGATTAAAGTTCATTTAGCCACGAATACACGGGTAAAATTTAGACAGTTTCTTTTAATATAGTGGAATTATTGTTCTCCTGGCGGGAGCAGAATTTTACGGAATACTTCGGATGTTTTATGTACCTGTACCGTCCAGTCCTCTGCGGCTGAACCGTCAGCGCCGTCCGAGATGTACTTCAGGCACAGAAAAGGAATTTTTTCTTTCATGGAAATGAGGGCCAACGGGTATGCTTCCATATCTACTACGTTGTATTCCGCGGCGGCGTGGTTCATTTCAAAACTGTCCCCCGTTCCGCAAATTCCCTCCGGAAGTCCGTTTAGTCCGAATCCGTGTGCCAGAAGGGGAGGGATACCCGAAAGCGGAGTTTCGTATAAAGTGTAACCGAGACCTCTTACGTCCATGTCCCGTTGAACGAACGTAGTGCAGCAAACGACTTCTCCTTTCCGGAAATGCCTGCTCCCGGCCGAACCCAGGTTAACAATTAATCTGGGTTTTCGCCTATGTATGGCTTTGGAAAGTTCAAAGGCGGCATTTACCTTTCCTATGCCGGTGATCAGTTTATTGGTATCGTTAAAGGCTGTCCCCGCTTCAGATTCCAGGGCAAAAACAAATAGGGTATCTTCCAGCGAATATGTATTGTCTTCGTTTATTGTTATCATCATTTTTATGGAAAAGGACAAATTTAAGAAACAGTTTTCTGAAATGACCGATATGTCAGTCAGGATAAGGTGCAAAACCGAAAAAATCTCCTAGTTTTGCGTCCTAAATGGAGAATCCTATGTTATCGGTAAAAACAAAAAGTTTATTGCTTTTTTTCTGGAACGCACTACTTGTTGCCGTTTTGTCCGTTTTATTGGCCTTTACACTTAAATATCTGACCGAAACAGCAGAGGAATTCATATTGGAATTAGCCACAGCATATACCGTAGGTTTATTCCTGTTTCCCTTTGCGGGACTTATACTCATATACTATTTGAGAAAGTGGATTTTTAAGGGGAAAAAGAACAAGGGAATTAAAGAAATTTACAATACGCTTTCACATCGCAAAGAATCACTTCCGTGGTATAAGATACCGTCCCATTATATCAATGGATTTTTAACGGTTATTTCCGGGGGATCTACCGGTATAGAGGTTTCTACCGTAGTCGCTACGGCGGCTGTCGGAGCGAATATGCAGCGGACCGGAAAATCGGCTAAAAAACATCGTTCCGCATTGATCTGTGCCGGAGTGGCTGCCGGAATAGCCACCCTGTTCAGCAGCCCTTTGGCAGGAGGATTGTTCGCCCTGGAAGTCATTGCCAGGAAGAGGGACAGGTTTATATGGATAGCCGTTGGTATGGGGAGCGCCGTAGCCGGTGGAGTGATGTACCTCGAAGGGCAGGAGTACCTGTTTGATGCGGAAATCCTGTTCTGGAAATGGCAGGCCATGCCTTATTTTATAGTGGTGAGCCTGTTGAGTGGTATTTGTGCAGTATACTTCACCAAAACTGTCCTCTTTTTTAAAGAACGACTGGGCAACCTGGAAAATAATTTAATGCGGATCGGCATCGGGGCATTGCTGTTGGGCGGCTTTTTGTATATGTTCCCTCAGCTTTACGGGGACAGTTACCATGCCATACCGGAATTCTTAACGATGAGTTCCGAAATGACCGATATGTCATATACGATTCCCGTTTTACTCTTGTTGATACTGTTTAAACCTCTTGCCGCAAGCCTGACCCTGGGTGGTGGTGGAGATGGAGGGGTTTTTGCCCCGAGCATAGTTACCGGGGCGTTTATCGGGTTGTTTGTAGCGCTTGTCGGAAATCAGTATTTCGGTATGGAGCTGGTTCCAGTTAATTTTGCTTTAATCGGAGCGGCAACCATGCTCAGTGCTGCTATCCATGCCCCTTTAACAGCACTCTTTCTGGCATGCAGTATCGTAAAGGGAGGATATGTACTTTTCGGGCCAATGCTGGTTACGGTTTACCTGGCCAAACACACGGCAAAATACCTGTACGGTTATACGGTATACACTTATCAGAAAGCTTGAATCTGTAAAAAATCAGAGTTCGTAGATAACCCGTAAAAAGGAACTGAAGCCCTCCGGGCCCTTGTTCATGGGAAACCCTGTTACCAATCCGACGGCAAGCCTATGGTTTAATTTTATTTTAGCCTGCGGGCGAAGGGTCATTTCCAATCTTCCACGGTTTATCTCCTTGTTTATTTCTATTCCGATAAAATGTCCGGTGCCCGGAATGGTGTAGTGGAAAGAAGTATTGATCTGCCAGTTGATGCCCGTAGTGTTGTCAGCCAGATCCTGTCCAACCACCGGACCGGTATAGACCAGGGTATGAAAATCGGACCCCCAGCGTTTGGCGGCAATAAAGAACGGGTTGTAGGCTACCCCGGTAATCAACCGATTATTTCCGTACTTATTAAAATCCGTGAATTCAAAGATTTGGGTATACCCTACAGCCAGGGTGGCCTGGTGTTCTGTAGAGACAAGGAAAGAATACTGCGAGGAAAACCGCAAACATTCCAGTTTGTTTGCGGGAACTTCGGCATTGCCCCCGGCTCTTTTAAAAAAAGAAAAATCCGCTTCTACCTCAAGTCCCAGTCGATGTATCGGGGCAAATTCATATTCTACCAGGAAGGCATATTTGTTGTAGTTTTTGATTTTGGCAAAATCCGCCCCCACGTTGATTTCCTTTTCTCCTTTTCTTGCCCCCAGGTCGCGGACCAGGTCCAGGTATAGCGGTTCGGCATGAGGAACTTTGTCGGGTAAAGGAGTGTCCCGGGTTTGAGCGTTAGTAATTAAAGTGACCATAATGGTCATGAACAACAAGGTGACATTTCTTAAATAAAGTGCTTTTATCTTTTCCATGCCACAAATCAACAGGAAGATGTTGGAATGATCTGGGAAAGTAAATGCTCACGCCCGCTTCCGGTAACAGTCTATTAATGTTTAGTTATTTTTGTTACTTTGAAGTGGTAGAATAATCTATTAAACCGGAAACAGTTAAAAATGAAAGTGTTCGTATCCCGCAGAATTCCCGAAAAAGTGATCGCGCTCCTGGAAGAACAGGGGCTGGAGGTCATATATAATAATTCGGATAAGAAAATGTCACAAAATGATCTTACAGAAGCCTGTAAGAAAGCAGACCTGCTCTTTAACGTGGGAAGTGCTGATCTGAATGCCCGTTTTATGGAATCGTGCAGTCATCTCAAAGGCATAGCGCTTACCAGTGTAGGATATGATCATGCGGATTTAAAAGCCGCTACATATTATGGTATCCCGGTGTCCAACACTCCTGATGTGTTGAGCAAAACAACTGCGGATACTGCTTTTCTCCTGATGCTGGCCACTTCGCGAAAGGCGTTTTACGCGGCTCGACAGGTGGAGAGGGGAGAGTGGAAAGATAACGGTTTTCTGCATGAACTCGGAACAGAGATAAACGGTAAGACTTTGGGGATTTTCGGACTCGGGAGAATAGGAATGGAGTTTGCCAGAATGGCCGGCGCAGCTTTCGGAATGCGTATTATTTACCATAACAGAAGTCGTAACACGGAAGCCGAACGGCTTTTGGATGCCCGCTATGTGGATTTTGATGAATTGCTGGCAGAAAGCGATGTACTTTCCGTACATACCAATCTCACCCCCGAAACGCAGTATCGCTTCAACCGGGATTGTTTTCATAAGATGAAAAAAACATCCATATTCATCAATACGGCAAGAGGTAAGATTCACCACGAAACCGATCTGATTACTGCGCTGAATGAAGGGGAAATATGGGGAGTCGGCCTGGATGTAACCGACCCGGAACCCATGCTTCCGGACAATCCTTTATTACAGATGTCTAACGTTTGTATATTGCCCCATATCGGGTCTGCGACCGTAGAAACGCGAATGGCTATGGCCCGTGTGGCGGCAAATAATCTGATTGCGGTGTTTAAAGGAGATAAAATGCCCCAGGTAGTCAATAAGGAAGTCTACGATGAGGTTTAACCTGAAAAAATATGAGCACCCCGGCCTTTCCTATTCCTGTTACCGGTAAAAGTAACGGTGTTCCCATATTTCCTGTGTTATCGGGTTTCCCGGTGTTGCGGCGATAACACAATAACCGGAAAACAATTATTTTGCCTGTAAAACTCCCACAGTTTTCAGAGCAGAATGGTTTGGTCCCGGAAGCATAGTAGTTCTGCTTGCCAATAACTTTTTCCCGCTTATTTTTCAAAAATATCAGCTTTACATACTAAGAGAGATTTTAACGCCTTGTCCTGCTATCGGAATATCACGGGGGTAATTGACCTTTTCCCGGATTCCCTTTAAATCGAATAATCCCAATTATCAATATCGGAAAATAAGGATGAATAATTGTTTAAATACAAGATTCAATGCTGTATTTGTAATGCTTTCAAAAATAATTGTTAAACTTTCGAAATGTGATAGTATTACTATTATTTTTGCCCCCATTGTAATTTAGCGGATTATAATTATGGAGAGTATTTTAGGGAATATCCGGTTGCGGATCAATGAGAAATTGTATCTCAAAGATCCGGAAACATCGGTACTGGGCAAGAAGATTTTGGAACATAGCATTTTGTTAATAGATAAAATGGGCTTTGAATCTTTTACTTTTAAGAAATTAGGGAAATCTATCGGCTCCAATGAGAGTTCGGTATATCGCTATTTTGAAAACAAGCACAAATTATTGCTTTACCTGTCTTCCTGGTACTGGTCGTGGGTGGAGTGTCGTATGGCTTTGGCCACCCTGAATATCGAAGACCCCCTGAAACGGCTACATTTAGCTATCAGGGAAGTAACGGGAGAAGTGGAGGACGATGATAAAACAACCTTTATCCGGGAATCGGTATTAAACAGGATAATTATAGCCGAGTTTACCAAGACATTCCTGACCAAAGAAGTGGATGAAGAGAATAGGCAGGGCTTTTTCCTGGTGTACAAAAGTGTTATCAACAGGCTGGCAGCACTGATTGCGGATGTGAATCCGGAATACCCGTATATAAAAAGCCTTGCTTCTTCT
This sequence comes from Sinomicrobium endophyticum, assembly GCF_052983315.1. Classification (NCBI taxonomy): domain Bacteria; kingdom Pseudomonadati; phylum Bacteroidota; class Flavobacteriia; order Flavobacteriales; family Flavobacteriaceae; genus Sinomicrobium; species Sinomicrobium endophyticum. Next base: position 179,527 of record NZ_JBRKIS010000030.1, read on the forward strand.
ATTGTAGAAGGAGCATTGCACCAGCATTATCTGAAAGATCACTTTACGACGATCACGGATTTTTGTAAAAGAGAAAACGATATAACCACGTTTTACATAGAAAATATAAATAAAACATTACTATGACACCAATTCAGCGATTTCGCAATATGTTGCGTATCGATAAAAAAGACATTTACCAAATTATCCTGTATTCCATCCTGGCCGGGATTATAAGTTTATCCCTTCCGCTGGGTATCCAGTCCATCGTGAATTTTCTCCAGGCAGGTAAAGTGAGTACTTCGTGGGTGGTATTGGTGATCATAGTGGTCGTAGGAGTAGCTATGGTAGGTGTTTTCCGGATTATGCAGTACAGGATTACGGAAAACCTGCAGCAGAAGATATTTGTGCGATCTTCTTTTGAGTTCGCATATCGTTTTCCTAAGATCAAATTCAACAAGTTGTATCCTTATTCTCCACCCGAACTGGCAAACCGTTTTTTCGATACGCTTACCGTACAAAAGGGATTTTCCAAACTGTTGCTGGATATTTCCGGGGCGGCGCTGCAAATACTTTTTGGGATTTTGTTGTTATCGCTATATCATCCTTTTTTTATTTTCTTCGGGATTTTACTGATAGTCCTTTTGTACCTGATCTTCCGGCTTAACTTCTATCCCGGACTTTCCACAAGTCTGGAAGAGTCCAACTATAAATATAAGGTGGCGCATTGGTTGCAGGAGATTGCGCGAAATCACCTGAGTTTTAAAAATAATAAACTATTTGATTTTGCCCTGCACAAAAATGACAGGCTGGTAAACAGCTATCTCGATCAAAGGGAGAACCATTTTAGCGTACTTAGAAAGCAGTTTGTCCAGTTGACCGGATTTAAAGTACTTATAACCGCCGGGTTACTGATTATAGGAGGAATTCTGGTGCTCAACCAACAAATGAACATCGGGCAGTTCGTTGCGGCGGAGATCATTATTTTAACTATTATTACAGCGGTAGAAAAACTTTTTTCCGGCATCGAACTGTTTTACGATGTGCTTACCTCCCTGGAAAAGATAGGTAAAGTGGTAGATATGGATCTGGAGTCCGGTTCCGGTTCCGGTTCGGAGAATGGCAGTTACCTTCTGGATTCCGATACCATGTGTATCGAAACTGACAAACTCTCCTATAAATTCCCGGATTCCGATAATTTTATCCTGCAAAATGTCTCCCTTATCATAAACCAGGGCGACCGGATTCTGATAGACGGGGCAAACGGGGCAGGCAAAACTACCCTGATACGTCTGTTGAGCCGGGTTATAGAGCCAACCGGGGGAACCATTTTTATAAACAATACCAATTACAGTAAGTATGCTATAGACGATTATCGTTCCAATATTGGAACCATAACTATCAATGACAATGTTTTTGAGGGAACAATACTGGAGAATATTACCTGTAAAAACCCGGGAATACCTATGCAGGAAATACACAATGTCATGGATAGTATGCAGCTTACAACGTATATAAAGTCCCTGCCCAACGGATTGGATACTATGGTCCATTCCGAAGGAAAGCAGCTGAGTTCTTCCGTAATCCAGAAAATATTGCTTGCAAGGTGTATTATTTCCGATCCTAAAATACTCTTTCTGGAAGAACCCCTGGAAAAGGTGGATGACCCGTCGGCAAAAGAAATTATCGATTATCTCACGGCAAAAGACAAGGCCTGGACATTGGTAATTATCTCCAAAAACGAGTACTGGAAACAGAAGTGTAACAAAAGATTCTTTCTGACCGAAGGAACATTAAAAGCATAATACGCATGTTGAATATTTCAGATAATCGTATCGACAAGTTCGTGGATATGTCCAAATACACTTCCGCAAAGATTTTTGCGGACAACAAGCACTATAGAATTATAAGAAAAGTGGTTTGGGGCGTGGCTATTGTTATTCTGCTTGTGTTGTTCCTGCCCTGGACACAGAACATTAAGGGGTCGGGCTATGTTACAACGCTCAGGCCGGAACAGCGTCCGCAAACGATACATGCGGTTATAGGCGGCCGAATAGAAAAGTGGTATGTACAGGAAGGAGATTATGTGCAGAAGGGAGATACCATTATGTTTTTGTCCGAAATAAAGGACTCTTACTTTGACCCCAACCTCATTGCCAACACGGAAGACCAGGTAAAAGCCAAAGAAGGTGCCGTAGGATCTTATACTGAAAAGGTCAATGCTTTGACCAAACAGATAAAGGCCATAGAAAGAGAACAGGGACTGAAACTGAAACAGGCAGAGAACAAGCTGAAACAGAGTAGGCTAACGGTTGTCAGCGACAGTATAGACCTGGAAGCGGTGAAAACCCAGTTGAGTATAGCTGAAACCCAGTATGACAGGGCGTTTAACCTGAACGAGGAAGGATTAAAACCCATGACCTATGTAGAGGAGAAAAAGGTAAAGCTCCAGGAAATGCAGGCCAGAATAATAACCCAGGAAAATAAATACCTGACTAGTCAGAACGAATTGATCAATGCGGAAATGGAACTCACCAGGCTGAATGCGGCTTATGCCGAAAAACTGGCAAAGGCGCAGAGTGATATACAAACCGCACTCAGTACGCGTTTTGATACTGAGTCTCAGGTGAGCAAACTTCGGTCGCAGTACGCCGGCTATATGATCCGCAATGGTATGTATTACATTACTGCCCCTCAGAACGGGTATGTAAACCGCGCATTGCAGTCCGGTATCGGGGAAACCATAAAAGAAGGGGCTTCTGTAGTGAGTATTATGCCTGCAAGCTTTGATATTGCCGTGGAGACTTATATAGAGCCTTTGGATTATCCTTTGGTACACAAGGGGGGAAAGGTACGTATTTGGTTTGACGGCTGGCCTACTATCGTATTCAGCGGCTGGCCGGGGGTTTCCTACGGTACTTTCGGGGGAGTCATAGTAGCCAAGGAAAACTTTATCAGTGCCAACGGAAAATACCGCGTTCTCATCGCTCCGGATCCGGAAGAGAAAGGCTGGCCGGAAGAACTGAGTGTCGGTGCGGGGTCACAAACGCTGGCCCTGCTTGACAATGTGCCTATCTGGTTTGAAATGTGGCGTACTTTAAACGGGTTTCCCCCCAACTTTTATAACACTCCGGGATCGGAAGGGAGTACTAATGAGAAAAAGAAATAATCGCATATGTTTATTCAGATAGTTAGCAGGACATTTCGGGTTTTTTCCGGACTTTTCGTATTGCTCATGGTTTTCGGAACGGCCCGGGCCCAGGAATTATCCGATGAATTTACATATGAGGAGTTCCTGGCCTACGTTAAAAAGTATCATCCCATAGTACGGCAGGCCAACCTGGTACTTTCCGAGTCGCAGGCAAAGCTTCTGAAGGCCAGGGGGGCATTCGACCCCAAACTGGAAGCCGATTTTTCCAAAAAGAATTACGATGACAAGGCCTATTATTCCCTCTTTAACGGAAGCTTTAAAATACCTACCTGGTACGGTATAGAAATAAAGGCGGCTTTCGATAAAAACGATGGGATATACATGAACCCGGAAAACTATGTTCCGCAAGACGGGCTCACGTCCTTTGGTATTACGGTTCCGGTTGGACAGGGATTGTGGATAAACGATCGTATGGCAGAACTAAAGAAAGGCAAACTGTACGTAAAACTCAGCAATTACGAACGAACACTTGCCACTGTAGAAGCCATTTCCGAGGCATCCGTAGCTTATATGAACTGGAAACGGGATTATGAAAAGGTAAAGCTATATGAAGATTTTTACCGGAATGCCGTGGAAAGACAGGAATGGATCGTAAAATCTATTGTATTGGGCGAACTTCCGCCTATAGATAGTGTAGAGTCGGGAATTGTATTGAAAACCAGGAAGCTGGAATGGGAACAGGCCAGGCTGAAACTTACTAAAAGCCGCCTGACCCTGTCCAATTACCTGTGGACCGAAGATAATATTCCCCTGGAACTGTCTGAACAGATGATACCCCAGGAGGACCTGGAAGACCATATACTTGATGTACTGTCGCTGGACCCGCTTGCGGAAGAATTCGATATAGAGAACCATCCGAAGATCAACGCTCTGAATACCAAAATAAATATCCAGGAAGTGGATCGTAAGTTAAAAGCCAACAGTATGTTGCCAAAACTGAGCCTCAGTTATAATTATATCTCCGAGCCATCATATATAGACGGATTTCGTATGGAGGATTATAAAATAGGGGCATCCTTTTCCTTTCCTCTTTTCCTGAGAAAAGAGCGTGCGGAAGTACGATTGGCGGACATAAAACTTAAAAATTTCGAATTTGGGCTGCAATTTGAAAAAGAAGCGCTTCAAAATAAGATCAGGGCACAGTATAACGAACTGAATTCATATCGCCAACAGATCGTCATTAACGAGGACCTGGTAGGCGATTACCGGCAAATGCTCAACGGGGAAGTAAAACTTTTTGAGATGGGAGAGAGTTCTATTTTCTTTATTAACACTCGCGAAAATAACCTGGTAAAAGCCAGGGTATCCAATATAGACCTGAAAAACACCTACTTTCTTTCGGCTATAGGCCTGTATAAAACCCTTGCTGTTTCCGAAGAAGATTAAAGAATATTCCATACAAGAAACCGCTTAAATTGTTGGTTGTTAATTGAAAGTTTGACGGGGCACCGATCTCGTTGGCCGGTACACCCTCCCGGTGTTTACGTTGTTCTACTTAATAGTGTAATCTGCTTTGGCCATTGCCGGAAATACTACGGAGCCATTATTCAGGAAATTTGTCCTTGTGTAACTATTTGTAACCCGAAGGTATTCACCTCAAAACTATCCCGGATTTCCTTGTCTGAAGATTCTTCAGGACTATCTATGAGGCCATACTTTTCAGTCTTATTAAATACCCATTTTTTTTCGGCATTTTCCCGGAATAGAGACAGAGTGATATTCTCTTTTTATTCAAAATACCAGGATATTTCCTGGTATTTAAAAGAGGTAATTTAGTTAAAATATAACTTTATATAATGTATTTTAATAGTATGAATATAAGTTTTTTATTTACTTCATAATTTATTAATTCTCGTTTTGCGACTATGCTGTTTTCATACTTTTGAATGCAACTTTCCCATGTTTCCGGATATTTCTTTAGTACAAAAAACCGAAAGTCAACTATCCCGGGGCATCCCGATAACAGGACGGAGCATAAATATCGCTTAGTGAGTAAAAATCTCCTGCCTCCCCGCAACGGAAAAAGAAGGATCTTTTCTGGGATATGTATATAAAGCTTCGTAAATTAGGGGAGAGAAGATGAGCCGGAAATTACCCGCCAACCACTTTTGCATTTCCGGAAGCCCCGCTTCTTAAAAACACCGCATATGTCTTAATAGATTTACAGATCTAAGGGTCTTTGGAATCTGATTCCGGGGATAAACCTGTATTGCTTTTAAATATACTCTAATAAAAATTATGGCTACGCGAAGGGAATTTATAACAAAAACAACGCTGGCTTCGGCGGCACTGGCCACGACCCATTGGTCAGCAGGTCTGGCTGCCGTACCGGATAACAGAATACAAACAGTTTACAAACATAAAAAATGGAAAAGATGCGATATAAGTTTCCCACGAAGTCAGGATTGGGCGGTGTAGCCGCCGGAAACGGATTCAACGAAAATACCAATAATCAGATCACGGCAACCATGCAGGCGGCTTGGGACAACGGGGTGCGTTACTTTGATACGTCGCCCTGGTATGGCCTTGGTCTCAGTGAAAGAAGAATGGGGCATTTTCTCTTTGAAAAAAAGAGAGAAGATTTTATCCTGTCGACAAAGATAGGACGTATCCTGGAACCCGATCCCGGTTTTACCCCGAATGCGGATCTGCTATGGAAAGGCAGGTTGAATTTCAGGCATAGATACGATTATTCTGCTGCCGGGGTCCGCAAATCCGTAGAAGACAGCCTGCAACGTATGGGACTTTCTTCCATAGACATTGTTTTTGTTCATGATCTTTCACCGGATAACGGAGACTTTGGGGAAAACTGGACAGAACAATTTAAGATAGCAAGTAAAGGAGCCTTTCCCGAACTAACCCGGATGCGGGAAGAAGGTATCATCAAGGCCTGGGGTATGGGGGTCAATACTCCTGAGCCAATACTGAAATGCCTGGAAGTGGCAGACCCGGATGTGATGCTCGTAGCCATTCAATATTCCCTGGTAGAACACAAGAATGCGTTGGAACAGGTATTCCCGGCAATGGACAAGAAGAATGTTACAGCGGTTATTGGCGGCCCGTTGAATGCAGGCTTTCTGGCTAACAGGGAACGTTTTAATTACAGCGGGGAAATGCCAGGGGACATGGTAGCTAAAAGAAATAAGATCAATAACATTGTGAAAAATTACGATGTGGATCTCAGAACCGTAGCCCTCGGGTTCTGCGCATCTCACCCTACGGTAGGATCGGTAATACCGGGAGCCAGTACCACGGAGCAGGCTGCGGCCAATGCCCGGTCTCTATCCGTCGAGATCCCTTCCGACCTTTGGGCGGAATTAAAAGCAGCCAAACTCATAGAAGCAAATACCCCGGTTTGATCCGGGATAACCAGGTAAAAGAACGTTTATGAAAAAAATATGTGTTCCTGTAATCATCACAGCTATGCTTACAAATGCGGCAGCCCAGGAGGAATTTCACAGTGAAGCATTGCACCCGGTGGCTTCCTTCGACAAAAGTATGGCCATAGGTCTTAGTGTAACTTCCGGTAACCGCATTTTTGTAGCTTTTCCGAATTATGACGGCAACGGTAAATATACGCTTACCGAGGAGAAAGACGGGAGCGTAACAGCCTATCCCAATGAAGAGTGGAACATCCGTTCGGAGGAGAGGGATCATTTTCTCCGGGTGCAGGATTTATACGTGGATGCGGAAGATAATTTATGGGTACTGGATTCCAAACCTGCTTCCAAAGGGTCTATTTTCGGGGATTCGGGAGAAGATTCCGAAGGAAAATTCAAACTGGTGAAGATCTATACCGGTACCGATAAAGTAGAAAAGGTATATCTTTTCGAAGACCTGGACAAAACCGTTTCCGGTCTCAACGATGTACGGGTGGACACCGAAAAAAATCTGGCTTACCTGTCCGATCCCGGCCAGGCGGCTATAGTGGTACTGGATCTGGAAACCGGTAAAAGCAGGAGTGTGCTCAAAAAAACTTCGTATACTTCCGCAGATGATATCGTACTTACTTACAGGGGCCGGGAAATGAGGGATGCGGATGGCAAACCTTTTTCTTCACATGTGAACGGGATAGCATTGACCAAAGATTTCCGGTATTTCTACTTTAAGCCCATCAACAAAAAAAACCTGTACCGGATAGAGACCCGTTACCTGGCAGATTCTTCACTGGCCGTAAACGAACTGGAAAGTAAAGTCGAAGATATGGGCGAAGTGGGAATTACGCACGGACTGGTGGCCGATGCCAAAGGAAACATATTTTTTACCACTTCCGAAGATTACAGTATAACCTATATGAGTCCTGACGGAAAAATACACACCCTGGTAAAAGACTCCCGCCTGTTGTGGCCGGATTCCCTGGGAACAGGGTCCGATGGTTACCTGTATTTTACCTGCGCCCAGTTACAGCGCTTGCCGCAGTGGAACAACGGAGAGAACAGAACGGTTTATCCGTATACCGTGTATAAAGTAAAACTGCCTTAGATTTGTATAGTATTAATCCTTTGCGAAAAAAAATATGGAATTAGGTATCGGTATGTTTGGTGATCTGACCTACGATGAGAAAAACGGTCGGTTTCAACCGCCGGGGGAACGCCTGGCAGAGATGATAGAACAGGTGAAACTCGCAGACGAACTGGGACTGGATTGTTTTGTGCTCGGGGAGCACCACCGTCCGGATTACGCCGTTTCTTCTCCCGAAATCGTATTGTCTGCCTTGTCTGCGGTGACAAAAAACATAAAACTGGCCAGCGGAGTTACCGTATTGAGTTCGGCTGATCCGGTAAAGGTTTACCAGGATTTTACTACTGTGGACCTTTTGTCCGGTAGCAGGGCGGAAATTGTCGCCGGGCGTGGCAGTTTCACGGAGTCTTTTCCTTTATTCGGTTATGATCTGCAGGATTATAATGAATTATTTGAAGAAAAACTTCAATTGTTATTACATTTGAACAAAGAGGAAATTATCAATTGGGAAGGTAAATTCCGTGCCCCTTTGCGCAACCAGACCGTGTATCCGCGTCCCGAACAGAAGCTTCCGGTATGGATAGCCGTGGGAGGTACGCCGGAATCCGTTTACCGGGCTGCGAGGCTGGGATTGCCCGTTATCTTTGCAATCATCGGAGGAATGCCTAAGCAGTTTCTCCCGTTGGTCGATTTTTACAGAGAACAGTATAAAGAACACGGGCATGATGTAAATAAGATGCAGGTGGCAATTCATTCGCACAGTTTTGTAAGCGGGTCTGCCGAAGAACTTATCCGGAATTATTTCCCTTATTATGCCGCCCAGATGGACAGGATAGGAAAAACCAGGGGCTGGCCACCGTATACCCGGATGCAATTCCGGGGAGGAATGGAACCCGAAGGTGCTTTGTTCATGGGAGAGCCCAATCAGGTTGCAGATAAAATATTGCATACGATCGAGATGTTCGGGTTGACACGTTTTGTGGCCCATATAGATGTTGGAGGGCCTCAGCACAAAGACCTGATGAAAACTATAGAACTGTACGGAACCAAAGTAATTCCGCAGGTACGAAAAGCCCTTGAAAACATCTGAGAGGTGAATGAATAAACTGTAAAAACATCTGCTGAAAAAATCTAAACGAGTTTATAAACAGGGCAAAGGCATTAAAAAAACTATAATTGCAATGTTTAATGGTTTCAGGTTTAAAATTCCAGGTTACAAGTTGCAGGTTACAGGTTCCGTTGCCGGTTGTCGGTTTTCCGATCGCCGGTATTTATATTTTACCTCTAACCTGCCCCCTTTCCTGAGTTTATCGAAGGGCTCAGGGAGCTATAAATATGTAACCTGTAATCTGTAACAAAGAAATTATAGCTCTAACGCCATCCCGATATATCGGAACTCCTCAACCCCGAACCGCAACACTGTTACCGCTTACGGATTACCATTTACCGCTCCTCTTGTATATAATGCATTTACCCTGAGTTCATAAATTATTTGTGTATCCGTGGCAAAACAGTCTGAACGGCTTTGGATTTCAGACAATAACGGTTTATTTCTTACCTGTTTATATTCCTGCCAGTTTTTCCATTACCCTGGCAACCGCTTCCGCTCCCGGATCCGGTATACCTTTCAGCGACTTTTCAGACAGGTAAGAAGACCTGCCAAAATCCGTCCTGGTAATTTCCCTGGTTTTATCGGCACCTTCTCTTGCTTTTTGAGCAGCAGTGTTCAGGTCACCGTTTTCAACGAGCACGGTAAAAGCAGGTTGCAGGGCATCGATCATGGTTCGTTGTCCTTCCCGGGCTCCGCCGAATTCTTTCATTTTTTGCAATCCGCTGTTCAAGGCCTTTCCCGTGTGTTGTTCTTCTTTATATGCGTTTCCGGCACGGGTAAACAGGATAGAGAGGAGCACCCCGCTCGATCCCCCGGTTTCACGTGCCAGTATCCTCCCCAGGGTAGTCATCAGTTTTCCTTTATCGGCAAGGGGCAGTTGATCCTGTAATTCCAGAAGCTTGCGGGCCCCGCTGGCAAAAGTGGAACCTGCATCACCGTCGCCTACTTTTTCATCCAGGGCGTTGAGCTCTTTTTCCAGTACTATCAATTCTTCGGCAATGGTCTGTATCACTTTTTTAGCCCTTTTGTCTTCGGAAGGAGAGAAGGGCAGGGTTTTCGGAAGTTCCGGACCTGGTACGGAAGAAGTTTGTCCGAATTCACGCATAAACCAGGAAACCGGGGCTGCCTTTGCTCTTAAAGCCTGTGAAATTTCTGTGTCGAGTTCCAGGACAGACAGGGAAAAACCGTTCATGTTCAGAGAGGTCATGAATGGGGCGGGACCCACGAGATATTTAACCTGTTTTGCCAGTTCCGATTTCCGGAAAGCACAGAGCAAAATGTTCATTTCAACGGGGGTTACACTTCCCAGGTTATTGAACATCAATACATATTCCTTTTTCTCCCGGGGTAAGTATGCGGTCAGGCGTTCAATAGCCTTTTCCATCAGGGTATCGGCATCTCCCATTTTAATAGTTTCCACTCCCGGTTCTCCATGTATGCCCAGACCGAGTTCCGCTTCGGTCATCTGCAAACGCGATTTTTCCGGGTTCTGGAATTTCTGTCCTTCTTCCAGGGATAAACCGATGGAAAAGGTTTGTGTGGCTACTTTTCTGGCCATCCGGGCTACTTCTTCCAGCGATTTTCCGGATTCGGCCAGGGCACCTGCAGTTTTATGAACGAAAAGCGTACCAGCCAATCCTCGTTGCTCCACGTCCTGTCCGAGAGCGATATCGTCTCCAACGATTACTGTTTCCACTTTAAGTCCCAAAGCACGTGCCTGTTCGGCAGCCAGGCCAAAATTCAGTCGGTCACCGGTGTAGTTTTTTATGATAAGCAGGCAGCCCTTTTCGCCTGTTGTGGCTACGATAGCCGAAAGCACTGCATCTACCGGCGGAGAAGCAAAAATATCACCGCAAACAGCAGCAGTCAGCATTCCTTCTCCGACAAAACCGGCATGGGAAGGCTCGTGCCCCGATCCTCCTCCGGATATTACAGAGACCTTATTTTTATCTGTGTTTTTACGAAGTACTACTCTTACTTCCGGAAATGTATCCAGTTTGGTAAGGCTTGGGTCTGTAAGCAGACCTTCTATCCCCTCGTCAACCACTTTGTGGGGATTATTGATGAAAAATTTCATAAATGTCCTGGTTTTTTCTTAAAGATAATAAAAAGGATAGAGATGCCTGTTGGTCTCTTGCTGGCGGGGATAACAATAACCGGATAATTCCTACTGATAGGGAACAACCGCAGGTTTTCCGACCTGAAAGTCCGGAAGCATAAAGTCGTCATTGCTGATGGAATTGGTTTTTATAACATTATATCCCTGTCCGGGGATAGAAGGATAATAAGCCAGGGAGAACCGGAAGTTATTAAATACCAGGTAATCATTGTTGATCAATAGTCCGATGCCGATCTTGGAGTAGACAGTATTATTAAACAGGCTGTTTTTTTCGTCCCCTATAAATCCCATACTCACGTTAAAAAAAGGATTGAGGCGGAAACCGGCAACGTTCCATGGCGAATATGCCTGTAACTGATAGGTAAGAGTGAGTTTTTTGGTACCGAAAAGGGTCTCGCTGTCAAACCCGGAAATACCGTTTTCTTCATTAATGTCCACCCGGTCCGTGATAATTCCCATTCTCCTGTCCCCGAGAACCAGAACGGGCTGAGCAAAATGTCTCAGGTACCAGTTTCCTAAAGGTTTGATATTACTGAAATACAGACCATCCAGACGCAATACACTTTGTAGCCGCCTGTTCCGGTAATAAAACGAACCGATCTCCGCATTGACATTGAAGTATCCCCATTTGTAGTAATTCCCGAAAGCATATTTTCCCCCGAGGTAAAACTGCTTGCTGTGATTTTTGCTCCGGGTACCGAAGGTAATTCCGTAAGTACGGCCGATGGGGATGTCTTCTACAATGTTATAATTAAACAGGAATTTGTCCTGTACGAATTTCCTGGAGGATATCCCCACACTGGCCAGGAGCAATTTTTCATCCGAGAAGTATCCTACGGAATCGTATAGGATGGATGGCACTTCTTTATAATTACGGTTGAGATAGCGCAGCGTAGTAATGAGCCGGGTTGTCCGGTTTTCTTCGGTTTCACCTTTAAGTATCCCGAAAGAATATCCGCCCCATATGTCCTGGGTTTCCGATTTCATGTTTTGCATGGCATATATGCCCTGTGTGTCGGGCAGGGAATCACGTACGAGGTTTTCCTCTATGTAAATACCTCCTGCCCATCTGGTGTAAGCCGAGAAAAAATCCCGGTTCAGTCCGAAACTTTTCCGTACGTTTTCTCCTTTCCATATTTCGTAATTCAGTTGCGCCTGTACATAGGTGTTCAGAATGTTCGGTATGGTATACCGGCCGAGATAAGAGGTTTCCCCGGTGTTGAGCCTTTTCTCAAATTCATTGCGGAATTCATGTCCGAGACCGAGAAAATTTCGTTCGGTAAGTTCAAAAGAAGTCCTGGATGAGGAGGCAGAGCCGCTCGGGGTAAGACTCCAGGAATCCAGAACACGGATCTGCAGGTCTACAGCATCGGGATTACCGGGTACATCTACCGGTATGATAATCACCTGCCGTACAAAGCGCTGACGCCTTATCAAACGTTCCGATTCTGCGATAAACAGGGAGTCCAGTTGTTGACCGCGTTTAAAAAGCAACAGGTTTTTAATGGTTGTCTCTTTGGTTTTGAGGTGGATACTGTTCCCAACCCGTTCTACCCATTTTTCCGGTTGTCGTATGGTGTCCTCTATGGAATAACCGAACGGATCGAGGGTGGTTATATGAATATTCCGGATAACTTTCTTGTTGTATGCAGAATAATCGACGGTCATTTCCGGGGCTTCCCCCAGGATCTTTTCCCGGTCACTCGATTTTTCTTTCTGGTCTACGGGACGGAATACGAGACGATGAAGGAAACGGGTAAAACCTCTTTTTCGGGAATAATCCTCAATATTCCGGTATATCTGTTTTCCCTTTTGGCCGGTGGAGTCCTGCTGTTGACGTACCGGAGAAATCTGAGCGACCAATGGCGTGGCTGTCACAAAAAAAACGAATGGTAAAATGAAACTTAAGAATTTCCCCGTCATGTGATAAATATCTGAGACGAAAAGTTAATAATTAAAACATAAGGAACTCTCATTTTTTGGTATGAACTTATAATACGAGATGCTGCAGTGGCCATATAATGTACACACTTCAATTTTAATAGGCTTTAAGAGGTAGGCAGCCCATAGGGGACTTTTTTTTACTCTACGGACAAAAAAATTATATTCCTTTGAACGTAAAAGGAGGAGCCTCTGCAAAGTTTGCGGAGGTTTCGCCGCTGTAGGTCTTAAAATTGTCCAGTTTAAGTACTTTGGTTTTCTGATTTGCCGAAAAATCAAATTCATTAAGGTTTACCCAAAAAGTATTAGGAGTCAGTACGGTTTCAAAATAATACACCTTATTTTTCTGATCCGCTACGGAGCGCCATCTCGTACTGGAAATGTTAGGCTCCTGCTCGGAAGAAATACCGAACGGAACGGAGCAATTGCGAATAACACTGAATACACTGGCTACGGCTATCCGGGTATTATCGGTTTTGGGAATAGCGTCGATATAGTACGATGCTCTAACAAACCGATCTGCGGCCCGGTTGGTCCCCGGTAGCATAGTAGTTCCGGGAATTTGTTTCCAATAATCGTTTATAGAAAGTTGCTGTTCAAATACGGGAGAGTTGGTCATCACGGTGTAAGTAGGATCATGATGAATTACCAGTTTTCCATTAAGGTACTCAAAAACAGCATTATCTCCCAGGGCATCGGAGACGGAGAGATGCAGTGTGGTGAATTTTGTACTGCCCGGTATGTAATCCGATACGATAACAAAGTCTTCTTTTTGGAGGCTTTGTACGGCTTCATTTACAGTTGCAAAATTATCCAGCACATATTGGGCCCATACGGATATGGATAATCCTTGTTTAGCCCCATTCGGATCGAACTTCGGATATTCCGATTCCACCAGCCAAAGTAAATTGGCAACGAGTCCCTTTTCATTCATGCCGTCTACCGTGGCCATATCCCATGCACTGGCAATCAGACTTCCGTACCGGGATGTCCAGTTTATGGACATGGGACCAACTTCTCCGGTACGTTTCATGCCACGCGGGAACATCCAGAGATTAGCGTCTATTTCATCTTTCCAGTCCATGGACCGGGCAGTAATAATGAGGTCGTCAGGACCTTTATAGACTACACGGGTACAGGCTTTTGAATGCTGATAGCAGGTGAGTGTTATCATTAAAAGCAGGCAAATAAAAACGGTACGACGGAGTTTCATAGTAATACGGATTAGCATAATAATATAATAAAAATACGTATTTATTTTGAGATTTTACTGCATACCCGGTATGTAATACCTTAAAATACCACCTGTGAAGATACCCGGATTCCATATGCCATGCCGATTATCTATGAAAATATATCTGTAATATGGAGAAAAGCCCTAATCATTTACCCCGATTTTTTCGGATACCTTTTTCATGGTATTAAAATCTTTACCTTCAAACAGCACCCAGTCAGCTTTGACATGTACCCCTGTAGTTTTGTCCTTTAGCTGTACAAACATCCGGTCCAGGTACATTTTACGTTGGTTAACGGTAACATACACCTTTGGTTTTCCGTTGCTGTCCAGGGTTAGGTAAAACGTTAATTTTTTGGATACTGCCAGGTACATTTTATAGAGGTCGGGTTCCAGGTAATCCGTAACTATACCGTATGCGAATTTCTTCTGCGCAAGATTCAGGGGTCTTTTAATCCCACCTTCGGTATACACTATACGATATGCTTCAACCGGGTTTTTCCTGTTAATGGATTTTCCTTCCATCCTGGCATCGTAAACATAAGTGTTATGGTTATTACTGTGTTGAATATAAAAGAGCCTCACAGGTGTTTTTTCCGGCACCGGGTAACCACTCTGAGCCGGAGAAAAAGTAAAAAAGAAGAGTGTAAAAACAGAACAGAAGAGTTTCATATATAAAGGCAAAGGTTCCTGTAGTGCTGTTTTACAAAGCATACCGTAATATCGTTAGATTAAATTCTCTTTATAACCGGATCAATTCCATAGCCAAAAGCAATCGCATTGCTGCTAAAACCTATGGCTTTAAGGTTCGTAATCTCATATTTTAAAAAACGGTACCGGGAAACAGCCATTTTTCATACTTTTCCCGATCCCGTTGTTTTTGATATCTATGACTTGTTAAGTCGGTTAGCTTTTCGGTTTAGAGTTCCAGGTCTGGCCAACCCTGGCGGTAATCGCGTTTTACGTATTGGTTGGCGGGTTCGAAATTCGTAACTCTTCTGTTGACACCGTCCCATTGCAGGGTAATTCCTCTTCCTGGATACGTTATTTTTCCCTCTACTTCTTCCCTGTGGTTAAAGCTTCGGATAGCCAGGTTACCCATCAGTATACTTTGTGTAAGAGGTACTGCATACCCTACGAACGGCGAATCTACTTCCTGCTTTCCGTAACCGGCAATACAAGCGTCTACCCACTGCTTGTAATGGCCGTTGGCCTGCCCGAGGATTCGTTTGTACTTTTGAGGAACATTGATTTCCTGGTTGCGGCTTGTGGGTAACAATTGTGCATCGTCTCCATATACACCACACATCATTTTTCCTTTCGTTCCTTCAAAAATAACACCGTTACCCAGATCGTTATGACCTCCCATTATTTCGTTAGGCCCTAATTCTTCAGGACGTTCGGGTTGAATACCTCCGTCCATCCAGTTCAATTTGATCTCTTCTCCTTTTTTACCTTCGTATTTGAAGTGTACGGAAGAAGAAAGCGGAGCGCTATCGGGGAAATATCCGGCTTTGAAGTTGTCTACATAAGGTGTGCTTACGCTACAGTTAACTTCCGTAGGGAAACCTAGTTCCAGTACTTTAAATACGGGCCCTACGATATGGCAGGCCATATCTCCGAGTGCTCCGGTACCGTAATCCCACCAACCTCGCCAGTTGAACGGCACAACCATATCCTGATATTCCCTGTAAGGTGCGGTTCCTAACCACAGGTCCCAGTCCAGTCCGGCAGGAACAGGAGGCTTCTCGTTGGGCCATTGTATACCTTGAGGCCATACGGGACGGTTGGTCCAGCAGTTGATAGTGTGGACATCTCCAATAAGTCCCGCTTCATACCATTC
The DNA here is from genome assembly GCF_052983315.1 of Sinomicrobium endophyticum. Classification (NCBI taxonomy): domain Bacteria; kingdom Pseudomonadati; phylum Bacteroidota; class Flavobacteriia; order Flavobacteriales; family Flavobacteriaceae; genus Sinomicrobium; species Sinomicrobium endophyticum. The sequence goes on from NZ_JBRKIS010000030.1 coordinate 195,426, forward strand.
TTTCATGGTTCGTATTCCGTCGTTGGAAGAACCCTGGTCTCCCATCTGGGTAACTACCTTGTATTTTTTGGCAGCTTTCCCCATCATGTAAGCTTCGTGAATGTCATGAGTAAGCGGTTTTTGTACGTATACGTGCTTCCCCATTTTCATCGCGTGAAATGCAATGATGGCGTGCGTATGATCCGGAGTACCTACCGAAACGGCATCAAAATGTTTACTTTCCTTATCGTAAAGTTCCCTCCAGTCTTTGTAGTATTTGGCTTTTGGAAATAATTCTCTGTTTTGCTTGGCCTGACGATCATCCACGTCGCAAAGGAATGCTATTTCCGCATTGCCTCCCTCTGCAAATTTCCGGATATCGTCGCCACCTTTACCTCCGGCACCTACACCGGCGATCAGCAATTTGTCACTTGGAGCAATAAAACCGGGGCCGCCTAAAACGTGCCGGGGTACGATGTAAAAACCGGCAGCGGCAACAGAAGCACTTTTAATAAAGTTTCTTCTGGAATTTGAAGGTTTGGATGGGCTTTTGCCATTCTTTTCTTCCATAATTAAAACTGTTTTTGTTATTTGGGTTAAAACTTCTTACATGTTTTTCCGGACCCGAAGAGCGGACTTGTACTCCTGTATCCCAAACGGGTTTCTATTCCTTCCGTAGTCCGTAATTATGTTACTTGCTCTTCTATACCTTTTGATTTGCCGGAACGGCGCCTGATTTCCGGCTTAAATTACAAATAGTTTTAAATTTATTACTGTTTTTCAAGAAATTTAATATTAAGCTCATTAAAAATCCGGTATTTTTTTTACCGTTTTAAACTTCATTGTAATAAGCTCAAGATTTGCGATCAAAATGTACGGAATTGATTTGTTCCGATCGTGTCAAGATATGTGCAAATCGTCCCGATTTCGGGTAAAAACACAAATTTGAACCGTTTAGAAGAAAATATGAGATGAACAACGGCTTTTGTAAAGAACACTTCATATACTTTAGATTTCGATAAAATTTAAGCGGTAAACCCGCGATTTTTTTGTGCCCGGGCAGCATTAGCACGTTCATAATAGCTGTCACTGCTCTGGAAAATTTCTTTAAATTTTTCGTCAAAATTTAAAATTGTTAACTCTAAATACAATTATACCATGCAAAACAAAAGAAGTATGCGTAGAATACTATTTCTGTCTTTACTTATAGTTTGTCATTTATCCTATGCCCAATGGAAACCTGCCGGAAACAAAATAAAAACGGAATGGGCGGCAAAAGTAGATCCGGAGAATGTGCTGAACGAGTATCCGAGACCTATAATGGAACGCAAAGAATGGCAAAACCTTAACGGACTCTGGAATTACAGTATAACTCCCCGGGAGAAAGCACGTCCTGAAGAAAATCAGGGGAAAATACTTGTCCCTTTTGCCGTAGAATCCAGCCTGTCCGGGGTAATGAAAGAAGTGGGGGCATCTAATGTGCTTTGGTATAACAGGAATTTCAGCGTGCCTACTGCATGGAAAGAGAAGAACATTAAGCTAAATTTCGGAGCGGTAGACTGGCAGGCAGATATATGGTTGAATGATATTAAGATTGCTACACATACCGGTGGTTTCGAACCCTTTTCGATAGATATCACACCTTTCCTGGAAGAAAGCGGTGAGCAGGAACTGACGGTTCGTGTATGGGACCCTTCGGATGAAGGAACGCAGCCCAGGGGAAAACAGGTGAAAAAGCCGGAAGGAATCTGGTACACCCCGGTAACCGGTATCTGGCAGACCGTATGGTTGGAACCCGTTGCGGAAAAGCATATAAAAGATTTGAGGGTAGTTCCCGATATAGACCGTAATTTCGTAAAGTTTACTGCGGATATTTCCAATCCCGAATACGGAGATCTTGTGGAAGTAACCGTATTGGACGGGACTATGGAAGTGGCCAAAGTAAAGGCCTCGGCCAATGAAGCATTTGAAATTGTTATGGATAATCCCAAATTATGGTCGCCGGAATCCCCGTTTTTATACAAGACAACGGTAAAACTGATCGGTAAGAATAAAGGATTGACCGATGAGTTCAAAAGTTATTTTGCCATGCGTAAGATCTCTACGAAGCGGGATGAGAACGGGGTGGTCCGCATGCAGTTGAACAACAAGGATTACTTTCATTTCGGCCCGCTGGACCAGGGATGGTGGCCTGACGGACTCTATACCGCACCGACAGATGAGGCCCTGAAATACGATATTGTAAAGACAAAGGAAATGGGCTATAACATGATCCGCAAGCACGTAAAAGTAGAGCCCGCCCGTTGGTATACGCATTGCGATGAGCTGGGCATACTCGTATGGCAGGATATGCCTAACGGTGACAGGCAGAAAGACTGGCAGATGCGAAGCTATTACGAGGGCAATGAATACCGGAGAACAGCGAAGTCCGAAGAGATATACCGGAAAGAATGGAAGGGAATCATGGACTATCTCTATTCTTACCCGAGTATCGTAGTGTGGGTGCCGTTCAACGAGGCATGGGGACAGTTTAAGACCGAAGAAATTACGGAGTGGACCAAAAGCTACGACCCAAACAGATTAGTGAATTCCGCAAGTGGCGGGAATCACTTCCGGACAGGGGATATCCTCGACCTGCACAACTACCCGCAACCGGACCTGTTCCTTTACGACGCCAACAGGGTAACCGTACTGGGAGAATACGGGGGTATCGGATTGCCGATGAAAGGACACCTGTGGGACACCGACAACAACTGGGGATATGTACAGTTCAAAAATTCCAAAGAGGTTACGGACGAATACGTAAAATATGCCGAAAAACTTAAAAAGCTTGTTCCTGCCGGATTTTCCGGGGCAGTATATACCCAGACGACCGACGTGGAGGGAGAAGTGAACGGATTGATGACCTATGACCGGAAAGAAGATAAAATGGATGTTAAAAGGATACGAAAGGCAAACCAGGAAGTCATTAATATGTTGAAATGATTTAGATATCAGATGTGAGATTTTAGAGCTGTTTTTACAGGTCTTTAAGTATAACAAAAAAAGGAGGGAGAAAACGGAAATGTTCTGTTTTTTTCCTCCTTTTAGTATTGAACTCTTTATTGGAGTATATGAGGAAAATTGAATTTCGGTAATTCCTCGATTTGTTACCCCCAACCCTAAAGGGAGCATCCCGATGAATCCTAAAATCCGCATGTCTATAGTAAATCATTACCCCCCGTTTTGATTTTGGTGCTTTAAGGATTAAACGTTGCTTTTTTTGTAGGTTTCCGATATCTTTTTAAATGTTGGGGCATACTTCCCCTGTTAAAGTTTTTATACTTTCTCTGTGGAGGTCATTATTTTACGGAGCGTTTTTGTTTTTGCCAGCTAAGTTTTTAAGGGCATATTTCCATAAACCCTGAGGGATACTTGTCTGGAACGTTTTATCCATTTTGATGGCAGGAGGATAAACCTAAAAAGGAATTTTTTAACACGATAGCAAGGCTTTAGTGTTTTGTATTTGGAGGAAAAGCATTCCATGATATGATGGTAAAGGTTGCGGCAGATTGCTGTTAAATATAAAAAAACGGTATTCTTGCCCAAGGCGGAGAAAGGCATCCCGTCCCACCCGAAATCGTTCTTGAGGATATCAAACTGACGCTCCATGTTCCCCCTGTGATTGTAGAGCCGAACCAGTTCGGTGATATGGAGTTCAAGGTTATTGGTGAGTATGGCGCGGTATTGATAAGCATCCCCGGTAAAAGCATCGGTTTGTTTTGTAGGTTTGAACGACCGCTTGACCACCAGTCTGTATTGGACAGGTTTTTCCCCGGCCTTTTTGGCCTGTTGTTCGAATGGGGTCACTAAAACCTGTCCAATTTCCATAACGTTATTATTGGCATCCGATATGGTGTCCCAACTTTCTACTTTTTTGAAATATTTTTCCACATAACTGTTTTTACAGCCAATGTAAAAGTACCTTACCTTTTGTTGCACTAATTTCACAACATCATATTGATAGGAAGCAGCATCGGCCCTGAAGTGGTCAATTTTACGGTCTATATTAGCTTCCAACAAATGGAACAGGCGAGATAATGTATCCCACTGAAAGGACTTTGCGTCACTGTTCCCGTTCCTGTTTTCTATGTAAAGGACCTGGTTCTCATTAATGGTGCAGACCCCGGGTTGATACCCCGGGGCACGCTTATAGGTCATTTTACTATCCTTTTTTTTATTGAAAATGATGGTATTGTCATAATCCACCAGGAGTTCCTTTTGTTTAAAAACACCCAAATGTTTCAATACCTCCATGTTCAATTGCCCCAAGACCGAGTGGGTGCTGTATGTGTGAAGTACAGAACCTCTTTTGGTCTTACATTGGGCAGTGGGTTCGGATAAATTACCTATACGCCGTAGCATCGTGTCGGAACTAGGCATATTCAGGTAAGGATTGCCTTTGAAATGATGTTTAAGATGGGTTTGAAGATCCTCGATACAGTCGCCACCACATAAGTAAATGCTTAGCAATGAATACAAGACATCGCTCCAGGAATATTTGGATTGGGGCGCAAGCTCTGGCAGGTTATTATCCAATAATTTACCTATACCGGATGCCGAGAGATACTC